>NZ_JBEPSF010000015.1:0-141840 GCF_040548725.1 Stenotrophomonas sp. 2619 | reverse complement strand
GAACGCGTCGACACGGCGGTTCTGTGACAGGAAGGTGTGCCGGTAATTGCGATGCGCGATGGCCAGGGCGTCGGGAAAGGTCGAAAGCCCCGCGACGTGATCGCTCATGAAATGGGTGGATACGATGACGCGGACCGTTTTCCCCAGCTCGTCGCAGATCAGCACGCGCAACGCCGCCGCATCCGCTGCGCTTCCCAGTGAATCCACCAGCAGCACATGGTTGCCATCGACGAAAACCGTCGCAACGGAGTGGTAGTCCTCACCAAGGCACAAGAACACGTCCGGGCCCAACGGTTTCAGCTGCATGGCGGCTTCCCTTGAATGGTGGCCGCCATGATTGACGAGCGAACAGGCACCGACAAGCGAGAAGATTTCGCCTTCAGATTAGTAAAAGTAACCTGATAAGATCGTTCATCCCTGCTGGTAGGAGCGTCAGATGAAGCCGCGCCACGCCCCTCCCCTGAACGCCTTAAGGGCGTTTGAGGCAGCTGCACGATTCCTCAGCTTCCAGAAGGCGGCCACCCAGCTGTTTGTCACACCGGCCGCGGTGAGCCACCAGGTCAAACGCCTCGAGGCCTACCTGGGCACCGAGCTCTTCGAGCGCGGCCATCGGGCGGTGATGCTTACCCCGCAAGGCGCCACCCTTGCGGCGTCGCTCACTGAGATTTTCAAAATGCTCGACCTCGCACTGGACCCAAGCGCGGCTGCCGAACCCGACCATCTGCGCGTCAGCACCCTGGAGTCGTTCGCCGCGAAGTGGCTGGCGCCCAGGCTTCACCGCTTCCACGAGGCCCACCCGGATATCCAGGTGCGGGTCCTCACGAGCGATCAGCTGGTCGACGTGGGCCAGGATAACGTCGATGTCGCGATCCGATACGGCCTTGGCACATACCCAGGCGTGCAGGTTGAGAAGTTGATGGACGCGCCGGTGTTTCCGGTGTGCGCCCCAGGCACGTCCCGCAAAGACGGAAAGCCGATTGCATCGCCCGCCGATCTCGCCCACGTCGCGTTTATCCATGATCAAAGCGCCGAAGGGCGACCGGGCGTTCCCGATTGGGCGGCCTGGCTGCAGGCGGTTGGCCTGCAGGGTGTGTCAGCTGACGCTGGCTCGGTGTTTCCCAGCATCTATCTGGCCCAGGAAGCGGCGATCCACGGGCACGGCGTCGCACTGGGGTTGGCCCCGCTGGTGGAAGAAGATCTTCGGCGAGGGCGGCTTGTTAGGCCATCCACCGGCCAGTTGGCCAACGCGTATGCGTTTTGGACGGTCCGTCCGCTCGCCGCACGTCGAAAAAGCGCAACAGATGTCTTCTCTCACTGGCTGCACAGGGAAGCGGTCGGAACTTTCTCATCGCAGCTCCTTCAGGAGACGAATGCCACATGACTTCACTCTTCAAACCCATCCGAGACGAAGTGCAAATCGATGGCCGAGCCTAAACCCTGAAAACTGGCCTGAAGGTCTCAAATCTGGTGCCCAAAGCACGGCCAGGGGTTTGGGTCTGCGTTGCAATGACGTAGTGATCGGCGACGCGGCCTTGCCGCTACCCTTCAAAGGTCGCTTCCGCTCGCCCCCCGTTCGTCCAGGGCTGCTGATCGGGGTCGTATGGCCGCACGGGCCCCGTCCCTGTGCCGCCCCCTGCTGCGTTGAACACTGAGGTCCATCACTACAGCCCCATCACGGGCCTGAGGAGATCCTGCGCTCAGTCCCCCTGTTCAGGAGCAGTGATGCCCAAGTCAGCATCCTTCGTTGTGCGCTCCTTTGAGGCGATTTATGCCTCGTCCGGGGATGTGGAACGCATTCTCGCCCTCACCGTGGAGTGTGGCGAGTGCAAGGCGACCTCATCCTCAGGAGCGGGTTCCCTGGTTGAGCTGCCCGGCGGTGCCCTATTCCGATGCGCGCATTGCGGTCGCCATCAAGCCGTCAGCAACGCTCGGCTCTCGGCCATGCAAGGTCCGACCGGCGGGAAGCCTTCGGCGGGAGCCGCGCCTGCCCGAGCAGCAACCTCGGCATTCAATGCGGACTGCGTCAGGCCATTGCTGCCGCTTGCATTAGCAAGGTAGCCGGTTCGTGTGGTCGCTGCGGCGGTTCACGGGCGTCAACGGCGGAGGGCGCTGGCTGAACCAACCGCAGCGGACCCTGCGTTGGTAAGTTCTCTGTAAGTTCGGATGATCAAAGCTCGTAGCGCCTCCCCACGACGCTACTCGCATGCTCAAGACCGTGTTCGCCCTTCCGCTGCTCCTTGTCCCCACCATTGCCATGGCCCAAGGCGTCTCCAGCAGCAGTGATTTACTCGCCGATGCCCAAGACGACCGATGGACCCTAGGCGTCGCCGTTTCTGTCCGCGACAGCCCCTATGTCGGCGAAGGCACCCGCGTTCGCCCTCTTCCCTTGGTGACCTTTGATGGGCAGCGCTTCTTTTGGCGCGGACTGTCAGGAGGTATCCACCTCATCCAACGCAAGAGCCTCTCTATTGATGCCGTCCTTTCTGGCCGCTTCGATGGGTTCGACATCAAGGACCTTTCCCGCGCCGGACTCGCTCGCAATGGGCTGGATGGTACTGCCCTGGAAGACCGAGACGACGCGCTGGATGCCGGCTTGGCGGCGAGCTGGCGAGGAAGGGCCGGCGAGCTTAAGGTCAGCGCCTTGGCTGATGTAACTGACGCCAGTGGGGGTTACGAGTTTGCTGTGGACTATGGTTATGCTTTGCAATGGGGGCGCACCACGGTCGTGCCTGGCGCTGGGGTTCGATGGATGTCCAAGGACTTGGTGAACTACTACTACGGCACTTTGGACGAAGAAATCAGCCGGGGCGTAGCGCCCTACCGGCCCGGCTCAGCCCTGGTTCCCCAAGTCAGCATAGGGTTCTCCCGTCCATTGGGCGAAAAATGGAGGGTGCTTGGGGGCGTAGACTACAAGTTCCTGCCGAACGAGTTGGCGGACAGCCCCCTTCTGGAACCGGATTCGAACGGGTCCGCCGCAGTGCGCTTGGGAATCTCCCGGAGCTTCTGATCGTTCATACTTAGATCTCAGCCCCCATGGCCCCCTCCTTGCCAGCCCCGGCCGTTTCCAATCGAATTGCCTTGGTTGAGGACCATCCCCGCTTGGCCAACTTGGTCGAGCGAGGGCTGGGGGCTGCTGGCATCGCTGTGGATACGTTCGCTACCTTGGAGGCAGCTTGGCATGGGCTGCTTCATCTTCCCTACGCCTTGGCCATCGTGGATCGCGGGTTACCGGATGGCGACGGTTTGAACCTGATCCGAAGATTGCGCGCGGCTGACAGCAAGCTCCCGTGCCTGATGCTGACCGCCAAGGACGCTCTGCACGATCGGGTGGCCGGGCTGGACGCGGGAGCGGACGACTACCTCCCCAAGCCGTTTGCCATAGAAGAACTCACAGCGCGCGTGCGGGCGCTGATGCGTCGTCCCGCAGAGTTTCGCGAGCTTCAGCTGAGCTACCACGGGCTTCAGATCCTGCCCGAACTGAGCTGCATGCGGCACCACCAAGAACAGGTCAGCTTGGCACCGGCAGAGCTGCAGCTCATCATTCTGATGGTGAGGGGCGCTGGACAGGTGGTTCGGCGCACCGCGCTGGAGGCGGCGGCCTGGGGCGTTTCAGACGCCGTAACCCCCAACGCGTTGGACGTCGCCTTGCATCGCCTGCGGAAAAAGCTCGCCGCGATCGACGCCCCGCTTTCTCTCATCAACGTGCGCAACCTGGGCTTTTCTTTGATTCCCTCTGATGCTGCCGAGTAGCCTGACCGCGCGTTTGATGATCGGCACCATGCTGGCAATGTTGGTGGCGGCACTGGCAGCCGTTTTGGTCATGCTCGCCATGACCTCCCCAAAGCTGCCCGATCGCTTGCTCCGCACGGAACTGCAAGAGGAGCTCGATCACCTGATCGAAGGTCTAAGAAGAGATGCGGAAGGGAACTTCTCCGTCGACCTGAAGCCACAGAACGTCAATGCATACGACGCCATGACCAAGGACTCCGCCTACTGCATCGTTGACAGCGCTGGGGTCGCTGTTCTGCAAAGTTCGCCCGGCCCGGCCCTGGAGGCCCTAAGAGTGCTGCCCTGGAGCTTTGACTCGATGACGGTGGCGGGCAATGGAACGACCATTCGCCTGCGAGTCATGCAAGGGCCAGTGGAAATCCAGGGCCAACGCTACATTGTTCGTGTGGCGCGCAGTGATCGGCTGGTGCTTACACTCAGTGACTACGCTGGCACGCTCTACCTCAGGGCGGGATTGGTCACGCTGCTATTGGCGCTGTTGACCTTCGCAATCGTCGTATATTGGACCATCAGGCGAATGATCGCTCCTCTCCGCGAGGTCTCAGCGATCGCTGCGCAGGTTAACCCTAGAAGCCTAGGCACCCGCCTCCGGGGCCGGGGGCTTCCCACGGAGGTTGCTCCATTGCTCGATGCCTTCAATGCCGCCCTCGCCCGCCTGGAGAACGGCTTCCGCGTGCAACAGGAGTTCCTGGCATCGGCGGCGCACGAACTGAAAACACCGCTGTCGCTGTTGACGGCCGAAATTGAACTGAGCAGCGCAACCAACAGGGAGGTGCTGCTGCAGGACGCCGGGCATATGGCGCGCCAGATTCATCAGCTGCTGCACCTTGCCGAAGTGAGCGAGGCACACAACTACACCTTCGCGCCGGTTCGCCTTGCACAGATCATCCAGGATGCGGCCGACTACCTGGTTCGCGTGTGCGCGCAACGCTCGGTGAGCGTCGATGTGCACGACCAGGCCGGCGACGTGCTTCTGCCGGCAGATGCGTCGGCGGTGTTCGTGCTGGCCAAGAATCTGATTGAGAACGCCATCCACCATGCGGCCGCGGGCGGCCAGGTGCGCGTTGACGTGTTCCCCGCGGGTTTGAGCGTGCAGGACGATGGCCCCGGCGTGACGCCGGCGCACCAGTCACTGCTGTTCAAGCGCTTCTGGCGCGCCAATCCCCGTGACAGCACCGGCGCCGGGCTGGGCTTGGCTATCTGTATGGAGATCTGCCTCTCGCATGGATGGGGCCTGCGCTATGATGCTGCTCAAGCTAAAGGCGCCCGGTTCGTCGTTGACACGCGAACGTCCGCCGCATTATCCCCTTCTCTACGGTCGTGAGCGCGTCCGGTCCGCGAAGATAGCGGCGCGAGAACGCGTCACACGCCCAACCTCCCATCGCCCCAACAAAGAGCCAGCGCCTCAGTGCCGAATACAGGTCGTTTCCACCTTCTGGATGTTGAAGGCGTAAGAAGTCAGGACGGTCGGCTGTTGGAGCTGACCCGGGTTTACTGCCGCTGCCTCCAATGCAGTGCAGCGTTCACCGCCACTCCGGCCCAAGGGCTTGAACCTTTAGAAGGAGGAGCGACCCTCAAGTGCCCCAAGTGCGGCGAGCACCAAGCCATCAGCCTCTTTCGGTTTGAAGACTTCTCCCGCCGACACGGAACGGACATTTCTTAGCGCTCCGCCCGGGCGTCCTCGCTAGAACGGGTCGGGCCGCTCAAAGGGTACCTTTCTTGCACTTGACTGGGACCGATAGTCCAAGGTCACGTCGTTGATTAGGGAGGCAACGGCGGTTGCCAATCTCCTGCCGTCCGAAATCGAACCGTAGAAACGGATAGAGGGACCTTCCACCTCCACCCCAGCCACCCCCAGATCGCTCTTCAACGCGTCCAAGCGGTCATTAAACAGGGCAAGCCAGGCGGCATGCGGGGCCACGTCCAACATGGCAATGATCGCCTCGTCTTCGGACTGGTCCACGTTCTCCTGTAAGTCGGGGACGTCGAATCCAAGAAGCCTAGGCGCTTCGTTATCTGGGGGGGAACTGCTCATGCTCCCATGATATCGCGAAGCGCCTTTTTCCGCCGCATCCGGCCCTTCCCACTGGCGCACCCCAGCGGACTATCAGTGCATGGGATCAGCTGCCCTACCACCCGCTGTGTCACTTCAGTGGCGGATCGGTCTGTTGATAGGTGCCGACCACGACGCCTTTTGCCAAAACGTGGCCCTTTACGGCCTTAAGCACCTCATCACGCGTCGCCCCCGGACGAACATCGAGCGCCCTGTCCAGCGCCAGCACTTGGAAATGATAGTGGTGCGGCGGATCCCCCACCGGCGGCCTGGGACCGTAGTATCCAACAGAACCACGGCTGGTCGCCCCCTGCAGGACGCCCTCAGGGTCGGTCAGCCGGGGCTGGACCTGGACGCCCTCGGGTAAGCTGGTCACGGAGGCGGGGATGTTCCAAGCGACCCAGTGCACGAACGGCTTGATGGGCGTAGAGTCCGGGTCCTCCGCGATGATCACGTAAGTCACCGCCTTCGGAACGGCGTCCCACGCAAGCGGGGGCGACAGCCCTTCGTGATATGCGCTGAATCGAGAAGAGAGCGCCTGACCGTTTTGGAACGCCGGCGATCGGATGCCGAAGGACGCCGCCTGCGATACGCGATCGAGAGCCAAGGGGACACCCGTGCCTTCAGTCACCTGCCTTTCCAAGGACTGCTTCGGGATGACGGTCGCGGTCGCAGCTGCCGCCTTGCCTGCACCGTAGCTCACCCGATATATCCCGCCGTTGGCGTCGTCGCCCACCAAGAGCGCCCCGCCCCGCGTGACAGCCAAGCCCACCGGGCGTGCGATGTGCCTCTGACCGCCATCGGTCAGGAACCCGGACAGGAATGGCTCGAACGTCACCGGCTGCCCGTTACGGAACCGGATCCGCACCACCTCAAAACCAGAGGCCGGCTTCCGATTCCATGACCCCCGCATGGTAACGAACGCGTCGCCTCGGTAGGCGGCAGGAAACTGGCTGCCGGTGTAGAAGACCAGTTGCATGGGGGCCGCGTGCGCCGTATAGCCCAAGACGATGGGCTCGCTCATCTGAGCCCACTGGGCCTTCGTGATTTCTCCTGGCGGCGTGCTCTGCGGATTCTGCCCATTCTTTCCCCAGATGTGGGGCCAACCATACTGCTTGCCTTTGACAATGTGGTTGAGCTCCTCCGGTTGAACATCATCGCCCAGGAAATCGATGCCGTGATCCATCCCCCACAGTTCGCCGGTCTTCGGATCCCAAGCGAAGCCCAAGGTGTTGCGCAGACCACTGGCGAAAATCGTGCGCCTCTTGCCGTCCGGCGAGGCGCGCAAGAGGGTTGCGTGTTCAGGATTGGACTCATTGCAAGCATTGCACGACGATCCCACGCTGATATACAGCATGCCGTCAGGGCCGAACGCCAAGGTTCTGTTGGGATGCTGCCCACCGTCCGGCAGATCATTGATGATTCGCTCTATCGCACCCAAGGAGCCGTCGGGATTGAGGGGGGCGCGGAATACTTCTGTAGCAGTGGCCATATAAAGGTGGCCGTCCCCGATAGCCAATCCATGGACGCTGGGACGGTGCGCCACAGTCCGCGGGGCTTCATCCAGAACCCCGTCCTCATTGGCGTCCTTCAGTAGCAACACGTCCCCTTGGTCACGGCGGGAAACGTAAATGTCGCCACTGGGCGCTACGGCAATGATCCGGACGTTCTGAAGATCCTTCGCGAAGGCTTTCACCTCGAACCCCTGCGGCACCTTCAGTCCCGCAATGCGCTCGCCGGTCGCGGGAACCTTGTCGGGTTTGAATGTGTTAACCCGTGCGGGGACATCCGTCCCGTCTCCCTGTTGGGCCAATGCAGGCCAAGCGAGTGTCGTGAGCAGCGCGACGTATCCGAGTGTCCGTTTCATGGGCGCACGTCCGAGAAGGTTAACTGGAAGCTGAAGAATCGCCCTGCGGCGATCAACCGCCTGCGAAAACAGCGCGAGCGCCGCGTGAGTTCCGCCAAACCAGCAACGCGGCGATTGAAGGACCCGGCAGCATTGCGGCTACTTGCCGGAACTCGCGCTAGACGTGGCGTTCTT
This sequence comes from Stenotrophomonas sp. 2619, assembly GCF_040548725.1. Classification (NCBI taxonomy): domain Bacteria; kingdom Pseudomonadati; phylum Pseudomonadota; class Gammaproteobacteria; order Lysobacterales; family Lysobacteraceae; genus Stenotrophomonas; species Stenotrophomonas sp. 2619. The sequence goes on along the minus strand of NZ_JBEPSF010000015.1, from coordinate 133,957 downwards.
CTCTGCGTCGGAGGGCCCATCCGTTTTCTCCTCATCTGTGTGACCATGGCCAGCGCTCGGGTCCTCGATTTGGATAACGTTGCCCTTCTGCCATGCATCCGCCCCCGCATCGACTGGGGGCGCGGCGATGTTGGCACGGCGCTTTCGCTTGTCCTCACTGCTGACGCCCAGCCGTGCGTCCCGGGCTGCCACCATCGCCGGGTCCGCTTGCCCATCTGCAGTGAACCCCATCATCAGTTGCGGCATGCCGCGTGGCAGGTCTTTGTCCAAGTCTGTGTGCCAGGTGTGCCAGGTCTTGCCATAGGTGTGGATGAGCTTCTCCATCAGCGCATGCTCGGCCACCTCGGGAATCCCTGGAGCGATGAGCTGACCCGATTTCACCTCCTGAACGTGGCTGTGCCATAGCGCTTTTTCCTGCTCAGGAAGACCTGCAAACAGCTTCGCGCTGATGATGTATTCCACCCCCATCAACTTGGCATCTTTTACATTTCCGTCGTAGATCGTGCACTGGATAACATCCTCGTTGAGGATGGAGCAGTAGTGGTGGGCCTCCATTTGGACCTTCATCTGGCCGTTGTAGAAATGAAACCCGTCCAGATAGGCATTGATGGCGTCGACCGGCGGCCTGTCCTGCAGAACGGCGGCGCCGGTCTCCAGCGCTTTGGTCTTCGCGGTTTCTTCGGCCCCCGGCGCTTGGACGCGGGACTCTGTGTTGCCGCCTCCGCACGCAGAGAGTGCAACCGCGACGGCGGCGCAAACGATGGATCGGCGCATGATTATTTCTCCTGAAAGGCGACGGCAGCAGGTGAGCGGGATCAGTCGTCCTGTGCCCACCGTGCAAGATTTTGTTGGATGGATTCGATGCCTTCCCAAGGGTCCTTGCGCCTGCGTTTGAGCTTGGGGGGAACGTCCTTCATGGTGAAGGTATCTGCCCGAGTGAGCTTTGCCAGCTCCCTCCACGCGATGGGCATGGCCACGGGCGCACCAGGCCGGCCTCGCAAGGAATACGACGCCACCGCGGTGGCGCCTCGGCCGTTGCGCAGGTAGTCGACGAATATGCGTTTGTTGCGCAAGCTTTTGGTCGACGTCGCCAAAAACCGGTGCGGCTCGGACTGTGCCAAAGCGTCCGCGAACCCGTGGGCGAACCGCTTGGTCAGATCCCAATCGCACCCGGGATTCAACGGCACTACCACGTGCAGACCCTTGCCACCGGACACCCGCAAGAAGGACTCCAACTCGAGTTGCTGAAGCAGCTTTCGGATGTCGGTCGCGGCCTTCTTGACCTCCGAGAATGGCACGTCCGGGCCGGGGTCTAGATCGAACACCACGCGATCGGCCCGGTCGGGGGAATCGGCGTGGCTGCCCCAAGGATGGAACTCCAAGGCATTGAACTGCACGAGCTCCAGAAGGCTGGCGGCGTCTTCGACCACCAGGTAGTGGGCATTGATTCCACTGTCTTCCTTGAGTTTCACCGAGCTCACCAACTCCAGCCCCGCGGTGTGGTGCTTCTGGAAGAAGCACGGCCTGCCAGTCCCAGCTGGACACCGGATGATCGACAGTGGACGCCCAATGATCTCAGGCAAAAGATAATCCATGACCGCGCTGTAGTAGTCCCACACGTCCTGCTTGGTTGCCTTGAGGTCGGGGAAGATCACCTTGGAGGGACTGGAAAGCTTGGGGGGCGCACGCTCTCCCGGAACGCCCCCACCCTTGCCCTCCCTAGTTTTGACGGCGATACCCCGCACCGGATCAGTCATTCCTCTCTCGCCCCCCTGAGTCGGCTTGGATGACGTCGCACGGCCTCGGAAATCGCTCCGATCTGAGTCCTTGAGATCGGCCACGTCTTTGTCGGGCCGCACGGCTTTCAGCGACGCTTGGCGCAGCAGTTGCTGCCCGCCGATGCCCCGGTAAAACACCTCGACCACGAACCGGGGCGCAAACCAAGTGGCGGCCCGCAGATCGGTGTCCGTGGTCGGCACATACGCCGTGGGCTTCTTCCCGCCGGCGGTGCCGATCAGCGCCGTCAGCTCCCCGATCAGGGCGTCCGAGAACCCGGAGCCGACGCGCCCGGCGTAAAGCCACCCATGCTTGGGGTCCGGCTTGGCCAGTAGCAACGATCCGAAACCCGTGCGGCTTCCTTTGGGCGCCGTGTAGCCGACAACCGCGAATTCATCGCTAGCAAGTTGCTTGGTCTTCCTCCAATCCTCACCCCGGCCGCCGTGATAGCCGCGATCGGCGCGCTTGGAGATGATGCCCTCGAAATGCTGATCCCCCGCGAGACGGTAAGCCGCCTCGCCATCGCCGACGATGTGCGAGCTCATGGCCAAATGGGTCGGGGTTCCCTTCAGGACTTCCTCCAACAGCGCCTTTCGTTGCAGCAGCGGCGCGTCGGCGATGTCCACGCCATCGATATGCAGAAGGTCAAAGAGCGCATACGACAGCGCCCCCTGTCGTTCACCAGACAGGGTTGCTTGTAGCAAGTTGAAGTCTTCCTTCGTCCCGCGCCCTGCAATCAGCTCCCCGTCCAACGCGCCTGACTTCAACCCCAAGGCAGCGATCGCGTCGCGGATCTCCGGAATCTTGCTGGTCCATTCCAACGCGTTGCGCGACCATAAGCGAACCCCTCCTTCCGCCACGGTCGCCAGGATCCGGTAGCCGTCCCATTTGATCTCGTGCACCCACTGATCGCCCTTGGGTGGCGACTCACCCAGCTTGGCCAGTTGGGGCTTGAACGGCGCCACCGGGGCCTCGGCCTTTTTACTATTGGTGAGCGCCAGCGCCTTCTTCGCCCAGTCCACGCGTCGAGCAACCTTTGCAACGGGAATCGCCTTTAGGCGTTTTTTGTCGGCCTTCCCGCTGCCGGCCCGCTTAAGGTCTTCAGCGGGGGGCGGGGCGACATCTCCCAACAGATCGTCTGCGTCGACTTGGCTTGCATAGGCATCGTCTTCCTTGAAGAGCAGCCACTGCGGCTGGCGCGCCGGCTTGCCGGAGCGGACCAAGTGCCATCCCCCCTTAAGCTTGGCTCCGAACAATTCAAAGCGCAGGTGCCCTTTGGCAAGCTGGGTCTCCGGATCTCCTTCCGTAGCCCACACCCCGTGATCGAACTGAGCAACATGACCGCCGCCATACTCGCCTTTGGGGATCTCGCCCTCGAAACCAGCGTAGTCAACGGGATGGTCTTCCACCTCGACAGCCATCCGCTTGACCTTCGGGTCGTAGCTTGGCCCTTTGGGCACAGCCCAACTCTTGAGAGCGTCACCGACCTGTAGACGAAAGTCGTAGTGGCGCCGGCTGGCGTGGTGCAATTGCACGACAAAGATGGCCCGCTGCCCCGCTGGCAGCACCTTTCCAGGCTCGGGCTCCTTTGTCCTGCTAAAGCTCCGTTTGCGCCGGTATTCGGTGAGGGACATGCCCCGCGCCCGTCACTTGCCCAGGTGCTTACGAACCGCAGCCGATGTGGGACCGACGGCCTTGACCGCCTCTTTGAGCTGAGCAGCCGTGATGCCCAACGCCTTGGTCCAATACTGGACCTCGTAGTCTTCGTTGACATTGATCCGGTCACGATCGGGCGTTCCAGTCTTCTTTTTGTCGTCGCTCATGGCGCTGTAACTCCTTGGCAGGTAGACCGTTTCTAGCCCCGCCTCCGTGGGGTCACCGTGAACCGGCCTTGTCTATCTCTTCACGCCTCTTCGCGCCGCTAGGTTCTCCGCGCGTCTGCCCAGAAGCTGCGTCACGCTAGCGGCTTGCCCTACTTCGCTCTCGCCGCTCAGGCAGACTTGCGCGTCCTCTTGGCGGGCGCCTTTCTCGCCGCTCAGGCAGACTTGCGCGTCCTCTTGGCGGGCGCCTTTTTGGTGGCTTCTGTCTTGGGTGAGACCTTCTTCGACGCCCTTTTTGCCGGTGCAACCTTCTCCTTCTCCTTGCCCGACCTCGCCTGGGACTTGGAGGCCGTTTTCACCGGCAGGCTTTTGGCAGGGGTGCGCTTATTTGTCTCCAAGCTCTTCTGCAAGAGAGACATGAAGTCGACCACGTTCGTGGCAGCATCCTCTGGATGCACGGGCTCTTCAAACTTTGTGGTGGCACCGACATCTTTTACTCGCTTTTGAATGATCGCAGATAGCCTCTCGCGGAACTCGTCGTGATAGCTGTCAGGTGCCCACTCGCTGGTCATAGAGTTGATCAACTGCTTGGCCATCTCCATTTCCTTCGGCGCGATCCTATAGTCGCCAGTCTGCCCAGCCGGAAGCTTGTAGTCATCGGGCGCTACTAATTCCTGCGGATACCGAAGCAGAATCAGGACCAAAGCGTCCCCTTCAGGCATCACCGCACACAGGTATTCGCGGGTGCGGATCACCACTCGGGCGATGCCAACCTTTCCGGTTTCTCTCAGCGTCTCCCGGAGCAATACATAGCCCTTTTCCGCCTTCTTTCCAGGAACCAGGATGTATGGCTTCTCAAAGAAACGCAGACCAATGCTGGATGCATCGACGAACGCCTCTACATCGACGGACTCGTGGGTCTCTGGAGCGGCCGCGGCGATGTCTTCCTTCTCGACGACGACGTAACTGCCCTTGTCATACTCGAAGGCCTTAACAATGTCCTTCCACGGCACCTCCTCCCCCGTGTCCGCATTCACCCGCTCAAACCGAATCGGCTTCTTGTCTCGGGAGTCCAGCATCCGGAAGCTCAGATCAGTGCGGCGCTCCCCCGACATCAGCGAGACCGGGATGTTCAAGAGACCAAACGACAAAGATCCACTCCAGATAGGCCTAGCCATAACGATCCTTTTTGGCCGTGATTCGGCCGCTTTCCCTTGTATCGTCTGTGTCGTCGCCGCCCCGTGAACCGTCTATTGAGGGCGTCTCAGCGCAGAAACCAACCTTGTAACGAGGGCGGTAAACGGGGGCGTCTGCCCGTCCACTCCCGCCTGCAGACGGCTGGGACGGACCACCTTCCCTCACTGTCCCGATCCACGTCCCAATCATCGCCTTCGAGCGTCTCCTCCAAGTCGCTTGAGCAGCTCGCAACCTGGAAAACGGCATCTGCCACCGCCTCCATCTCATGCTCGAACCAGCGGCAGCCGTCGGCTGAAACCACCGAGGGCCCGTCCCCCAGGCTTGGGTATCCAGGCACTAATTCCTGCAGATGCTCTGCGGCCTGGCCAACGGTAAGACGGCGAAATCCCTTCATTGATGCCCAAATCTCTAACCGACGCACGATGGCAGGATTCATGGCCCGGCCCTCATTTCGTTTAGGAATAAAAGGTTCGTTCCAAGGGCGTCACAAACGAGCGATAACGTTGTAAAAATTTCCTTAAGTTGGGGGTGGACGGCTCAAATCCGTGACCTACTTCACCCAAGCTGAACCATTTAGATTGTTCCCTTTTCCTTGCCGCCGTGCTCACTGCGCGAAGACGACCGAACTCCTATGGTCCTGCCACCACAGCCGATGAATGAGCACTATGGGAAACGTCTTTTTTAACCGGATCGCCTGCAGCGTTTCCAAGGCTTCTGGTTCGCTGAGCGCCTTTGTCGCTGCTTTGGGCGTTGTCATCGTCTGGGCAGGAAGCGGCCCGCTGTTTCGTTTCAACAACACTTGGCAGTTGGTCATCAATACGGGCACGACGATCGTCACCTTCCTGATGGTGTTCCTGATACAACACACCCAAAACGCCGACACCGCAGCAATTCACATCAAACTCGACGAGTTGATTCGCGTCACTCATAACGCCAATGACGAACTGCTCAACCTTGAACAAATGGATCAGGACCGGCTGGAAGAGATCCGCCTGCGTTACGAACAGCTCGCTAAGACCGCCGCGCACTTGAAGGCCAAGAAGGACCGATGCATGCCCGGGGCCTGCGATGAAGAAACGGAGGAGCCGGCTGGTGTGTAGCCCAGCTTCACGATAACCAGATGAAAACTAACACCACGAAGCATAGCGTCTAACACCCACCCATCCGTAGGAACGCAGACATGGCGATCAAGACTGCCGAAGACCTCTTCATCCACGAACTGTCTGACATCTACAGCGCTGAAAAACAGCTCACCAAAGCTCTGCCTCGCTTGGCCCGGGCTGCGTCCAACCCAGAACTCGCCACCGCTTTCGAGACCCATTTGGAGGAGACCCAAGGCCAGATCGAGCGCATCGACCGGGTTGTCGAACTTCTTGGAATCCGGCTCAAGCGCATCAAATGCGCCGCGATGGAGGGATTGGTAGAGGAGGGCAAAGAGGCGATCGACAGCATCGAAGAGGGACCAGTCCGTGACGCTGCGTTGATCGGTGGGGCGCAGAAGGTCGAACATTACGAAATTGCCTCCTACGGAACCATCGCAGCCTTGGCCAAGCAGTTGGGTTACAAGGCCGCTGTTCCGCTTCTTCTAGAGACACTTGAAGAAGAGAAGGCCACCGACGAGAAGCTCACCCTGTTGGCCCAATCCGGTGGCAATGCTGCAGCAGTTGCATAGTTCTGGACGCCGTCGCAATGCTGCGATGGCGATTTTTTGTCTGCCCCCTTTTGGAGTCAGTCATGGAAAGAGATCAGAAAGACCCACCCCTTCCGGGGGAAAACAACGCCAAAGAGTCGCCCGCGGAGCAACGAGCCCGAGAGGCGCGCACGCAACGCAACCATGAAGAAGCACTGGAAGAAACGTTCCCGGCGAGTGACCCCATTTCACCATTTGTGCCCGCCAAACCCCCGGCGGACGACAGCACCTCGGACTCCTCCGACGCTCAGCGCTCAATTGGGGACCGCCCTAGCCCTGGCCAGGGCGTCAAGGGCAGCGGAACCGGGTCGGGGAGTGCTCCCGATCCGTCGGGAAGCACCCAGCCGAACTTCGGTGACGTTGGCAGCTCTGGAGGAACGCCAGGCTTTGCAGGTTGATTAGAAAAAAGGCGACGCTGAGGTGTCGCCTTGTCGTTCAGCCCCCTGTTCCATCGGCTCCAAACCTCCCCACGGTCTGGCAGACGCACAACATTAGGCACTACTGGCCATGTGGAAAAGAAACGGCTTATCGATAGTCCTGTTCCTATTACTGATCTGCTTCTTGTTGGGACAGATCTGGACCGGGTTCTTGGCACACAATGAAGAGCTCAAGGAAGCACATAGGCCGCTGTTGGGGCTATGGGGGTACCTCCACAGCGGTCACTTCGTTAGCGCCACCTTCGAGAATTGGGAAAGTGAGTTCTTGCAGATGGGGATGTATGTCCTTTTGACCGTAACCCTTCGCCAGAAGGGGTCGGCAGAGTCCAGGCCCCTCTCTCCCGATGAGGAAGAAGAGCGTGTTGAAGACGGGCCCACGCCATGGCCCGTGCGACGCGGGGGAGTGTGGAAGGCTCTCTATGGGCATTCCTTAGCTATCGCCTTCGGGCTCCTTTTCTTCATGAGCTTCTCTCTCCACTTGGCCGGCAGCTGGCGCGCTGAAGTCGACGAGATGGCCTTCAAAGGACTTCCGCCTCCCACGTGCTGGGAACACTTGTGGAGCAGCAGCTTCTGGTTTGAGTCGTTCCAGAATTGGCAGAGTGAGTTCTTGGCAGTGCTGTCATTGGTGATACTGACAATTTTCCTTCGCCAAAAGGATTCACCTCAGTCTAAGCCTATGGCTGCCCCCCACAGCCAAACGGGCGATTGAGCAATTCCGGGAGCCACGCATGAAGAAAACGACGCCCGCCCTGCTCATCGTTGACATGTTCAGTCGGTTTGACTTCCCGGAGGCCGACTTGATTGCGAGCAGCGCGCTGAATGCTTCAAAGGCCATCGCCCGCCTCCGGCAGCACTTCAAAGCCGAGGGCGATCCGGTGATTTACGCCAATGATAACTTTGCAAACTGGCAGATGGACTTCAAGGAGTTAGTTCAAGAATGCTTGGCTGCGGATGGCGTCTCGGCGAAGATTGCAACTCTGCTTCGCCCTGCTCTTGATGATTACTTCGTTCTGAAGCCCAAGCACTCCGCGTTCCTGGCAACCCCCTTAGCTGTCCTTCTCGCAAAGCTGGGATGCAATCAATTGGTGGTGTGCGGGATGGCCGCAGACTCCTGCATTGCCTCAACTTGCTTTGACAGCAACTCCCGGGAATACGAGACGGTTGTCGTTCCAGAGGCAATCGCGGGCATCGGAGCAAGGAAGGCAAGAGCGCTGCAACTGCTGGAGGACTCTCAGGCAGCAAAGGTGGTTCCGATAGATCGCTACCTCGGTTAGAGTCCTTCAGCCGCAGCCCAAGATGCCCTGCCCGCGCGACCAATGCTGGCTTGCACTGAGAAGTGTCGCCGACTGACTGGGAAAGAACCTCTCCTACCCACGAAGAGATTTGGAGACGTTCATTAACGATGCGCTTGATGGCGGTCGTAGTAGGTGGCACATTTTCCATACGACACGGGAGCTTGCAGTTGGCATTAGAAGAAAAAAGCCTTGACCTAATGGCGGACCTGAGCATGGTGGCACAGGGTTTTCGCCCTTCCCCTTCGCGGGCGACTGAGCTCGTGGATGCAGGATTTGTATGGGTAATGATTGCCAAACCGCCACAGCACGGCCTTACCGCCTTGGGCAAGACCACGCTGATCTCCCTCGTCTGCGACGACGCCTTGCTTGACCTCGCAGAGCTGGCGACGGCGGCTGAACGTTTGACGCCCTCCGTGACTGACTTCGCGTCTGGCACCGCGTTCTTGGATGAGCTTGAGTCGCGGGCCCGATCAGGTCAAAAAATTCGCCCTACTCTCGAACAGGGCGCCTTCTTGTTGTGGTTGCTAGCCGAGATGCCCAGCACAGCGCCCACCCCGCCGGCCCCCGTCTAGCTGCCAAGCACCAATACCCGTCCCCATGCCCTTTCCCCCTAGTCACCGGGTCTGCTAGCTTGGATACCCCCGACCGAGGAACGCTGCAGTGGATATGGTTTGTAACCCGCCGGAGCGTAAGCAGTTCGGTAGTCTTCTGCTGGTCGACGGGCACACACTCGTGGCGGAGGGGATCGCAAAGCTACTGGAAAGCCGGTTCTCACGCATCTGGATTGCTTCAACGGCGGCGCGCTTCCAAGAGCTTGTCAGCCAAGTCCGCCCGACCCTGGTGATAGCCGATCTCTACTTGCCTAGCGCAAGTTGCATAGCTCTGATGGACGGGATGCTGCAGCAGGAGGGGGCGCCGGCCTTCATCTTTCTCCCAGCAGAGGCCGGCCCAGACACTGTGACCCACGCGATAGCCGCCGGCGCGAAGGGATTTCTACACAGACGCTGTAGCAGCCAAGAGCTGTTTCGCGCGATCGATTGCATCATGGACGGATGCACGTATGTAGCAGCCAGCTTTCTTGCCTCGCAGGCGGAAGCGGAAGCTGCAGCCCCCAAGAGACGGCAGGCGATGCTGACCGCCAAGCAATTGCAGGTCCTGGAGCACGTGGCTTTGGGCATGAGGGCCCAAGATGTCGCGCAGAAGCTTCATCTTTCCACGCGCACGGTGGAATCCCACAAACGCGCCATCATGCGTCAACTGAATGTGGGCAACTCGCTGGAGATGGTTCGAGTGGCCCGGGAAGACGGAATTCTGACTTGAGCGTGTCCTGATACAAAAAAGGCTCGGCCTGGACGGCCGAGCCCTTGGCTCGTCAACGCTTGGGAAGCTTACTCTTCCTCGTCCTTGCCGCCCTGCTGGCCGGACCGCTCGCGCTTGCCGTTCTGGTCCTGCTGCTGTTGACCCTGGCGCTGGGTATCGCGATCCTGCTGCCCCTGCTGCCCCGGCTGGTTCTGCTGACCCGGTTGGTTCTGGCCGGGATTCGGACTCTGCTGATTCTGACTGCCCATGATCATTCTCCGTGTTCGGCATCACCATGAAGCCGATGGGCAAACCCTACGTTGCTATCAGTTAGGTTTCCGTAGCCTGACACGTGCACGCCTAGACAGGCCGCGCACCTTCCTAACTCGTTCACCATCCGAGCGGGATGGGCCTTTACGTTGTCGGAGGGGCCTGGACCGACCAGAACTCGGCCAGCAGACGCAGGCCTGGGTTGTGCTCAGCATCTTCTTCCAAGAAGGGGTGACTGCGCTCGCTCCAGCGTGCGGCTTCTATCTTCTGGATCAAGGACGCGTCGGCATGCTGGCAAGCCATCGACCAGTTCCAGAAGTAGCGTTCTGGCACTTCACCACTGGTGAGCACCCGGATATCCGCATGCCGCTTAGACTGCTTGATGCGGTCAAAAACCGAGGCAACTCCCTCCTCGGGGCCTTCCAGGTATTGGAGAAAAGTTGTGCCGTCGTAGAGCAGCACCCCGGTCACATCCGCCATTCGATTTTGGGCCGACGCGTCGACGAGGATCTCTTCCAAATCCGAATTGTCGAGATTTGAAGAGGAGCGGCTGGCGTAGGCCAAGGCGTAAATAGGCGGGCTGTCGGTCATCCCCGCTATGATATCTCAGCGACTTCGGACAACGGAGCGGAGTCCTCTGCCGGCGAATGGAACGCTGAATTGTTCACATAGAAGGCCTCATCGGATTGATCGGGCCCGTGAAAGGTTGATCATGGCTAGGGTGCCCATTGCTTGAGGGCTGAGCGCCACGATGCACAGATAGAGGAGATGCCGACGTGCTTGTCACTGAAAGATTCATCATCACCAATGTCACCGAGGCCAAGCGTTTGACGACCAGTGCAGTTGCTGAGCAGCCCGTATGGCCTGGGGCTGAAAGCATGGACATTGAGTGTCTGTCCTGCCACGGTCGCTGGGTGGCAGTGCTGACCGGGGCGGACGGCTTCGACCGTCGAGAGGGCGCAACCATCGTTTGTTGCCCAAAGTGTGGAGCAGCCCAACCGGTGCCGGACGTGGCGCTCCAGGACGAAGCGACACGGTAGTCATCAGAACCAGCGGGGTTGGGCCCAACTCATCAGGATTTCATGGGCTGTGGTTCGAATTAATGATATAGAGCTAACTTACCGTCGAATGGTTGCCGCGCAGTTGCCATGAATGTGCCTATCACCGAAGCTCAGGAACGGATGGCGGTTTTGGGAGCGATGCATGTTTTGGACTCGGAGTCCGGGCCATCCTTGGATCGCATCACCTCGCTGGCCGCGTTCGCCTTCAATGCTCCAGTGGCGTTCGTCTCAATTGTCGGAGACGACAAGCAGCGATTTATTTCCCGAATCGGCTTGCCGGTCGGTGAGACGGATATAAGGTTCTCCATCTGCGCCCATGCGATCGCCTGCAACGAGGTGATGGTCGTCCCGGATCTTCGGGAGGACCCGCGCTTTGAGAACAACCCATTGGTCGTCGCTCCGCCCCACCTGCTGTTTTATGCCGGAGCGCCCCTTGTGGCGAAGAACGGTGTCGCTATAGGCGCCATGTGCATCATGGACACAAAGGTGCGCGAGTTCTCAGAGCCAGAGCGCGCCCAGCTGTCCACTTTGGCCCAGTTGGTGATTGCGCAACTTGAGTTGAGAAACATGTCCGGCCGCTTGGAACCGGTCAGTGGAATTCCGAATCGACACCAGTTCCAGATTGACTATGCCGGCTTGGCGGAGAGGCACAGCGGCCGGCGAATGTTCGCGGTTCTTTTGGACGTGTTTGATATCCCTCGCGCCAATGAGGCCGGCCAAGCCCTCGGCATGCGGCCGCTGGAGGTCTTGATTCGTCGAGCAGGCGTCCGGCTGAAGTTCGCGCTGGAAGGTTTGGCGGACGTCTACCACGTCGGTGTGACACGCTTTGCGTTCTTGGTCGACCTACCCAGTCCAAAGGAATTGGAAGCGCTGGTGAACGAGCTTCGCCAGCGCATGTCCCGGCCGTTGATGGCAGCGGCAGTTCCGATGTCTCCGCGCTTCCACGCGGGAATCTGCGCTGTGACTCTGGGCGCGGACACCGGTGACGATGTGATTCGTAAGGTATTGATCGGGCTGCATGAATCCTTCGAAGCGCGGCAGCCCTTCGCCTGGTATTCCGAGGAGCGCGACAATCGCATGCGTCGGGGATACCGTTTGGCCGCTGACGCAGAGCGCGGGCTCCGGAAGGACGAGTTTTATTTGCAATATCAGCCGCGCTACCGCGCCTGTGACCTTCAGCCGGTGTCGGCGGAGGCCTTGCTTCGCTGGACGCACCCCCGCTTGGGGCCTGTGAGCCCAGGAGAGTTCATCCCGATATTTGAGCGGACCGCCTTGATGGGGGCTGTCACCCCGTGGGTGCTCGATGCTGCGCTGGATCAACTGGTCGCGTGGCGCGCCGCACGTCACTATTTAGCCCTCTCCATCAATTTGTCCGGCGCTGACCTTTCCTCTGAAGACGCTTGGACAAGACTTCGTTCAATGCTCGAGGCGCGCCGCCTGCCCTTTGACTGCATTGAAATTGAAATTACGGAGGGCGAGTGGCTACGCGCCGACTCGGTCGCCGGGCGTCAGATCAGAGCAATGGCCGAAGCCGGCATCAAAATTGCGATTGACGACTTCGGGAGCGGCTACAGCAATTTCGGCTACTTGTCTGACCTGCCGATCGACACCATTAAGATGGATAAGTCCCTGATCGACAATCTGGAGACCGATCCCAAGGCCAAGCCCAAGGTCATGGCGATCATTAACCTAGCTCGCGAGCTCGGCTACCACACTGTGGCAGAAGGTGTAGAGACACCGGCTCAACTCCGCTTTCTGCAGGAGCATGGATGCGATCAGATCCAAGGATATCTCCTCTCCCGCCCCCTCAATGCCGAAGCGCTACTTCAGGTTTTCAGTGACCGCGGAACCGGAGAGAGCGAGGACAAGGCCTCCGTGAATTCTTAGCAACCCTACCCGACGAGAAGTTGGAATCGTTTCCGTCGTGAACCTTTTGCGGCAGCGACCTAACCTACACCTGCAACGCATGTACCGCAGCACCTTCCGTATAACGCTGATCCGCAATGGGTGTCGGCGTTTCCTTTTTGCTGGCCGCTCTCGGCTTCTTAGCTGGCCGCGGGCCGCGACCAAGGTCTCTTGCGGAGGCGATCAGTTGTGCCACACGGTGGTGAATGGCGGAGCCGCTGCCTGCCCCAAAGCCCACGAAGAAAAGCCAATACCCGTCCAAACGCACGGCGACCTCCTCCATGCCCGGCGTCGAATCGACGATACGGCAAATGCACTCCACCCACTCGGTTGGCGGTTGTTGGTCGAGCTGGGCAACAACGGCCACTTCGCCAGCGTCCAAGTCCATCACTTCAATGCGCACAACTTCGGGAGCCGGATTGGTGCTGGCCATCGGGGCTGTCTCTGGGGGGTCTTTGGCCGGAGTATCCACAGTCATCGCCAAGGCGTCGTCAACGCCTCATGACAGCGGCGTCAAGGCACAACCAGTGCTGCTCCCCTCGAAGCGCCCCATCTCACGCGGCCTGTTCCTTGAGCCAAGCAACCACAGTGGTAATGGCATGGCGGCGTGACCGTGCGTCAACCGACAGGTTGGGACGGACAATCCAGTAGGCATTGGGGACACGCACTTCCTTCGAGCCAAAGGGCCTGAAGAGGGTTCCTTCTTTCACTGAAGCCTCAGCCAATCGACCGCGGGCAAGCGCCACCCCATGACCCAGCTCGGCTGAGCGAAGCACAAGATCGGAAGAGGCGAGTCGAGCCCCGCTGGCCAGTGACAAGGTTGAGGGACCATACGTGCGACGCCACTGCTCCCAGCTTGCGGAAGGATCCCGGTCATGAAGCAGGTTCATCTTAATCAGGAAATCTTTCTCGGGATGGTGCGGCTGATTGCTCCAGATCGTCGGGCTCACAACCGGATAAAGCAATTCATCCATAAGGGGCTCGCATTGCAATCCAGGCCAAGGGCCTCTACCCATGCGGATCGCCAAGTCCACGTCCTGGAACGAGTTGTCCACGCGCTGATTGACCAGCACGGACAACTCCACTCTTGGATGCGCTCGCGCAAGGGAAGGCAGCCGGGGAAGCAGCCACCGGGTGGCAAAGGACGGCGCGACGCCCACCGTCACTGAATAGACGGAGTTCGCCTCACGGGCCGCCTCGACGGCGTTGGCCATCTCCAGCAGCTGGGTTTGCAGACGGCTAGCCAGTTGCGCGCCTTGGGGCGTAGGGGCCCAGGGCCCGGAATCGCGCTCAACAAGTGGTATGCCCATCCAAGCCTCGAGCTCGGCGAGGTAACGACTGACGGAGGAATGGGAAACGCCCAATTCGCGAGCCGCCGCCCGCACACCACCGTGGGCACATGCCAGAGCGAACGCGCGAAGGGCATTGAGAGGCAAGCGGTCCATGGCCTAAAGAATAGACCAGGTCGGTGCAGGCGCGCACCAGTATCTGGCTCAAGAATGGGGGTATCAGACGAAGGCGCAACCCTATGATCTTCAACTCATTCGCCGGTGCTGCGGGCGTGGTCTTGGTGGCTGCATTAAGCCCGGGGCCGAATAATGTCGTGGTGCTTCGGGCAGCAGCGGCTGGGGACGGCTCCCGCGCCTGGTCGGCCATTGGTGGCGTTGTCTGCGGGGGAATCGCGATGCTGGCAGGCACCATTGCGGCGGGTTCTGCCGTGCTAACGACGCCCCATTTTCGTTTGGGCGTCGCCATTGCGGGCGCCACCTACCTAGCTTGGCTAGGACTCACAATGATGCGTGGCTCGGCGAGCCCAGGCAAGGACTCTCCCCTGCCAGCTGGGTTCTATGGCGTGTTTGTGTTCCAGTTCTTGAACCCCAAAAGCTGGGTGATGGTTCTGTCCCTCGTTGCCGCATTTCCACCAATGGGTGGGGCAATGACGTTTGCCTGGCTGGCGCCCATCTTTGTGGTGATTCCCACCGCATGCCTGCTCTTGTGGGCGGTAGCAGGTCGTCGTCTTGCCGGGATTCTGCGCACACCTGAGTCGCAGCGTCGATTTGACCAAGCGATGGGCGCTGCGTTGATCACGGCTGCGGCCCTTCTTTTGCTTTGATACCCAAGGAGCCACCCCATGGCATGCCCCGCTACTTCAATCCACGTCCTCGCTGTCGCTGGCAGTCTGAGACGGGACAGCTACAACCGACAACTCTTGAATGCGGCCGCCCAGATGGCACCGCCTCAGATGATCTTGAAGGTGCACGACACCATTGCCGACATTCCTATGTTTGACGAGGATCTGGAGGCCACGGGGGAACGCGGACTAGGCGGGGTTGCTCGTTTGCGCGAGGCCATCGCGGCAGCTGACGCGATACTGATAGCCACGCCCGAGTACAACCAGTCTCTGCCAGGCGTCCTGAAGAACACCATCGACTGGCTTTCCCGGAGCGGCGCAGCCGGTCCAGCCTTCGCGGGAAAGCCTGTGGCCATAACAGGAGCGACCGTGGGGCCTTGGGGCACCCGCTTGGCACAAGCACAGCTGCGGCACGCCCTGACGGCCGTGGGTGCCTTAACGATGCCGACGCCCCAGCTCTTCATCGCAGACGCCCCGCGCTCGTTCGATGTCCGCCAGGGCAATTTGGACGGTTCAATGGAGCTACGTCTCAGCAATTTTCTGCTGGCTTTCGAGAAGTGGATACGGCGCCTGCGCCCTGCTGTGCGGCCGACTGATCAAACAGAGGCTGGCCCTCGATAGGAGAAGCACAATTGCCCAAGGGCGGCGTTCTTCCATATTCAGCCACCGAGTCAGTGGGATCAAGCCCCTAGAGCGGCGGCGACTCTGCATGGCGGAGAGTGAGACACCTGTCCAACGTCATAAGTATGGAAAAGGACTGCCAGAGGATGGTCAGGGCAGACAAAGAGCACCGCACTGCGCAAAAGATCAGTCGCCAAGCTACCGGTCATTTCCTTTGGTGCTTTCCCGCGCAGCCCGTATGGCGTGCCCCGCGAGAGCCTCGGCTGCCAAAAGCGCGTCTTTCAAAGACGGAAACGGGCGCCTCAAGTCCAGAAGAGCGCGGCCTGCGTCCGGAGTAACGGCAAGCAGCACCCATCGATCAGGGGCGTCTTGCCAAACTTCGGCCAGATACCCTGTGTCCTCCGTCGCCAAACGAACGGAGTAGAACCGTTCATCCGATTGATCTGTCCCCAAGCCACCCTCCACACGTAATTGGGCCGGCCCCACCCCTGGGCCCAGCACGTCACTCAGCCGATTGTATCGCCCAAGAAGTGTGTCCCAACACATCGAGCACGGCCTCCGCCCCGCCGGCGGCGTCCCAGATGTTAAGCAGGCCTTTGTTGACCTCCGCCGCCACCTTCTCCAGCTGAACTAAGTTGTGGAGTGGTCGAAAGTGCCGCTGCACTGCCGCGTGGACATCAAACCTAGGATCTGCGTCCTCATCCACTGACACGTCCTCATCCAGCGGGACTGGGCTTGAGCTTGGAGTCAGGAGCTGGCGCTTGGCCTCGAACAATGCGCTGACGTGTATCCACGGCTCTTGGTTGTAGTCCACGTCCACCCCAACCTCGTGGCCAATCAGTTCCAGCTTGCGGAGCACGGCCTTCTCCACAAGGGGCTTAGCGCCCGAAGCCCAGCGGTCGGGGAACAAATCCGGTCCCAGGGTCTGGCAGAACGCCTCGACCGCGAAAGCCGTCAGAACGACGGCGCCGGTAACCACATGCAGCTTGGATGCGCCCTGTTCGCGGGCTGCCCGTCTCAGAACCCGGGCAGCGTGGTTCAGCTCTGGCCACGGGTGATAGGAAGCTTCACCCACCGCTCTAACCTTCTTCTTGATGTTCACTTGCATGCCCCCCTTTCCGGCGGCGGGAGTATGCCAGACGGCATGGCGCTTCTCACCCCGGCCAGCGGGCGATTCCCTTCAAAAATGTGACGCGCATCGCCTGGGTTTTTAGCGGCGCCGAGCACCAACGTCACTTTCGGAAGACCCTTCCGATGGGCCCGGTTTGACATCTTGGTCGCCTCAGTCGGCGTTCGGATTCCACGTTCCATTACCCATCAAGGCAGACGCTAGCCCGCTCCAACCTGCATCGTCAGCTAGGCGGTCGCCGAGTCCGTGGTCCGAAAGAGGGCTGTGTCGGTTCCCAAGCTGTCGAGAACACGCTCGTTGCGGCTCTTTGGCGAACATCGTCCGGGGACTGCCCACAACCCTTCTTTGTTTCTTTCAACCTCCCAGTCTGCCCCAGCCAAGGACAAATGATGGAGGTGAGGCCGACGGGCAGCCCGATGGATGGCATCGGCTAGCGCTTCCATTTCACTTCCAAACCAGCGGTAACCGTTGACGCAGATGGCGATGGGCTGATCCGACGGATGCGGATAATGCGGGAGGATCTCCTGCATCTGCTCGGCGGCTATCCCGACGGTGAGGTCCAGGAACATGGGCGTAGAAGCCCAATGAGTCATCGCGGAGCGGGCACTGGGGGTCATAGCTGATCCAAAGGGAGACCGGGGATGAACGGCAATAGTCCGATCGCGGGAGTACAGAGGCCGTGAGCGTCTCCATACTGGATAACACCGCTTCGGTGGGGCGACTCATCCCCCTGCCTCGTGACCTTCTGTTTCCCCCGCTTCCGGCGCCGAGGCAGCCCCTCCTGTGTTGCCCTCGGAAGGACCCTTCTTCAGTCCCTGCAGTTCCGCCAAAACTACCATCAAACCTTGATCGCTCTCCAAGGCCAGGTCATAGCGACTGCGCCGGGAGTGGTCGCGCTCGCTTATCCATGCCCGCCCACCCACCCCCAAGATGAAGTCAGTTGCGTCCATTAGCGATTCAAGGCGGGCGGCACGTGACTTGCGATCCAACTCTGCCTGATGGGCTTCAACCAGGGTCAACCTGCCTGAGAGAAACCATTGCCGTGGGCTGCCCGCCACGGCCTCGTCCCCAAGTAGCCTTGCCGCAAGGCACTCCAGTAGCTGAGCAGTATCCAAGAGCCTCAGCCGCTTTTCTTCCCGGGTCAGGTATGGGGTTCGTTGTCCAGGCACGAATGGACCCGGATGGGTCTCATCCAGCAAAACGGACGCTCGTTCACGAGCCTTCTGACACAGCGTTGCTTTGTCGCTGCCTGCGTAGGGATTCTTCATGCTGCGATCCTGACTTTACTGCTGGGGGCACAGTGAAGCGGCCCGAAAGCAGTGGCCGGTCTATCGCCGCCGCAGAAAACCTGAATAGGCCACCGCCTGCCGACCACCAACTTACGGCCAATCCCCACTGCCTTCAAGCACCGGGCGGACACAACCCGCGACACCCTACTCCCTGACACTCAAGAGAGCGCCCCCTCCTTCCACCTGGCGGCACAAAGTGCTATCAAATACCAGCGTTGGCGAGCACCTCCAAGCACAGCCATTGCTTCCCAAGGCTCAAACAGATGCGCAAACGCAACAGGACCCAAGACGGCTTAGCTTTGGCAGCGGCCGTCGGGTTGACGATGTTGACCACTCTCGTAATCGCGCAGGCGGTTCTCTACGTGCAAGACGTCGAACGCGCGTCTGCGGCCGCCCGACTGGCAGTTGGTCAGGCAGAAGTGATCGCGCGCAGCAGCGCCGCAGCCGCCAAGCAAGCCTTGGCAACACGCGGAGAAGATTGCTCCGACACAGACCTGCGAAACCTCAAAGCCATCGCCTTCAGTTCCAGCTACATGAGCGACGTGGGAAAGGTTCGCGACGGCCAAATCGTCTGCACGGCCCTATGGGGAGCCTTGGAGCCCCCCATGGTCTTGCCTGCCCCCAGGTTTCAGCGAAACGGAGCCGGCATTTGGAGGTCGTCTGACGTGCTCCATTCCCCCTACATCGCCACGAACATCGTGGTCCGGGGCAACGTCGCTACGGTGACTTCCCCGTCTGCATTTGACAATGTAGATCCGTCCAGGACCAGCCGCATTGTGATCGCCACAGCCAATGGCGAATACACGTTTAGGTCAGTTGAACCTGTCGCTAACGCACGGGACTGGCATCGAAACGACACGCTTGAGCGCAGCTATTGCAGCGACACGGTCGGAGTCTGCGCAGCAGTTACTTCACCGCGCACCGCGCTGTGGTCGTTGCCCTCCCACCTGCTCGCGACTTTTGCTGGCTTGGGACTGGTCACCGGCCTGTGCTTGGGGTGGATGGCAATCCGCTATCGCAACTTGGAAAGGAGCCTAGAGCAACGCCTACAGAGTGCGATAGAAAGCGGTGAGTTGACCATCGTGTTTCAGCCCCTTCGAAAGATATCCGACGGATCCACCGTTGGCTTCGAGGCGCTCGCCAGGTGGCATATCTCCCCCGAGGAGGAGATCGGTCCGGACATCTTTGTGCCCCTCGCCCAAGTCAATGGCTTTGGCCCTGTGCTTTCAAGATACGTCCTCGCCACCGCGCTTGATGACATCGAAGGAGTTCTTCTACCGGATGCCGAGCTCTACGTCTGCATCAACGTGGAGCCGGAGGATATTGCAGATGGCTCCTTCCCCGACTACGCGCTGAGCCAAGTTGAGAGTCGGCATTTGAGGCCGTTCCAGGTCTGTTTTGAAGTGACCGAACGCAACGATATCGTGACGCCAGAATTTTTCAAAAACATGGCGCTCCTTCAAGGGGCAGGCTTTCGATTCCTCATCGATGATTTCGGAACGGGCCATTCGAACTTCTCCCACTTAGCTCGCACGAGCTTCAATGGCATCAAGATTGATCGTTTGTTTACGGGGGCCATTACGACCGACTCTCCGCTTCGTTCTGTTCTTCCCGCCGTTTATGAGCTAGCACTCAAGTTGAACCTGGACGTGACCATCGAGGGCATTGAAACGTCGGCCGAGGCGGCCATGCTCCGCAGCCTCGCCCCGGAGGCGATTGGCCAAGGGTGGTTCTTCGGCCGGCCCGTAAATGCGCGAGAACTGGCCAGCCGACGCGCGCCACTGGATTCAGTGCTTGACTCTTGAATGAACTCCTCACCGCCTTTCCACGCTCTGTCTACATCTTGGATGGAATGATCGACACTGCCTTGGGTCATCCAACTTAGACCCGAGGCCGGCCGCGCGCCGCTGGATTGCCCGCCCACGATGTTCTCCCCCAGATGATCGTGGTGAGTTTCAGGCAATGACGCCCCATTGGTGGCCGTCGTGACCAGCGGGCGCGGCACTTTTTTGCAAGGCTGATCCTGCACCCGGGGTCTCAACCGCTGTGTGCTTAACCATTAAGGGCTAGATCGCGTCAGTGGCGTTGCCGTTAATGCCGTTTGTTCATCGTCTGTCAGTCATCGTAGGCTTGAGTTAGATAAGAGACGCAGCCGACACCCCATTGCCTGGCGCCCCTGCCCTCAACACCGAATCTTGTGCTGCTGGCCTGAGGCAATTATGGAATCGTACGAAGGGACGCAGGACATATGAGGAAGATCGCCAAACACCTTAATCTCCAACGGTTGATCGTCGGGCTCGCCATTCTCTCAGCTGGGGTCATGTTGGCAAATGCGGTTTTTGCGGCGTATCAGGTCCAACGCGAGCAGCTGATCAATAACGCACTTGAGTCCAACCGCGTCTATGCCCACAAGCTCGCGCAGACCACCCATAATTTTCTGGTATCGACCCAGCAGCAGCTGGAATACAGCGCACGGGCCATTGGAGCCGGAGGCATTGGCAGTGGCGTCGATTCCGCAGAGGCACATCGACTGCAATCCCAGACAAATGCGTTCAACTCGGTTGTGGTGGTGGACAACCAAGGACGAGTGACGGCATCTTCCCCGACCCTACCGCAGATCGACGGCCAGGTTCTTTCCAGCTTAGCCAACTCCTTAGCGATCGCAAGTCGCGCCCCGCTCGTGAGCAACCCCTACGTTTCTGCGACCGGCAAGTTGGTCCTGACCATCTCGCAACCAATCTTTGACCCGCCTGGGGGTTACCAAGGCTACATCAGCGCTTCAATCCACTTGAAGGAGCCCAACGTGCTCCATACCCTACTTGGAACGCACTACTACCGGGACGGGTCGTATCTTTACGTCGTAGGCCAGGACGGAAAGCTTCTCTATCACCCCGAACCTGACCGGGTGGGCGAATCGGCGTTAAAAAATGAAGTGGTCAAGGCCGTTTCTCGCGGAGAAGCCGGTGCCATGCCCACGATCAACAGCCATGGGGTGCATATGTTGGCCGGGTATGCGCCTATCCCAGCCGTGCATTGGGGCATCGTTTCTCAACGTCCCGTCGAGGCTACCCTGCGGCCGCTGACACGCCTGATGAACACTGTGCTGCTCAACGCCGCCCCTCTGGGCATCCTCTCGCTTCTACTGATCTGGGTGGTTTCCCGGCGCATTTCACGGCCGTTGTGGCAGCTGGCATCGACGGCCCAGAACAGCGATGTGTCTCAGGCGATTCTGACCGTGACTGCGGTTGATACGTGGTATTACGAAGCAGATGAACTACAGAAGGCCGTGCTGATCAGTTTCAATGCGTTCAACGACCGAATTGGTCGGCTGGACCAGGCCGTACTGACCGATCCACTGACCGGCTTGCTCAACCGCCGGGGTCTGGAAAGAGCGCTAGGTTTTCTGTCCAACTCGGGAACGCGGTTTGCGATCATTGCCTTGGACATTGACCATTTCAAGAAGGTCAATGACCGCCACGGTCATGAGGTAGGCGACGGGGTAATTGCGGGTGTGGCCGATCTGATGCGACAGAACTCCCGGGCAGAAGATGTCCTCTGTCGCATCGGGGGCGAGGAATTCTTGCTGCTGTTGCCCGACGTGAGCGCTGAGACCGCTGAGTTCGTCGCCGAGCGGCTCCGCAGAAGCATCCACGACCACGCATTCCCCATCGTCGGCAGCATCACTGTCTCCATGGGCGTCAGTCATTTCCCAGAAACACACGAGGACGCCGACCACGCCATTCGGCAGGCCGACAAGGCCCTATACAAGGCTAAGGGCGAGGGGCGCGATCGGGTGGTCAGCTATCGCCGTAGGAGGGCGGATCGTTAAGTCAGGGGCCGCTGGCTGCTGCCCGCAAGCTCATGCGGTAGGTCCCGCACGTCCGGCGCTGCTACCGCTGAACGCCGCTGTGCATGACGTGCGAGGCGCCGGTCCAAGCGCCTCGCCGTCGCTGCCAGCAATGCCCGCTCATCTGGGAGGGAGCCCGCCCTAGACAGCAACAACAGCTCCTGCGCGAGGTTGAACAACCACGTGGTCACCCTGCTCCACGGCTTAACAGAAAAGCAACGAACTGCGTCTGGTCGGCCTCCTTGGCGTGTTCCAGCGGATCACCTTCATTGACATCCGCGCCGCGGTCGAGCAACAGGGTCGCGAGCCTGATCTTTTCGTCAGTGTTCAAGAGGTCGTCTCGAGCGAGCCACACCAAAGCCGGCTCGTCGTCTTCGTCTTCGGTGCAGGGGTATGCGTCGGCCGCAATACCGGCATCCAAGAGGGCAGCCACCAGGTGCAGATCTGCGCCGAGGCATGCGTGATGAAGCTGGGGGAACGGAAGCTCTTGCCCCCTGGCGTGAAGGGGCGGAGGCAACCCGTCCAAGGCCTCGTGCATCTCGTCGAAGATCGCTTTGAAATCGGGATTTGTCGCGTATGCCTTGCCCCAGCCCGATATTTCGGCTCTTGCTTCCATGTCCATCCGACGCTCCCTATTGATTGTCACAGATACAACTTGGCTCAGCCCACGAACTGAAGAGTACCGCTCATGGGCCCGACGAAGCCCTTCTTGCCGTAACGTTCCCGGGCGCCTCATCGACTAACGGCGGCAGATAGGGGTTTCTAGAGGCAACACCCGCCCAAGCCGTATGCAAGGCCGAGGGAGGTGGTTCACAACACAAGCCTTTTAATCGGTCCTGCTGCAAGAAGCCGCAAGCGGGCGAACCTCAGCCCTTGGTCTTGCCAGCAAACTCCTTGAGCTTCTCGAGGGCCTCCCTTTGCTTGGCCAAGGGCAGCTTACTCACGAGCAAGATCACCTCGGCCAACACGTCTGAGGTCGCGTGGAAATACGCGACCGGCAAACCCAGCGCTTTTGCCAACGCCTCAGACGTAGCTGGGTCCGGGTCGTGCTGCCCGGTCTCGTACCGGCTCACCCGGGTCGCCCCAGAGACTGAGTCCACCATCCCAATGCGCTCGGCCAGTTGTGCCTGCGTCCAGCCTCGAGCAATCCGCGCACTGCGCAGTCGTTTGCCGTAGATCGTCGAGGGCGTCTTGGGTTGCGGCATCCGAAAACTTGCACCACAGCTGAATTCCCTCTCAGTTTGACGGTTGGAACTCGGTTGCACATCTGCGATTATCGTAAATGCCGCCGGGTTGGCGGTCTACAGGGGCTGCATATGAAGCACTCACGACACGGAGCGGTCGCCTCGCTCCTTGCACTGTCTTTCTCCCTCCCCGTCCTCGCCCAAGAAGAGGTGCCGGCGGCTCCGAACAAGCCCGGCTTCTTCCGTCAGCTTGGGACCAGCCTCAAGGACGCCGGGCAGCAGGCCATCGGCATCAAGTCCTCCGCCACGAACCGGGCGGCCCCTGGACGCTCGAACGGCTTGGGAGCCATCTACACGCCCCTCAGTGGAGCCGGCAAGCTGCCCAAGCTGTTCAGGGCGGACAACCACCAGCAGGCTCAGCTCGGCAAGCTGGAGTGGCCCCGGGTGGCACTGACCTACACCGAGTGGGGCGCGTCCCTGCCCTGCTGGACCGTCGAGGCTCGGATCTGGACCAGTCCTGCGTCATCCACCACGGAGACGTTCCGGACCTGCGCCAATGCCGCCGTGACCGAGACCGACGATCTGGGCGACACCGCCGAGTTGAACACCTCTGCACTGTGGAAGGGGCGGGACACCCTCACTGGGGTCCGCGTGCCTTCCGGGAAACCCAATACGGGGGCCAGCCGCTCCACGGGCCCCAACCCGCCTGCCCAGCCCTTTGTCGTCAACGTGTCCCGCCCTGGCGTCTCCGATCGCGCCGTTGATGTGGCACTTCGGGTGGCGTGGGTCAGTGGCTTCATCCAGACCTCAGATCTCCACCCGGGCCCGTCCGGAATCCTGACGCCATTCAAGGACACCAGGATGTGGATCGCGGGGTTCCGGCCCGATGGCAACCGCGACCGCTGAGGCACCCCGGGCCTTGCGCCCTCACCAATAGGGAAACGACATGAAAGCATGGATCCTTGCCGCCGCTGCGGCACTCTGCCTTACCGCCTGCAGCAGCAAACCGTCCGAAGAGCAGGCCAAGCAGGCCTTGGCCGACTTGATGGCCCAGAGCGCCTCGGCACCCGTCGTCACGATCGATGGGTTCACTCTGACCGGGTGCACGCGGGCGGGGGACGCGGACGGCTATCGGTGCGATACGCGAGGCACAGTGGTGATGGACATGATGGGCAATCGAGTCCCGCTTCCCGTCGACAAAAATCTGCGGTATGCCAAGGCCGACGGAAGCTGGAGGGCCTACGCCCAATGAAGAGCCAGGCCCCTTCCCTGCACTTTGCCCACGCAGATCGCGTAACTGCGCCATCTATCAGGACCATCAAGAGCGTCAGGACTCCCCGGGAGCGCTTCTTCTGGTGGTATTCGCTGTCCCTGCTCTTCCTCGGACCTTTCGGGTTCATTGTCGGGCCGTTGATGGCCCGGCGAGGAACGCGGAAGGTGGAACGACTGCATTCGGCAGCAGCTTGGGAGGCTCGGCAGCGGGATCATGGGTTCACGTGGTGGCAGTGGTGGGTCATGACGCCGCTGACTCTTATGGGAGCCCTGTGGGTGTTCGGGCTGCTGAGTGGGTTGCCCATGTTTCTGCTTGTGCTCTGGGCACAGCTGACCCAATCCTAAGAAGCTCCGCCGGATCAAAGAAGGCCCCCAACTCGGGGGCCTTCTCGTTGGTGTCGCTCAGAGTGCAGGGGTCAAGTAGCGCCCTTCCACTACCAACGTGGCTTCAGAGCGCCCGACGATGCTGCCATTGGCACTAAAGCGGGCATCCGTGGCATCGCCCCGGAACACGAGTTCGAACTGGTCGAGCCCGCCAAACACGGATTCGGAGCCCGGATCCCAGCGTTCGATGGTCAGCTTGGTCGTAAACCCAGCGCCGTCACCCTGCTTCGATCGTGAATAGGTATAGCCCGAGTCGCCGCCGTTGACGCTGCCCTCTTTGAATACAGCGATGCCCTCGCCGACTCCCTTCCTGTTCGACAAGAAACGAACATGGTAAATGCCGTCTTTCATTGCCAGCGCCTCCCCTGGGTAGGAGCCACGATAGGACCATCGTCCAGTCGCATCAGGCACGACAACCGCAGCCATGCTTATTGGAGGAGCCGCGGCCTGATTTAATGAGCCAGGCTCGCCAGCTTTGGATAGAATCGACTCTACGACTCTCCGCTCAGCGCCTTAAGGAGCATGATCTTGCCCAGCGTCTTCTTTTCCTATTGCCATGCAGACGAGGAGCTGCGCGACCAGCTCGAGAAGCAGCTCGCGATGCTTAAGCATCAAGGAATTATCGAAACTTGGCACGATCGACGCATCATCGCAGGCCAAGAAATCGATAAAACGATCGATGAGCACATCAACAGCGATGACATCATCCTGCTTCTCGTCAGTCCCGACTTCCTTGCATCACCTTACTGCTACGACAGGGAAATGAGGCGGGCGCTGGAACGACATGACTCAGGCGAAGCAACCGTCATCCCGGTCATCTTGAGGGCCTGCGAATGGCACCACGCTCCTTTTGGGAAGCTCATGGCTACTCCAACCGACGGCAAGCCGGTGAAGCAATGGGCTGACCTCGACGACGCTTTCTTGCAGGTGGCCAAGGCCGTTCGCGCAGCGGCCACCCATCGCCAAACCAAGCAAGCTGCGCTGGCTTCGCCAAGCGCGCGTGCGACGCCTGCTGCGGGAATGCCCCCAGGCGTCGTCGCGAGTTCCCTGCCCGCGCAATCCCGGCCAGGCCCGAGGTCGAGCAATTTGCGTCTCGCCAAGACTTTTACGCAGCGGGACAAAGATCAGTTCAAGGCGGAAACCTTCGACTACATCGCCAAACACTTCGAGAACTCCCTTAACGAGCTCGAAGAACGAAATCCGGGTTACGAGGGATCGTTCCGACGAATCGACGCCAACCGCTTCTTCTCCACAATTTATGAGGATGGGAAGGACGTTGCTCGGGCAACGATCTACCTGGGGGGAATGCTCGGGGGCATCAATTACATTCAAGGTGAGAAGCTCGACAGCAACTCTTTCAACGAGTCCCTTTCCGTGGACTGCGATGATCAATCCCTGTTTTTCACCAACTTGGGCATGTCCGCGTATGGGTCAAGTCGGGGTCAAAAGCTGACGCAGGAGGGTGCGGCGGAGCTCCTCTGGGAACAGCTCATTGGTCCACTTCAAAGCCGTAGCAACCATCCACACAGGCGCTGAGATGATATCGACCAGCGAGTTCACTGTAGGCAGTGCGAGTTCCTGCGCCGCTCTTTCGCTCATCCTGCCGAGGCATGATTCAGATCAGGCTTTGCTCATCGGCACTTCCAAGTTGGGCAAGACCGCTGTTCTGATCCTGACTGGTAGCCACCAGTTCACTTGGTTCGAGGCCGACGGTGCGGACGGCTGGGTTGGACTGGTATTTCCCGGAGTTCGCATCGAAATCGATGAGACGAGCGTGTTCAGCGCAGACTATTCACGCGCTTTGCCTGGCAACCTAGTCAGAGAGGGAACATCCCTCTATGTGAGGGCGAAAGCTCATGGGTTCGGCGGCTTCGATGCCATTATCGTTGAGAGCGACCTACCCACTACGGGAGACCTTTCCGCCGGATTCGCAAAGTGGCAGGTCGTTCTGGGCAGCGGACACGAAAAGCGGGTTCTTTGGCAGGTCGGAAACGGTCCTGATGCGCCGCCTGGACCCTCTCGGTAAACGAACTCCATTAAATCCCGGTGCGACCGATGAGGCTGTCGCCCCATCGAGGCTTGAAGGCAGCACTACAGCTCCGCCAAATCGGTGATGGTCGCTTGCCCCTTTCGCAGATCAGCGACCAGCAGCCTGCCCCCAGCAACGGTCCGACCCACGCTTTCGTTGACGTAGGCCGCCTGCAGCCGGCCTGCCTCCAGGACGTCATCAAATTCGAAGCTGTCCGAACGCCCACGCAACGGTTCTCCCGGTGACGCTACGCCGCCTTCCAATGGCTGCACTCGTGTCGGACCGCCGCCCGCATCCTTGGCATAGGCCGTGGCCATCATCCGGCCGCTCTTCGGTGACCAGCCGCCCAGAACAAGCTCGCTGTGTAGGATGTCCCGCGTCATGCCCGCCTCCGCAGCCGCCTGGACGTATTTCGGCCAAAGGTGGTCCATGACCAGTCCGAGCTCGGCCATCAGCTGCTCCATGGTGAAATCCGCGCGGAAGCTCGCCTGTAGGCAAAGCTCGTAAATCTTCAGAAAGAACTGAGCGGAGCCGCGGCTGGCCAGCACTAGGTTGTGCTGGGGGATCAACAAGAGCTTGGCGCCCGACGACGGCGTCCGGGTCATCGCGTCCTCGGCCCACGTGTCGACCGCGATGAGCAACTGGTCAGCGCGTAGCAACACATTGAGGATGCTCATGGGAGGGTCCCTAGCCGAAAGACGAAGGCTATCGTCGGCCCGCCCAAACTGTACATAGATGCCCCTGCATTACTCGCTGGTAGGCATCGAGCTATGGGTCCGCGCGCCGCTTTGGCCGACAGGAACCAAGGAGACCCATCCGCACCCCGCAGCTCGGAAGCTGATGATCCCACGCGACCGGTTCTTCTGGTGGTATTGGGGAGCCTTGCTCTTCCTTGGACCTTTCGGGTTCGTCGTCGGGCCGCCCATGGCCCGACGCGCAAGCCGGAAGGTGGCTGTGCTCTCCGGTTGCCAGCATGTGGCACGACTATATGACCGCGCCCACTCGAAGGTGGTGTTCCCATCCTGCTTTTGGACGGCGCTTCGAAGCTTCTCTTAGAGCAGCCGACCGGCCCCTTCCACCGTCATATCAGCCGCCCGGGGAGGCGCTGACTTGATTACGGCAGGCGAATTCCATCCAGCAAGTGTGAGTTCCTCACTGGACTTCCCCACTTGCGGGCTACTCATCGCCGGCGCAGCCCGAGACACCGCGCCCTTCCAACGACTTGACAAAACACATCATGAAGATATAAGGATTAAAAAATCCCCCATTACGATGCAAATCACCTTAAAGAAATTGATGAAAATTCTCTCTGACTTAGCTGCATTAGGTGCGGCTTACGCCATCCTTGGGTTCTATTTAGCTATTTTGATCCACGTCATGCTTTATCTTTGAATTGAAAACCATCAGTGCCAGAAGGTAATTACAAATAGAACCAAGCACCGCAATTAAATCAAACTTCCCAACCATCAGCTGGCGAAAAAAGATCACTAAGAATATTGCAGCAAATGTAATAAGGAGAGATATAGAGTCCTCTTTCAAGCAAGAAATCCCCTTTCTGAAGAATACGCTATTGCTCCCGCCGAGAAAATCGCCAACAAGGCTAAAGACAAGCCCCGCAAGGCAGGCTCCGGAAATAACAAGGATCCAGAGCTTTTTATCGACGAACTCCCAAAATCTAACGGGCAGCTTGCTTCCATTTGAGTCTACGAGCCCAACCCCCATCACCGGCATCAACTCTGAGACCATGTATGAGACAACGAACCAGAGAATGGTTGAAAAAAATGCCCTAACCAAGAATGGAAACAACACTGATTTGCGGAATTCAAAGCTTTTCATACCCCCCCCAAATATATTTTACAACTAAATCATCTAACGAAGATTCCAAGCCACCGGGCACATCCGCGTTCGGCATGGAAATCGCCCGTATACGTCAGTGGGTTGACGGCCATGTGCCTGCTTTCGGCCAGCGACGATAGAGACACCATCAGGCGTTGCCGATGCTTCACCATTGTGCAGGCAGTGTCATCGCAAGTCCCAAACAAGGGAAGTTAAGCCTGGCGAATGCACACCGATTCCGCTGAGCTTCTCCACCGCCGTGAAATCCCGGCTATATGTTGAGTGATGCTCATCATCCAATTCATGACCAACGATCTGCGCGCGCAGTTCTGACACGACGCCGGCCCCCTGCAGCTCTTGGATAAAGGTCTTCCTGAGCGAATGAAAGCCCCTTTTCGCCGGTTCCCAACCCCTACCCACTTCAGCTAGGTGCCGACTGAATGCCTTCGTAATCCAGTTGCCCTGCCCGTTCACCGCAGTCGCTTTAGCAGACGGGAACAGCCTCGTTTCACCGGCCTTGCGCTTGCCGTCCACCCATGTCAGGAAGCCCATTTCGAGGAGCTCGGGATGGAGCGGCACGGTGCGAAGGCTCACTTCCGTCTTTACCTTCTGATGCTCGCCCTCGTCCGAAATGCGGATGCACGGGATGCCATCCTCTTCGAACACGTCTTTGATGAGGAGCTGGCCGACTTCGGATGCCCTGGCACCGGTGTAG
The DNA here is from genome assembly GCF_040548725.1 of Stenotrophomonas sp. 2619. NCBI lineage: Bacteria > Pseudomonadati > Pseudomonadota > Gammaproteobacteria > Lysobacterales > Lysobacteraceae > Stenotrophomonas > Stenotrophomonas sp. 2619. The sequence goes on along the minus strand of NZ_JBEPSF010000015.1, from coordinate 104,770 downwards.
AGCCCAATGAGTGAAGCCCACCGGGCCGATTCGGACATCTTCGCAAGCACCTCGGGCGCGAACAGGGCTTGAATCTGCGCCCTATCGTAGGCTTTGAAACCCAGCTTCTTCCGGGCGCGCTTCTCGCGCTGCGAGTAACTCACATGGCCGGACGCTGGATTGTCGCCCCGTGGGTAGTGACCAGAGGCCATAGCCCACTCGAAGAACCCGCCCTTGCCGCCAATGTAGGACTGCTTGTTCGTCAGCGTTGGCGTGGAAGCCCCCTTTTCCCGCATGTCCTGATACCAGCGGGCCAAGTCCGAGCGCGTGATGGTGTGGACCTTGGCCTTTGCCCCCAAGAACGCCACCAATGCCTCGATCGCGGTCTTCTTGATCGTGTAGGTCTTGGGCAGAGTTGAGGGCTTGAGCGTCGCCAAGAAGGCATCGCGCGCCTTTCCCAGCGTGATCGTCTCAATCGCCTGGGCCGGCGGTGTTGCGGGCGCGCGGGTCGCCTGTGGCCAGATCTCGCGGGTCGGCCCCCGGTGGGCAGCTTCAGGCTGCTGGAGCGTTGCCGCCATCGCTTCCAACTCCATGAGCTGCCGGTAGAGCTTCAAGTCCTTCGGGCTGTCGATCTGCCACTGCTCCGTGACCGTCCCGTCCGTTGCCCGGGTCCGGTTCAACGTGAGCTCTCGAAGGTTCTCAGCGCTCGTCAAACGGTCAATCAGGAGGTCAGCATCCGTTTTGCTGAGCTTGGCCACGCGTTGATCCTTCAACTGTGCGAAGAGCCGAGCATAGCCTGCACCCAGCACGACCGCACGCACGTGGGCCTGAGCCAGGTCTTTCGTTCGAAGAGTTCGTTTGATCAGCCGGCAGTCGAGCACGGCTTGAAGGTCGACGGGAACGCGCTGGACGAACGACCAGCGACCGGTCTCGGACCGACTCAAATGGTGAGGGATGCGCATGCGATTGTCGCCTCTGCATGCTTTCCGCCTGCCAATCAGGACACATCAAAAATTCACATTTAGAATCAATGAGTTATACATGATTGGCGGAGAGAGTGGGATTCGAACCCACGGATGGTTTAAGCCTTCGCCGGTTCTTATGACCATATCATTCCGGGCAGGGTGCGCGGGCGCTTGTTATGGATGTGAATTCGTGAAGGGGTTGCTCGGACCTCACGCGGTTGCAGTTGATGCCCCTACATACTGCAAAGAATGGTGAACGCGGCGAAGCGCTGCGGGTGGCGATGACCTCACGCCCCTGCCGCGTGCATACGCTCGCGCTTCAGTCGCGACCTGGACACCCAATATGCCAATGAATGCATTCGCGTTTGCCGCCGCGCTTTCGGGCCTGACATCAGCTGGGAGCACGGGTGCGCGGAGGATGCGCAACAGCTCGTGCTGTGCAAGATCCATCGCGATGCGCTGAAGCGGAACGAGGTAAAGGACTATGCTTACCCTCGTGCCACGGCGGTCTGCGATCTGCTTGCATGGGAGTGCAAGGACAAGTGGGACTTCGATACGCAGGATGCACTTGCCGCATCGACTGTGGATCTGGATGAGTTGATCCGACGAGGTGACGCGGTCGAAGCAGGGCCGCGGGTTCGAGTGATACCCCGCCATCTTACCGCCTCTTTCTCGGACGCTTCTTTTTTCTCTTTGACCTGTCTCTTCCGAGGATGAAGACGGACGTATAAATGAAGATCAGCCCACCAACGATTCCGGCCACTCCGCTTATCAAGTTGTAGTTCGATTGCCCGATGAAGTCGATAACTGCCCTATACAATCCACAGTGAGGCCTGCAAGGACCAGGCCCAATCTGCGCTCCGTCCATCACGGCCAAGCCATAAAGGATGATCAAAAGACCGACCAGAACTCCGAATATTCTGATGAGCATAATTACCTTCTAGATCCACGATGAATGAGAGCATCAATGAGTGCTCGCGCCCAATTGTCCCAACCCTTCGGAGGTTTCGGGGGATAGGGCTCTGGTGAGTTCCTGTAGTAGGCTCTCGCACATCTGCAACCGCGAGCATTGACCTGAGCCACTGTGGGATCGCTTGGAAACCCACCCTTCATGACGTCACCCGATGTGCATTCGTCGGGGGATTTCCTGCATATCTCAATCGAGCAGTATTGTGTGTAATCGAACTCATTCGTAAGACTCGCGGCATTTTCGATGGAGGCGACCTCCTCCGGAGAGAGTCCGCGAGAATAAATTGGAGATGTATGCGAATTTGACTGCAATGCGTTCAGATGTGCCCGCAATGCCGTTCGCCTCTGCGCCGCATTTCCTCCACCCGGCCTCGCCTGCAGGCCGAAAGGATCAGTCAGAGAAAGAGGATTCCCATCAGCATAGCCATATGTACTGATGCCCCCCCCCCAGACCAATCGGATCACTTTGCGTGTATCGGCCCGCGAATGGATCGTATTCCCGCCGATAGTTGTAGAACGCCCCAGTTGCATCCGTCGCCTGCTGCCCCGGGAAGCGAAGCGGCAGGTCAAAGGCCACGCCGTCACCGTCGGGATCCGTGTTCGGCGCCTGATTGCCGAACACTTCGCTCTTGCTACTCCATTCCCATATGGTCACGTTGCGAGCGGGATCGATCACAACGCGAGGGGTTCCGAGATGATCAGGTTGGATGTAGAGCAGCTCCTGAGTACCAGCACCCGAAGCACTGACCAAAGCCACCGGATAGTCATCCAGCCAGATCGCCTGCTGCGACGGGCCCGATGCCAGATGATCCCCTAGCCACCGCCCAGCTTCGTCATACAGCGTAATCCGCGCATCACTGTTCGATGGAGCGCGAAGAATGCGTTCTCCGCGATGGTTGTAGCCATAGCGTTCGACCACACTTCCATCCTGCGTCAAAGCAACCAATCGGTTCGCATCGTTGTAGGTGAATGATTTGCCTCTCGCGCTAACGGTATTGCCAGCAGCGTCATGGTCACGCGTGTCATCGTCGACGGCCATCAAGCGATGACTCGTTGCCGGGTAGGTGTAAAGCGATGTGACGCCAGCAGTTGTCAGCGAAGTGCGGTTGCCCGTGGAGTCATACGCGTAGGTCTCGATGGGCGTCCCGGTGGCACCGTCCTGAGTCTGGGTCAGCCGCCCCAAAGCGTCATAGGCATACCGCCCCATAGTCTCCGAACCACTGTCATTCTTCAGCGACACGATGGAGCCAAGAGGATCGTAGCCGTAACTCTGGGAAAGGCCTCCAGCGTTCGGATCATTCACCGCTCGCGGGCGGTAATCGAGATCCAGTGGACGATCAAGCTGTCGACCGTTGCCATACGTCCAGCCGGTGGCCGGAGCGAAAGCGGCATACTTCACATCCTTGACTACGATCTGTCTCGCCTGACCTGACCGGGTCAGGCCGATCTGGTTTACGCTACCGAAGCCATCGCGCACGTAATCGACCACGCTCCCGTCCGGCTGCATCAGCTTCATCAACTGGCCAGACGGGTTGTAGATATATCGTACCGCCCGGGTTACGCCGTTGACCGTCTGCACTTTGCGGGTCACCTGACCGAGGCGGTCATAGCAGTACAACGTGCTGCCACCGGCATGTTGAACCTGTCCGAGCCGCCCCTTGGCGAAGCGCTCGTTCGCAGCACAGGACGCCGGCACCAGATCGTAGCTGTAGCTCATATTCAGACTGGCGTCCGGATAGACAATACCGGTCACACGATCAATCGCGTCGTACTGATACGACGCGGTGACACCGCGAGCATCGGTGAACGTGCGACGGTTGCCGCCGGAGTCAACCGTGTACTGGCTCGCACCGCTGTCTGGACTGACTTGCCCAGTCAGGTCGCCAAAACCGTTGTAGGAATAGGTTGTAGACAGCCCCTTGGGATCAGTTACCCGGGCCGCCTGGTCCATGGCGTTGTAATGCGTACGGGCTTCCACATCCAGACCGCCAACGTCCTGAAGGGACAGCACAAGGCGATTCAATGGATCGTATTGCTGCCGACTCCTGCGACCAAGGGCATCGGCCCTGGAAGCGATGTTGCCGTTGGCATCGTACGAGAAGTCGGTGGGATTGGCCTCGGCCTCCGTAGTCAATTGCCCAAACTGGTTATAGATATAGTTGTGTCCCGCGTACGCAGGCAATGTTGCTTGGCATGTAGCCATTGCCTGCTGCATAGACGTATATGCAAGAGCCGCAGGAGAAATCGCACATCCAGCCACGGAAAGAAGCGTAATCAGCAGCCGAGAGACTAGCCAACTGACACCTGCTTTAGAAAAAAATGTGGCCGGACTTATCCGTCGGATCTTCCTCATGACCTTGCCTCTTCCCTGAAAGTACCAATCAAACTTCCTTAGCAACAAGATTTCGTGGAAGACGCGGAGGCTTCGACATGCACATGAGACCATATCGATACAACCACGCCCGCCTCTCCCATCCAATCGCGCTGCTGTCTGTCCCCCGTCTACCCTCGACTGCGGCCTCCAATCTTCAGTCGAGGCAGCAATCACCTTTGGGAAACTACACGAAGCCCGCACCCAGGACATCGCCCATAAGCGTCAACTGACACCAACGGCAACAAATCTGTGCGGAACCGAATGAGATCCACCGCTCAGGTTTGCACAGCAGAATCCGGCACAACCGGAGTCAGGCCAATGACACGAGCCCTCAACTGACAGCATCCGCTCAAGGCATCCGTCCCGCACCGCCCAGAAAAACAAAAAGAACCCTTGCTTCCAGGGACTCTTCTGAACATCTTGGCGGAGAGAGTGGGATTCGAACCCACGGAAGGTTTGACCCTTCGCCGGTTTTCAAGACCGGTGCCTTAAACCGCTCGGCCATCTCTCCGTATCGGTAGCGCACTTCGCGCCCCGCGTGCCCGGGTCATTGCAACCCGGGCATCCGGTCGGGGCAGCGCCCCTTCCGGCATGGCTCCCCGGCACTGGCCGGGGGTCGCATTCTCGCATTTCACGTGGGGTTTGCCCACCCGGCCGGTGCCAGGCTCAGCCCGCATCCACCGCCAACGCACCCAACGCACTGGCCTTGATCTTCTCCTTGGCCCGCTCGCACGCGCCACCGCAATCCAGGCGCGAGGCCTCCAGCTGCGGCGGCAGGTGTTCGGCCAGGAAGTCGATGAACACACGCACGGCCGGCAGCAGGCCGCGGCGCGAGGCGAACACGGCGTGGCACACGCCCTGCGGCAGCGACCATTCCGGCAGCACCACTTCCAGCTCGCCGCTGCGCACGGCGTCGGCGCAGACGGTCTCGGGCAGCATGGTGATGCCGAAACCGTCCTTGACCATGCTCTGCAGCAGCGGGAAGTCGAACCCGGCCACGCGCGGCTGCAGGTCCACCCGGCGCACGGCGCCGTCGGGGCCATGAAGTTCCCAGCGCTGGCGGGCTTCGTCTTCGCTGATGCTCAGGGTGACGTGATTGGCCAGTTCGTCCGGGTCCTTGGGGCGGCCGGCGCGGTCGAGGTACTTCGGGCTGGCCACCAGCAGTTCCTGCACCTGGCCGAAGCTGCGCATGACCAGGCTGCCGTCATCGTCCAGCCGCGAACGCACGCGCAGGGCGACGTCGTAGCCTTCGTTGATGATGTCCACGCGGCGATTGCTGATGTTCAGCTGCAGGCGGACCTTGGGGTACTGGGCCAGGAACTTGGGCAGCAGCTTGGGCAGCTGCATCTGCGCCAGCGAGACCGGCACGCTGGCGCGTACCAGGCCGCGGGGCTCGGCACTGAGCCGGTCCACCACTTCGCGCGCGGCCTGGGCCTCGGCGAGCATGGTCTGGGCGTGGCGGTGCACGCTGGTGCCCACGTCGGTGACGGCGAAGCGGCGCGTGGAGCGCTGCAACAAGCGCACGCCGAGGTCGGTTTCCAGCTGGCTGATGCGCCGGCTCAGGCGGGATTTGGGGATGCCCAGCGCGCGTTCGGCCGCGGCAAAACCGCCGTGGTCGACCACCATGGCGAAGTAGTAGAGATCGTTTAGGTCGTGCATACCGAAGTTCCAGATATAGAACAATACGTGGTATTCAACCACCTTTATCCCAGCCAAGCAACAACCTAACCTGTTCTCCGTCGGCGGCGCCTTGCCCGCCCCTCCCCAGATAACAGGTGATTGCCATGAAGCTTCTTCACATCGATGCCAGCGTCCTTGGCGACAACTCGGTTTCCCGCCAGCTCTCCGCCGCCGTGGTCCAGCAGTGGCGCGACCAGGTGCCGGGCCTGGAAGTGACCTACCGCGACCTGGACGCCCAGCCCGTTGCGCACCTGCGCAGCAGCTCGTTGGCCCAGTCCGACGCGGCGGAAGTGGCCGACGCGGCGCTGGTGCTGGAGCAGTTCCTGGCCGCCGACGTGGTGGTTATCGGCTCCCCAATGTACAACTTCAGCGTGGCCTCCACCCTCAAGGCGTGGATCGACCGCCTGGCGGTGGCCGGCAAGACCTTCAAGTACACCGACACCGGCCCGGTGGGCCTGGCCGGCGGCAAGCGCGTGATCGTGGCCAGCAGCCGCGGCGGCCTGCACACCGGCGCCCCGACCGACTTCCAGGACCCGTACCTGCGCCAGGTGTTCGCGTTCTTCGGGATCGACGATGTGGAATTCGTGCGCGCCGAGGGCATCGCCTACTCGCCGCAGCACCGCACCGACGCCATCGCCCAGGCGCTGGCCGCGCTGCCGCAGCCGCGTGAGCTGGCGGCTGCCTAAGGTGTAACACCACGCCGTTCCTCCTCGTCGTGGCGGCGTGGCGCGCAACACCGGTTCTCCCTCCCCCGCCGGTGTTGCGCCTGATGGCCCCTTTTTTGGGGCCATCTTCTTTTTCGATGGCGCAACTGCGACGTAAGTGCTGGGCGGGGCGTGAGCGCTTTATTAGGCTGGTCGCCTACCAAGTTCAGGACGGACCCGCATGCGCTATCTGGTCGTTGCTCCGCACCGGAGTGAATTCCCCCACCCCATTACGCTGGCGCGTGGCCAGGCGCTGCAGGTGGGCGAGCGTTATGAAGGCACGGAAGGCTGGGACGACTGGTACCTGTGCGAAGCCGCCGACCAGGCACCGGGCTGGGTGCCGGCGCAGGTGATCGGGCGGGATGCGCAGGGCGATGCGTTTGCGCAGGAAGACTACTGCGCACGCGAGCTGGACGTGGACCCGGACCAGGTGCTGGTGGGTGGGCGCGTACTGAACGGCTGGGCGTGGTGCACGCCGGCGGGCGGGGGAGTTGAAGGGTGGGTGCCGTTGCGAGCGTTGCAGGCCATCTAAGAGCCACCCCATGGGTGGCTGAACGCCCCCCCGAACCTGCGCGGGGTAGAGCCACCCCATGGGTGGCTGAACGTAACCCCGGAACCTGCCCGGTAGAGCCACCCCATGGGTGGCTGAACGTAATCCCCGGACCGGGCCGCAGCCACCCACGCAGCCACCCATGGGGTGGCTCTACCCCCCGCCCCCCGCCGAGGCGAGACACACACAAAAAACCCGCCGTTCGGCGGGTTTTTCGTGGATCAGGCGATGGTGTCCAGACCGCCCATGTAGGGCTTCAGCGCATCCGGCACGGTGATGCTGCCGTCGGCGTTCTGGTAGTTCTCCATCACCGCGATCATCGCGCGGCCCACGGCTACGCCGGAGCCGTTGAGGGTGTGCAGCAGCTCGGGCTTGCCGGTGTCCGGGTTGCGCCAGCGGGCCTGCATGCGGCGCGCCTGGAAATCGCCGCAGTTGGAGCACGAGGAGATCTCACGGTAGGTGTCCTGCGAGGGCAGCCACACTTCCAGGTCGTAGGTCTTCACCGCGGCAAAGCCCATGTCGCCGGTGCACAGCAGCACCTTGCGGTACGGCAGGCCCAGCGTTTCCAGCACCACTTCGGCGCAGCGGGTCATGCGCTGGTGTTCTTCTTCGCTCTGCGCCGGGGTGCACGCGGCCACCAGTTCCACCTTCTCGAACTGGTGCTGGCGGATCATGCCGCGCACGTCGCGGCCGCCGCTGCCGGCTTCGGCGCGGAAGCACAGCGAGTGGGCGGTCATGCGCAGCGGCAGCTGGTCGGCGTCGATGATTTCGTCGCGCACGATGTTGGTGAGCGGCACTTCCGAGGTCGGGATCAGGTACCGGGTGGACTCGCCCACGGCGGTCTTGAACAGGTCGTCCTCGAACTTGGGCAGCTGGCTGGTGCCGCGCAGCGAGTCGGCATTGACCAGCGCCGGCACGTTGGTTTCCTGGTAGCCGTGGGTGTCGGTGTGCAGGTCCAGCATGAACTGGGCCAGCGCGCGGTGCAGGCGGGCCAGCGGGCCGCGCAGCACGGTGAAGCGCGAGCCGGACAGCTTGGCCGCAGTTTCCGCGTCCAGCCAGCGGTTGCGGGCGCCCAGCTCCACGTGGTCCAGCACCGGGAAGTCGAAGCTGCGCGGGGTACCCCAGCGCTTCTGCTCTACGTTCTCGGTTTCGTCCGCGCCGGCCGGCACGTCGTCGCCGGGCAGGTTGGGAATACCCAGGGCGATGGCTTCGATCTTGTCGCGCAGTTCGTCCAGGGCCACTTCCGAGGCCTTCAGTTCATCGGCGAACGCGGCCACTTCGGCCATGATCGCCGAGACGTCTTCGCCCTTGGCCTTGGCCTGGCCGATGGCCTTGGAGCGGCTGTTGCGCAGGCTCTGCAGTTCCTGGGTGCGCACCTGGATGCGCTTGCGGTCTGCTTCCAGCGACTCCAGCCCGGACACATCCAGCTCGAAACCGCGCGAGGAGCGCAGGCGTTCGGCAAGGTCGGCGGGGTGTTGGCGAAGCAGGGCTGGATCAAGCATGGCGTGTGCGATGGGGTTGGGACTGGAGGGGGATTATCGCCTGTTATGCGGATTTCTGCCGCCCGGGGGCCGCCATGTACCCCTCAGTCATTGCGGGCGTGGCAGAATCGGGGGGTTCACTACGGTATGGCTCATGTCCGCTTCCCGCTCTTCGTCTGGCAAGAACATCACCTTCCACCTGCCCCGGCGCAGCCTGATGATCGCCGGCATCGCCTTCGGCGTTGGCGTGCTGCTGTTCCTGGTGGTGTGGCTGAGCAGCCGCAACGACGACTTCTACAAGGCCGGCCCGGCGGCAACGCCGCAGCAGGTGGCCGACATCGAGCCGCTGCCCGAGCCCCTGCCCGCCGCGGCCGGCTCCAGCGACATGCCCGACGCCAAGCCCCTGCCGCCCGGCGAGGACGCCCCGCAGCTGGTGGAAACCGCGCCCCCGCCGCCGCCCGCGGCCGCCGCTCCGACCACCGAGGCCGCCCCGGTGGCCGCCGCTGCCGGTGACCGCCCGCAGCCGATCGCTGACCAGTCGCCGCCGCCTTCGTATCCGCCTGCCGCGCTGCGTCGTGGCGATGCCGGCACGGTGGTGGTGCGCGTGGATGTGGATGCCACCGGCTACCCCTCCAACGTGACCATCATCGAACGCAGTGGTTCACGCGATCTTGATCGGGCCGCATCCGATGCCGTGCGCCGTTGGCGCTTCCAGCCGGCGCAGAGCAATGGCCAGCCGGTGCCGGGCAGCATCGAAGTGCCGTTCGACTTCAAGCCGCAGTAATGCGCGGCCGCCGAATCATCACGCAACGCTGATTCGGCAACGGCTCATCAAGCTGAACCTCGATGGCAATGCAGTCACCGCGTTGACGGTGCGCTGACACATCCACAACCGGGTACGGGCAAGACTGCGGGTGTCAAAACGACATCAGGAGTTCGCCATGAGTGTTACCCATGCCCATGACATGCACGCTTCGCCGCAGCACCAGCGCGACGTGACCGATGAACCGGCCCGCCGCGGCACTTCGCCGTGGCTGTGGATGGCGCTGATCGTGGCGATGTTCGCCGCTGCGCTGGTCTGGTTGCGCTACGCCAACCCCAACGAAACCAGCACCGCACCGGTAGGCGAGCGCATGTTGCCGGCCACCGAAACGCCGGTTGCCACCACGGCACCGGCCCCGGCGACGCGCCAGGCTGCACCGGCCACCAACCAGCGCAAGCCGGCCGTCGCCGCGCGTAACCGCGAGGCGCGCCCGCTGGCCAGCAATGCCAAGCCGACCTATCCGGCCAGTGCGCTGCGCAGTGGCGTGCAGGGCAGCGTGGTGGCCAGCCTGAGCGTGGACCCGCGTGGTCACGTGACCGATGCCAACATCGTGCAGCGCACCGGTTCGCGTGACCGCGACCTGGACCGCGCGGTGCTGACCACCGTGCGCAACTGGCAGTTCGAGCCGGCCATGAACAATGGTCGCGCCGTAGCCAGCGTGGTGCGCGTGCCGGTGGATTTCCGTACGGAGCGCTAATTCGCTCAGGCGGGAACGAAAAGGGAGGCCAATGGCCTCCCTTTTTTTGTGGCACTCCGCGAGGAATGGCAGCCGGGCAGAGCCCGGCTCTACGGGCCTCACCCCACGCGGGAATGGCTCCTCCGTAGTGCCGGGCTCTGCCCGGCAACCACGCACATCCCAACCCTTCAGGCAGTACGCAGCCCGAAACCCGCCCCGGTGGACAACCCATCGAAATCCGGGAACGAGGTGGCGACGTTGGCGATGTCGTTCACCCGCACTTCGCCGCTGCTGAGCTGGCCGGCAATGGCGAACGCCATGGCGATGCGGTGGTCGCCGTGGCTTTCGATGGTGCCGCTGCCCAGCGTGCTGCCTCCGTGGATGGTGGCGCCGTCGTCGGTTTCGTCCACCTGCACGCCGAGCGTGCGCAGGCCGGTGGCCATGGCCGCCAGGCGATCGGATTCCTTGACCCGCAGTTCGGCCGCGCCGCGCACCACCGTGTTGCCCTGCGCTGCGGCGGCAGCCGCGAACAGTGCGGGGAACTCGTCGATCATGTCCGGCACCAGCGCTTCGGGAATCTCCGCACCGTGCAGTGGGGCGTAACGCACCACCAGGTCAGCCACGGCTTCCCCGCCCTGCTCGGCATGGTTTTCTTCGGTGATGTCCGCGCCCATCAGGCGCAGCGCGGCCAGCAGGCCGGTGCGGCGCGGGTTGAGGCCGACCGCGCGCAGGCGCAGTTCGGAGCCGGGAATGATGCTGGCGGCCACCAGGAAAAATGCGGCGGACGAGAAATCGGCCGGCACCACGATGTCGGTGGCGCGCAGGCGCTGGCCGCCACGCAGGCGGGCCTTGCCGGGCGAGAACTCGATGTCCACGCCGAACGCGCGCAGCATGCGCTCGCTGTAGTCGCGGGTGGGGTGCGGTTCGCTCACCGCGGTCTCGCCGTCGGCATACAGGCCGGCCAGCAGCACCGCGGATTTGACCTGCGCGCTGGCCACCGGCGAGGCGAAATCGATGCCCTTCAACGCCTGCCCGCCGTGCACGTGCAGCGGCGGGGTGCCGTCGCTGTCGGTGTCGATCTTCGCGCCCATCAAGGCCAGCGGGCCGGTAACGCGGCGCATCGGCCGGCGCGAGAGCGATTCGTCGCCCACCATCACGCTGTCGAACGGTTGCGCGGCCAGCAGGCCGGCCAGCAGGCGCATGCCGGTGCCGGCGTTGCCGCAGTCCAGCGGTGCGGTGGGGGCCTTCAGGCCGTCCACGCCGACGCCATGCACCACGCGCTGCGACGGCGACGGGGTGTCGATGCGCACGCCCATCTGGGCAAAGATCGCGGCGGTGGCGCGGGTGTCTTCGCCTTCCAGGAAGCCATCGATGTGCGACACGCCGTCGGCCAGCGCGGCGAACATCACCGAGCGGTGCGACACGGATTTGTCACCGGGAATGGTCAGGGTGCCCTGCAGGGGCTGGCCCTTGTGGGCAATCCAGTACGGCGTAGCGGTCATCGAAGGATCCTGTCAGGCAGCCGCGCGGGCGGCGATGCAGCGGTGTGCGGGAAAGGCGGCGCGCCGGGCTGGCGACGCCACCGAAGGCGCAGCACAGGGCTGCGCCGAGGCGATCAGGGCACGGCGACCGGGTAGGAACCCAGCACCTTGATCTGTGCAGAGTGCGCTTCCAGTTCGGCCAGCGCCGCCTGCATCGAGGCATCCTCGATGTGGCCGGCCAGGTCGATGAAGAAGCCGTACTCCCACTTGGCGTTGTGCGAGGGCCGCGACTCGATGCGGTTCATGCTGATGCCGTGGCGCGCGAACGGACTGAGCACGTCGAACAGCGCGCCGGGCTTGTCGTGGATGAACACCAGCACCGAAGTGCGGTCGTGGCCGGAGGTGGGGAAGATGTTGCGGCCCACCACCAGGAAGCGGGTGGTGTTGTCGGCATCGTTCTGGATGGGCTTGGTCACCACCTTCTTCAGGCCGTACACGTGCCCTGCACTCTCCCCGCCAATGGCGGCGGCGTCGTCGGCATTGCGGGCGCGGCGCGCGCCTTCGGCATTGCTCGACACCGGGATCTTCTCGGCCTTGGGCAGGTTGGCGCGCAGCCACGACGAGGTCTGCATGAACGACTGCGGGTGGCCATACACGCGTTCCACATCGTCCAGCCGACCACTGCGCGACATCAGGTACTGCTGCACGCGCAGTTCCACTTCGCCGCAGATTTTCAGGTTGGAGGTCAGGAACATGTCCAGGGTGATCTGGATGGTGCCCTGCCCCGAGTTTTCCACCGGCACCACGCCGAAATCGGCGTTGCCCGCTTCTACTTCCTGGAACACTTCTTCAATGCTAGCCAGCGGCAGGCCCAGCGCCGAGCGGCCGAAGTGCTTGAGCACGGCCTGCTGGCTGAAGGTGCCTTCCGGGCCCAGGTAGCCAATCTTCAGCGGCTCCTGCTGGGCCAGGCAGGCTGACATGATTTCGCGGAACACATGCACCAGCACTTCATCGCTGAGCGGGCCTTCGTTGCGGTCCACCACCATGCGCAGCACCTGCGCTTCGCGCTCGGGGCGGTAGTAATCCACGGCGGCGGCAAGCTTGCCCTTGGCCTTGCCCACCTGGTGGGCGAAGTTGGCGCGCTCGGCGATGAGCGCCTGGATGCTGCGGTCGATGTGGTCGATCTTGGCGCGCACGTCCGACAGCACCGGTGCGGGCGTGCTGGCAACGGCAGCAGCCTTGCCGGGGGCGGCCTTCGCAGGTGCGGTGGCCTTGGGCTTGGACGGCGCCTTGGTGGCGGCCTTGGGCTTGGCGGGTTTGGTGGCCATCTGGGTTCCAGGTGCAGTGGGGCGTCGCGCGCCCCGGGAAATACGAAAACGTCAGCCGTGGCGCTGCTGGAAATCGGCCATGAAAGCGACCAGCGCCTGCGCGCCCTCCACCGGCATGGCGTTGTACAGCGAGGCCCGGATACCGCCCACGGCGGCATGGCCCTTCAGCGCGAGCAGGCCGGCGGCCTTGGACTCGCTGACAAAGCGCGCGTTGAGGGTGTCGTCGGGCAGGAAGAACGGGATGTTCATGCGGGAACGGGCGGCGGGCACCACTTCGTTGCGGTAGAACCCGCCGGAGGCATCGATGGCGCCATACACCAGCGCGGCCTTGGCGGCGTTGCGGCGGGCGAATTCTTCGACGCCGCCTTCGGCCAGCATCCACTCGAACACCAGCCCGGCCAGGTACCAGTTCCAGGTGGGCGGGGTGTTGAGCATGGAATCGCGCGCCACGTGCGAGCGGTAATTGAAGATGTCCGCGCGCGGCTGGCCGGCGCGTTCGAGCAGGTCGCGGCGCACGATCACCACCGACACGCCCACCGGGCCCAGGTTCTTCTGCGCGCCGGCGTAGATCAGCCCGTACTTGCTGACATCGAGCGGTTCGCTGGCGATGGAGGAGCTGAAATCGGCGAACAGCGGTGCCTGGCCGACGTCGGGGGTGTCACGGAACTCGACACCGTGGATGGTCTCGTTGGCGGTGATGTGCACGTAGGCGGCATCGGCCGAGAGCTGCCAGGTGTCACGCGCGGGGATGTCGTGGAAGCCGTTGGCTTCGCTGCTGGCGGCCACATTGACGTTGACGTAGGGCGTGACCTGCTTGATCGCGGTCTTGCCCCAGTGCCCGGTGAGCACGTAGTCCACGGTCTGGCCGGGCTGGGCGAAGTTGAGCGCCAGCAGGGCCTGCTGGGTGGTGGCGCCACCGGCCAGGAACAGCACGGCGTAGTCGTCGGGGATGCCGATCAGGCGGCGCAGGTCGGCGTCGGCCTTGGCCGCGACGGCCATGAACTCCGGACCGCGGTGGCTCATTTCGACAATGGAGGCGCCAGCGCCGTTCCATTCCAACATCTCTTCCTGCGCCTTGCGCAGGACCGATTCCGGCAGGGTTGCAGGGCCGGCACTGAAGTTGAACGCGCGCGTCATGTCACACCTATGGGGCAAGACCCCTAGTATGCCGCAGCGCACCAGGCTTTAGGCCTTGCAGGACAAGGCGAATTTGGTTGCAAACGAATCTATCGAGATCAACACCCAGCCAGCCCCGGGGCCCCCGGGTGGTGCCGGCCGCTGGCCGACAACGTCATGTGCAATGACCTTTACCGTGCGCCGAACCACAGCAGGCCGCTGATCACCGCAGCCAGCAGCAGCGCGCTGGCCAGCAGCCACGGCCAACGGCTCACGCGCACCGGCTTGACCGGCGCTGCGTCGTGGGTGGGCAGGTCCAGCAGGTCGTCCTCGTCTTCGCTGACGATCCGGGTGCGGGCGTCGTGCGGCACTTCGAGCACGAACCGGTGCTGGGTGTCGAACACCAGCTGGTCGCCGGGCAGCAGCCAGCAATGGCGAACCGCCACGCCGTTGACCCGGGTCGATTCACCGGCGCCGAGGTCGCGCAGCAGCACGCGGTCGCCGTGCAGCTCCAGCCGTGCGTGCTGCTCGGCAAACGCAGGGTCGTCGATGGCGATGTCGGCCTCGGCGCTGCGGCCGATCAGGCGCGGACGGTCCAGGGTGAAGCTGCGCCCGTGGTGCTGGCCGCCCAACCCGCGCAGCAGGCGCAGTTCGTCGCTGCCGGCGTCACTGCGCGGCGGCGCCTGGGCAAGCGCGTCGCTCTCGCCCTGGATCACCATCTCCACGCCATCCACGTACACCGCGTCGCCCGCACGCAGCATGGCCATGCGCCGCACGGGGCGGCCATTGACGTGGATGCCGCGCGTGCCGGTGGCGACCTGAAGCCACAGGCCGCGGTCGTCCAGGCAGAACTGTGCAAGCAGCAGGGTGCCGGTGGCGTCACCGCCGAGCCGGACAGTGCCCGAAGCGTGGCGCACGATGCGCTGCACCCCGGGCCGCAGCGGCTGGTCGGGGTGTTGGCGTTGGGTGAAGTGAACTAGCAGGTTCTGCACGCGGCGAAAGCCTAGCAGGTTGCATGTCATCGAAGAAGAAGTGTGATGCAGTCCTTGGAGTTGGACGCAAGGATGCGCACAATGCACGCCCTTCCCCGCTGCCGCCCGCCAGGAGCTCCCATGTCCAGCATTGATATCCGCCACGCCCATTCCCTGCCCGTCGATGGCGCCCGCAAGGCGATCGAAGACGTGGCCGCCAAGCTGTCCGAGCGCTTCGGCCTGCAGAGCAACTGGGTGGGTGACGTCTTGAACTTCAACGGCTCCGGCGTGGATGGTGCGATCGAACTGCAGCCGGGCCAGGTGCACGTGACCGCCAAGCTGGGCTTCCTGTTGTCGGCGATGAAGGGCATGGTCGAGGGCGAGATCCAGCGCGTGCTGAAGGAAAAGCTGGGCTGAATCGCGGCGCGTCCGCGGGCGCCGGCCATCACATGGCGCAAAGCTGGCGCTGATTAGCATCGGGGTGTCCATCCACAGGATCGCCCCATGACCGCACACGACGACTTCGACGACCGCGACACCCGCAGCCCCGACGACAAGCCCTCGCTGGGCGAACAGGCCGAGCGTTTTTCGCGCCGGCTGACCGGTTCGGCCCAGCAGGTATGGCTGGCCGGGCTGGGTGCCTTGGGCCGTGCCCAGGCCGAGGGCAGCCGCGTGTTCGACACGCTGGTGCGGGAAGGCGAAACCATCGAGGCCCGCAACCGCGAACAGAGCGGGGACACGCCGCGCTGGCGCGACAACGTGGAAGAACAGCTGGGCGAGGCCCGCGAGAAGGCCGCCGGCACCTGGGACAAGGTGGAAAAGGCCTTCGATGACCGGGTGCAGGGCGTGCTCAAGCGCCTGCACATCCCCACCGCCGAGGACGTGGCCGCCCTGAACGCCCGGATCGATGCGCTCAATGCCCGGGTCAACCGCGCCGAGGCCCGCAACGCCTCACCCAACGCCGACCCGTCCCCCGGAACGCACCAGGGTCCGGGCGGCGCCTGAGCCCGGCTCGGGGGCCATCAGCGCCGGATGTTGCAAAGCAGCACGGCATTGATGACAATCGAAACCGACCCGCCAATCGCTTCTTCGCCGTTTGTTCCCTCCCCTCACGGCTACGGATTGGCGGGTTTTCTGTGTCTGCTGCTCCAAAGTGAGACGTCCGTCACCGGCTGGGGCGCTGACTTCCGAGCGTTCGGATTGAAGTGCCCCCGCAGACGCCTGCGAGCGCATATAAACTGTCAATCGCACATCCGTGTTCATCTCTAGCGCCTCATGTTCTCCTGGATTCTGGCTTTACTGTTGGCCCTCATTGTCTGGACGCTTGCCGCCGCCTGGTTCTGGCTGGTGAAGCGCCGCCGCAAGGAGACCCGGCTTGGGCTCAATGCCCTGGCTGGCATGCATTGGCGTGACTTTTCCGAGATCGTCCGGCGCGCCATGCGCGAGCAGCGCGGGCTGCAGGACGTGCCTGGCGAGGTGGACGACAGCCGCGAGCCGCGCAGCGATTTCCTCATGCACGACGCCCAGCACCGCTGGCTGCTGTCGTGCAAACATGGCCGCGCCTACCGCATTGGCACCGCGGCGGTGAACGAACTGGGCGCCGCCGCACGGCTGGCCGGTGCCCGCGGCGGCATCCTGATCACCGAAGGCATGGTCGAACGCGATGGCCGCGTGGCTGCCGAGAAGCAAGGCGTGGAGGTGCTCGACGGGCACCTGCTGTGGCCGCTGCTGCAGCCGTACCTGCCCGGCGACATGGAAGCCCAGGTCAAGAACGCGGCCCGCCGCGAGGCGATCCGGCGGATCTCGATCGCCGCGCTGGGGTCGCTGACCCTGGGGCTGCTGGTGGGCATGGGCTACCTGACCTCGCGACTGGACCAGCAGGCCGCCCCCGTTGCCGTAGCTCCGCCCACCGCGACATCGGCCCAGCCCGTCGCTGCGCCGGCCGACGCTCCGGCTGGGGCCGAGGCACCGGCCCCCAACGCCCCCGCCGTGCCTGCCGCTGCCAAGCCGGCCGCTGCTGCTGCGGCACCGGGCATCCTTGGCGATGTGGCCGACCCGGACCCGGCCACGCTCGCCCGGTACCAGAAAGAGCTGGCCGCCACCCTGGCCCGCCAGCCCGGCGTGCTGAGTGCGTTCTGGCTGACGCGGCAGACCCTGGCGGTGAACCGCAGCGACGAAATCGACGCGATCTGGCCGTTGGTGTGCACCGAGGTGAAGCGTTACCCGGCGCTGCGCACGGTGCGTATCCAGTTGAATCCGCGCGTGGGCGTGGACGAGCCGGTGCGTTGGCGGCAGTGCGCTACGCTTTGATGGTGGTGGGTTTTTAGCATCGCGCGCGCGGTGAGTACCGTGCGCATGGCGATGCGTTCGTCGTAACGGCGCCCGCCGGTCATGCGGCGCGGCAGAGCCCGGCTCTACTACCGGGCGCCGGGGGCGAACTTTGCGACCAGGTCCCAGGCGTCGCCGAGGAACATCTGGCGCACGCAGGTGATGGGCTGGTCGCCGCGCCAGGTGAGGCGGTCGATGACCAGGCAGGCCGTGCCGGGCTTGACCTCGAGCAACGCGGCGGCGGCGTCATCGGCGCCCCAGGCGCTGATGCGGTGCTGGGCACGGGTCCAGGACACGTTCTGCAGCAGCCAGCTGCCCGGCGCGGTGGTCTCGAAATCCACGTCCAGCACTTCTGGCACGCCCACCGGGCTGATCAGGCGGTGTTCCAGCGCGAACGGACGCCCATCGGCACGGTGCAGGCAGCGGATGGCCAGCAGCTTTTCACTGCCCGACAACGCCACCTCTTCGGCAGCCTGCGGACGCGGCGCCCGGTAGGCCCGCTCCAGCAGCTGGTAGCCATAGACGTGGCCACGTGCGCCCACGGCCATGGCGATATCCGGAATTTCCAACGCCACCTGTTCCAGGTGGGGCGGCTGCCGGGCCACGAACGAACCGGCGCGGCGGCGGCGCTCGATCATGCCGCTCTCGGCAAGCGCGGTCAGCACCTTGTTCACGGTCATCCGCGAGCAGCCGTACTGCTCCATCAGTTCGTGCTCATAGGGAATGCGGAACCCCGGCTCCCACTGCCCACTGAGGATGCGGCTTTCCAGATCGGCGCGGATGCGCTGGTTGAGGGTTTCTGCTTTCTTGCCCGTCACTCGGGAGTCCTGGATGGGTGCGACCGGCACTCAGCCGGCCGACAACAACGTCTGCAATGCGCGGGCGAAACGGGCGGCCACGGCATCACGCTGCAGGTGACGGCCCTGATGGACCAGCTGGCGACCCTGGCGCCACACCGAACGCACCGCACCATTACGTGCGGCGAATACCCAGCTGTCAAGCAAGGCGTCGCCGTCGCGGGCAATCAGGGCCGGGTGCGTCGGGTCCAGTTCGACCACGTCAGCCGGGGCGCCCACCTGCAGCCCGGTCGCCACGCCCAGCGCCTGCCCGGCGCCGTGCAGTGACTGCTCGAACAGCCAGCGGCCGCTGGACTGGCCGTCGCCCGGGGCCAGTACGTTGCGCCCGCGCAGCTGCAGGCGCTGGCCGTATTCGAGCAGGCGCAGTTCTTCGGCCGCGTCGATCAGCACGTTCGAATCCGAGCCGACGCCGAAGCGCCCGCCTGCGCGCGCGAACGCCTGCATCGGGAACAGCCCGTCGCCCAGGTTGGCCTCGGTGATCGGGCACAGCCCCACCACCGCGCGGCTGGCCAGGATGCGCTGCACCTCGTCGTCGTCCACGTGGGTGGCGTGCACCAGGCACCAGCGTTCATCCACGGCGGCGTGTTCGTACAGCCAGCGCACCGGGCGCAGGCCGCTCCAGGCCACGCAGGCCTCGACCTCGCGGGTCTGCTCGGCGATATGGATGTGCACCGGGCCGGTGGTAAGCGGCAGCAGTGCGTTGAGTTCCTCGCCGGTGACCGCGCGCAGGCTGTGCGGGGCGATGCCGAGCACCGCGTCCTCCAGGCCCGAAAGCGCCCGGGTGCAGCCCTGCAGCAGCGCCGCAAAACCGTCCACGTCGTGGATGAGCCGGCGCTGCGCCGGGTTGGGCGCGGCGCCACCGAAATCGGCGTGGGCGTAGAACACCGGCAGCAGGGTCAGGCCGATGCCACTGCCCTGCGCGGCGGCGGCGATGCGTTCGGCCATCTCGGCGCGGTTGGCGTATGGGGTGCCATCGGCGGCATGGTGCAGGTAGTGGAACTCGCCCACGCGGGTGAAGCCGGATTCGAGCATTTCCACGTAGGCCTGCTCGGCGATGGCCTGCACCGCGTCCGGCTGCAGGTGCGCCAGGAAGCGGTACATCAGCTCGCGCCAGCTCCAGAAGCTGTCACCGCTCTGGCCGCCGATCTCGGTCAGCCCGGCCATGCCGCGCTGGAAGGCGTGGCTGTGCAGGTTGCCCAGCCCCGGCAGCGCGATGGCCAGCGTGGTGTCGCCGGGCTGCGCCGGCACGCCGGCATTGACCTCGGTGAAACGGCCGTCGGCGCAGACGATGCGCACATCACGGGCCCAGCCCTGCGGCAGCAGCGCGTGGGTGGCATGGAAAACAAGGGTCGCGGCGGGGGTGGCTGGCATCACTGGACATCCCGGAAGTGGCGCCTATATTGTATAGACATATAAGCCGATGTGGTTGCTGCCATGCACTGTGACACCCTCTGGTACCACGCCCACCTGATCACCGTCGATGGCCCCGGCCTGGGCGTGATCGAAAACGGGGTGATCGCCGCCACCGACGGCCGCATCGTCCACGTGGGCGCGGCCGGCACCGAGGCGCACCTGCAACCGGCGCAGCGCATCGATTGCGGCGGGCGCTGGATCAGCCCCGGCCTGGTCGACTGCCACACCCACCTGGTGTATGCCGGCAACCGTGCCGGCGAGTTCGAGCAGCGTCTGCAGGGCGTGAGCTATGCCGACATCGCCCGTGCGGGCGGCGGCATCGTCTCCACCATGCGCGCCACCCGTGCCGCCAGCGAGGCCGAACTGGTCGCCGCCAGCCTGCCGCGCCTGGACGCGATGCTGGCCGAAGGCATCACCACGCTGGAAATCAAATCCGGCTATGGGCTGAGCCTGGACGATGAAACCAAGCAGCTGCGCGTGGCCCGCGAACTGGGCCGCCTGCGCGCGGTGGAGATCGTGCCGACCTTCCTGGGCGCGCATGCGATTCCGCCCGGCCGCGATGCGCAGGACTACATCGACGAAGTGTGCAACGTGATGATTCCGGCGGTGGCCGCGCAGGGCCTGGCCGAAGCGGTGGATGTGTTCTGCGAGAACATCGCCTTCAGCGCCGCACAGGCCGAGCAGGTGTTCGTGGCCGCCCGCCAGCACGGGCTGGCGATCAAGATCCACGCCGAACAGCTCAGCAACCAGCACGGCGCGGCGTTGGCCGCACGCCATGGCGCCTTGTCGGCCGACCATATCGAACACCTGGACGCCGAGGGCATCGCGGCGATGGCCGCCGCCGGCACCGTGGCAGTGCTGCTGCCGGGCGCCTTCTATTTCACCCGCGATACCACCCTGCCCCCGATTCCGGCCCTGCGTGCGGCCGGCGTGCCGCTGGCGCTGGCCACCGACTCGAACCCCGGCACCTCGCCGCTGACCAGCCCGCTGCTGGCCATGAACATGGCCGCCACCCTGTTCCGCATGACCGTGGACGAGTGCATCGCCGGCTTCACCCGTGACGCGGCGCGCGCGCTGGGCCGTGCCGATCGCGTGGGCCGGCTGGCGGTCGGCCTGGACTGCAACCTGGCCCTGTGGGACATCGAGGCGCCTGCCGACCTGGTGTACCGCATGGGCTTCAACCCCCTGCACGCGCGCGTGATGCGCGGCGTATCCGTCTGATTTTTGTGATGTCTGGAGATTCCATGAGCACTACCCTGACCCTGCAGCCCGGCGCGGTGACGCTGGCGCACTGGCGCGCGATTTACGACGGCGCGCGCGTGCGCCTGGACCCGTCCTCCGCCGCGGCGGTGCTGCGCAGCGCGCAGACCGTGGCCGATATCGTGGCCAAGGGCGCGCCGGTCTACGGCATCAATACCGGCTTCGGCAAGCTGGCCAGCGTGCGCATCGAGCGCGAAGACCTGGCCACCCTGCAGCGCAATATCGTGCTGTCGCACGCTGCCGGCGTAGGTGAGCCGATGCCGGCGCCGGTGGTGCGGCTGATGATGGCGCTGAAGCTGACCAGCCTGGCCCAGGGCGCGTCGGGCATCCGCCCGGAAACGCTGGCGCTGCTGGAAGCCTTCCTGCAGCACGACATCGTGCCGGTGATTCCGTGCCAGGGCTCGGTGGGCGCCTCCGGCGACCTGGCCCCGCTCTCGCACCTGGCCAGCGTGATGATCGGCGTGGGCGAGGCCTTTGTGGGTGGCGAGCGCCTGCCGGCCGCCGACGCGCTGGCCCGGCTTGGCCTTGCGCCGCTGGTGCTGGGCGCGAAGGAAGGCCTGGCCCTGCTCAACGGCACCCAGTACTCCACCGCCTACGCGCTGGCCGGCCTGTTTGCGATCACCACCGTGTTCCAGGCCGCGCTGGTCACCGGGGCGCTGTCGGTGGAAGCGGCCAAGGGCTCGGACACGCCGTTCGACCCGCGCATCCACAGCATCCGCGGCCAGCGCGGGCAGATCGCCACCGCCGCCACGCTGCGCACGCTGATGCAGGGCTCGGCCATCCGCGAATCGCACCGCGACAACGACGTGCGCGTACAGGACCCGTACTGCCTGCGCTGCCAGCCGCAGGTGATGGGCGCGGCCTTCGACGTGATGCGCCAGGCGGCCACCACGCTGGCGATCGAAGCCAACGGCGTGTCCGACAATCCGCTGGTGTTCACCGACACCAACGAAGCGCTGAGTGGCGGCAACTTCCACGCCGAGCCGGTGGCCTTTGCCGCCGACATGCTGGCCATGGCCATCTGCGAAATCGGCTCGATCAGCGAACGCCGTACCGCGATGCTGGTGGACCCGGCGCTGTCCGGCCTGCCCGCCTTCCTCACCCCGAAGCCCGGCTTGAATTCGGGCTTCATGATTCCGCAGGTGACCGCAGCGGCACTGGTCTCGGAAAACAAGCAGCGCGCCTACCCGGCCAGCGTCGATTCGATTCCGACCTCGGCCAACCAGGAAGACCATGTGTCGATGGCCGCGCACGGTGCGCGCCGGTTGCTGGCGATGGCCGAGAACGCGGCCAACGTGGTCGGCATCGAACTGTTGGCCGCTGCGCAGGGCTGCGACTTCCATGCCCCGCTGCGTTCCAGCGAGGCGCTGGAAGGCGTGCGTGCACGGCTGCGTGCGCAGGTGCCCACCCTGCAGGACGACCGCTACTTCCATCCGGACATGGTGGCCGCCACCGCACTGGTGCGCAGCGGCGCGCTGGCCGAGGGCCTGGCCGACGTGCTGCCACAGGTGGAGCCGCTGGCATGACCGCCCACCCGGACTGGCTGCAGGTACACGAGGGCGATGCGCCGCTGATTGTCAGCTTCCCGCACACCGGCAGCGAGCTGCCGCATGACCTGATCGACCGCTACCACTCGCCGTGGCTGGCACGCCGCGATGCCGACTGGTGGGTGCATGAGCTGTACGACTTCGCGCGCGGCATGGGGGCCACCACGGTGCGCTCTGCGATCTCGCGCTCGGTGATCGACCTCAACCGCGACCCCAGCGGTGTGTCGCTGTACCCGGGCCAGAACACCACCGGCCTGTGCCCGCTGACCACCTTCGACAACCAGCCGCTGTACCACCCGGGCAGCGAACCGGACGACGCCGAGATCGCGCGCCGCCGCGACACCTATTTCGCGCCGTACCACGACGCACTTGCCGCGCAGATCGCGCGGCTGCGTGCGCGCCACGGCACCGTGGTGGTGTACGACGCGCACTCGATCCGCTCGCATATTCCGCACCTGTTCGAGGGCGAGCTGCCGCAGTTCAACCTGGGCACGGCCGGCCCGTCGGGGGCGGTGGATACGTCCTGCGACAACACGCTCAGCGACGTGGTGGAGAACCTGCTGAAGATCAGCGGCCTGTCCCACGTGCGCAACGGCCGCTTCAAGGGCGGCTGGATCACCCGCCACTACAGCAACATTCCCGCCGGTGTGCATACCCTGCAGATGGAGCTGGCCTGCCGTGGCTACATGCACGAGCCGGCACCGGACCAGGTGGACGAACACAGCTGGCCCACCCCGCTCGACCCCGACCACGCCGCACCGCTGCGCCACACCCTGGCGCAGGTGCTCAACGCCTGCCTTGCCTTCGCTACGAACCGGAGCGCCGCATGACCCGCAACGACCCGTCCCGCACCATCATCGCGCCTACCGGCACCACGCTCACCGCCAAGAGCTGGCTGACCGAAGCGCCGCTGCGCATGCTCATGAACAACCTGCACCCCGACGTGGCCGAGCGCCCGCAGGAGCTGGTGGTCTACGGCGGCATCGGCCGCGCCGCGCGCGACTGGGAAAGCTTCGATGCGATCGTCGAAACGCTCACGCGGCTGGAGGACGACCAGACTCTGCTGGTGCAGTCGGGCAAGCCGGTGGGCGTGTTCCGCACCCACGTGGACGCGCCGCGCGTGCTGATCGCCAACTCCAACCTGGTGCCGCGCTGGGCCAACTGGGACCACTTCAACGAGCTGGATAAAAAGGGCTTGGCAATGTACGGCCAGATGACCGCCGGCAGCTGGATCTACATCGGCGCGCAGGGCATCGTGCAGGGCACCTACGAAACCTTCGTGGAGATGGGCCGCCAGCACTACAACGGCAGCCTGGCCGGCAAGTGGCTGTTCACCGGTGGGCTGGGCGGCATGGGCGGCGCGCAGCCGCTGGCCGCGGTGATGGCCGGCGCCTCTTGCCTGGCGGTGGAATGCCGCAAGAGCAGCATCGAGATGCGCCTGCGCACCGGCTACCTGGACACCTGGACCGACAACCTGGATGAGGCGCTGCGCCTGATCGAGGAATCGTGCACGGCCAAGAAGCCGCTGTCGGTGGGCCTGCTCGGCAATGTTGCCGACGTGCTGGACGAACTGCTGCTGCGCGGGGTCAAGCCGGACCTGCTCACCGACCAGACCTCCGCACACGACCCGGTCAACGGCTACCTGCCGCAGGGCTGGACGGTGGAGGAATGGGACGACAAGCGCGTGTCCGCGCCGAAGGTGGTGGAGAAGGCCGCGCGCGCCTCGATGGCGACCCACATCCGCGCCATGCTCGCCTTCCACGCGCTCGGCGTGCCAACCGTGGACTACGGCAACAACCTGCGCCAGATGGCGCTGGAAGAAGGCGTTGAAGACGCGTTCGATTTCCCCGGCTTCGTGCCCGCCTACATCCGCCCGCTGTTCTGCCGCGGCATCGGCCCGTTCCGCTGGGCCGCGCTGAGTGGCGACCCGGAAGACATCGCCAAGACCGATGCCAAGGTGAAGGAGCTGATCCCGGACAACCCGCACCTGCACCGTTGGCTGGACATGGCCGCCGAGAAGATCAAGTTCCAGGGCCTGCCGGCGCGCATCTGCTGGGTAGGCCTGGGCGACCGTGACCGCCTGGGACTGGCCTTCAACGAAATGGTCGCCAACGGCGAGCTGAAGGCCCCGGTGGTGATCGGCCGCGATCATCTGGACAGCGGCAGTGTCGCTTCGCCGAACCGCGAAACCGAGGCGATGCAGGACGGCTCCGATGCGGTCTCCGACTGGCCCCTGCTCAACGCCCTGCTCAACACCGCCAGCGGCGCCACCTGGGTGTCGCTGCACCACGGCGGCGGCGTCGGCATGGGCTTCTCGCAGCACGCCGGCATGGTGATCGTCTGCGACGGCACCGAAGCGGCCGCCAAGCGCATCGCACGCGTGCTGTGGAACGACCCGGCCACGGGCGTGATGCGGCATGCCGACGCCGGGTATGAGATCGCGGTCGAATGCGCGAAGGAGAAGGGCCTGGATCTGCCGGGGATTCTGGGCTGATCCCGATGCGTCCCGGCCAACGGTCGGGACCTACCACACACGGGGGTAGAGCCACCCCATGGGTGGCTGCTCCCCAATTCGGCACTGCCTGCAGCCACCCATGGGGTGGCTCTACCCGCATGCACTCGCGGGTACCGCCTTGCCGTGCGGGGCTGCGCGTCATCCGCTACGCGTGCACCTACATCGCATCATCCACGCCGATGAACGAGGGCATCCACTGCGCCGTATCCTCCACGGGTTGCGGCAATCGCCCCTCCAGCCACCCCAGCAGATCATCCGGTGAGAATTCCGCGCCGCTGGACTGAATCCGCCACGACAGAAACTCACTGGCCGGCCCATTGAGATACGGCGGCGGCGCCACGGGCATGAACGCCGTCGGCAGCGCTTCGGTCACCGACAACCCGTTGATCACGTAGGCAAGCTCCTGCACGGCACTCCACGCCAGCGGATGTGCAAGATCCATCGTGAACCCAACGCACCAGGTGCTGTCCCCGCCCCTGCCCCAGTGCATCGGTGACGCCGACATAGCCGGAATCTTCTGTAGGTAGTCCAGCAGCTTCTTGAATTCGCCTTGCCTGGCCAAGCGGCTCTCCGGTTGCGTGACGTTGTCTGACAGTATCGCGGAATGCTCCCCCAGCCTCACGCTGGTTCGGGTCTCACATCCACGCAAACGCGGCTGCTTGATCGGCGCACCCTACAATGCGTACGCACACAGGAGGAAGTACGCATGGGACGCAGACGCACGCACCTTATCGACGTCATGGCCACATGGCCGTGGTATGTCAATCTCGGCGCAGGTGCGCTTGGCTTCGGCGCATTGCGCATTCTCGCGCCGCAGTGGCACGAGCGCGCCGCTGGCACACCGACCGCGTTGATTGCAGGCGTAGCTGCTCAGGCGCCGATTGCATGGCTGTGGCTGGGCCTCTGCCTGTTGGCGGCAGCAGCATCCTGGGTCGGCGCGCGTCGGCGGCGCCGGTTGCTGGACACGCGTACCGGGCTGGAAAGCCTTTCCAGCAACGGATGGCGTGACTTCGAACGGCTGGTCGGCGAGGCATATCGGCGGCAGGGCTACACCGTCGAAGAGACGGGCTTGGGCGGTGCCGACGGCGGCATCGACCTAGTGCTGCGCCGCGATGGCAAACGCACGCTGGTGCAATGCAAGCAATGGCGACGCCAGCAGGTGGGCGTGTCGGTCGTGCGCGAGATGTATGGCCTGCTGGCGCACCATCGCGCCGACGCCGTGCTGATTGTCAGCAGCGGGGGGTTCACCCGTGACGCGCAGGTCTTCATTGTCGGAAAACCCATCACGCTGGTAGCGGGTGAAGACCTCTTGGGGATGATTCAGAAGGTGCAGGTACGTTCGACGGCGACGCCTGCCGCAAGGATCGAGCCGGTGCTGACGGACTCGAAACCCGCCTCCGAGGTGGTGACCTGCAATCGCTGCAGCGCCCCGATGTTGGAACGTCGCAATCGCAGAACCGGTGACGTGTTCATGGGCTGCAGTCGCTTTCCGGCCTGTCGCGGCTGACGGGCGCAGCCTCAGGTCGATCGCATGCAGGTTCACCGTCGGCGCAACGGAGAGCAGCCGACCAA
Source organism: Stenotrophomonas sp. 2619 (assembly GCF_040548725.1). Classification (NCBI taxonomy): domain Bacteria; kingdom Pseudomonadati; phylum Pseudomonadota; class Gammaproteobacteria; order Lysobacterales; family Lysobacteraceae; genus Stenotrophomonas; species Stenotrophomonas sp. 2619. The sequence goes on along the minus strand of NZ_JBEPSF010000015.1, from coordinate 78,181 downwards.
CGGTCGGCTCTACCGGAGGGGAGCAGGCGCCCGCTGGCACCCGTACGGCACGGACGGGTGACGCGCCGGACCATACCTGTTAACTTGCGCGCCATCTTTTTGGTTTACAGCCCTTACGCATGTCGCTTTCGCCGTACCGCCCCTGCCCCACCGCGCTCTTCCTGGCCGTCACCCTCGGCCTTTCCGCCACCGCCCACGCTGCCCCGCAGGCCACCACCCTGGACGCGGTCAACGTGACCGCCGCCAGCGAGACCGAGCAGGCCCGGGCGGCGCTCAAGCGGGTTCCCGGCGCCGGCAACGTGGTGGACCTGACCAAGGCCGACGGCCGGCTGTCCACCAGCGCCGATGTGCTCGCCTACCAGCCCGGCATCAGTGCGCAGTCGCCGGGCAATGAAGGCGCCAAGGTCTCGATCCGTGGCTCGGGCATCAACCGCGGTCCGGGCGCGCATGCCTCGGGGATTTCAGTGTCGCTGGATGGACTGCCCCTGACCGGCCCGGGCGGCACACCGTATGAGTTGCTGGAACCGCTGTGGCTGAGCCGGGCCGAAGTGCTGCGCGGCGCCAACGGCTTCGAGCGCGGCGCATTGGCACTGGGCGGTGCCATCAATTACGTGAGCCGCAGCGGTCGCGATTCGGCCGGGCTGGAGCTGCAGTACGAAGCGGGCAGCCGTGGCTACCAGAAGCGCAGCATCGGCTACGGCGGGGTGAGCGGCGATGTCGACTACTACCTGGCCTACACCGACACCGAATCGGACGGCTACCAGCGCCATGCCGCCAGCGACGGCAAAGGCGCGATGGCCAACCTTGGCTGGCAGATCAGCCCAACCCTGGAAACGCGCTTCTTCGTGCGTTACCGCGAGACCAATCACGAAACGCCCGGGCGCCTCACCCGCGACCAGATCCGCAACGACCCGCGTGCAGCCAACCCGGCCAACCTGGCCATCGACGCGCGCCGCCCGCAGCCGGGCAGCACCTGGATCGGCAACACGACCACCTGGCAGATCGACGACGCTTCGTCGCTGCAGGCCGGGCTGGTGTACCACAAGTACCCGATGGACTTGAACGAAAGCCTGTACCGGCAGCAGCTGGATTACAGCAACCTCAACGCCACCGTGGACTACCGCCACCGTCACCTGCTGTTGGGCCGCGCCAGCGTGACCACGCTGGGCCTGCGCGTCACCCACGACCTGGATGCGGACGTGCGCGAGACGCTGCGCTTTGCCAGCAACGGCTACGCCGCCGGTACCCACACGCGCGACTTTTCGCACCACGGCACCGACAGCACGCTGCACATCGGCAACGACCTGGCCTTGACCGATGCGCTGCACCTGCAGACCGGGCTGGCGCTGATCAATACCCGCCGCGATGTGCAGGTGACCTGGCCGGCCACGCCCGAGCGACTGCGCGAGCACCAGTGGGACTATGCGCCGCGTTTGGGCTTCACCTGGCAGCAGACGCCACAGACACAGTGGTTCGGCAACCTGAGCCGGTCGGTGGAGCCGGCGCACCCGTGGTCGATGATCTGGGGTTCGAACCAGTACTTCGCGGCAGGCAATGGGGCATCCACCGGTCGCCAGCGCGCGCCGGTGCAGCTGGACAACCAGACCGCCACCACGCTGGAACTGGGCGCGCGCGGCGACAGCGCGATTGGCCGCTGGGAGCTGACCGGCTACTACGCGCGCGTGCTGCATGAACTGCTCACCGTGGAAGTGCTGCCGGTACCGAACCTGTTCGTGGCCGAGAACAACGCCAGCCCCACTGTGCACCGCGGCCTGGAGGCCGGGCTGGACAGCACGCTGTGGCAGGGGCGCGATGGCCGTCTGTCGTTGCGCCAGGCCTACACCTTCAGCGATTTCCGCTACCGCGATGACGCGCTGTTCGGCAGCAATCGCCTGCCCGGCCTGCCCCGCCACTACTACCAGGCCGAGCTGCGTTACGACCACCCGACCGGCTTCTACGCCGCGCTCAACACCGAATACGCTTCGGCAATGTTCGTGGACTACGCCAACAGCGTCCGCGCCGACAGCCATGCCATCGTCGGCAGCCGGGTCGGGTTCGATGCCCCCAGCGGGCGCTGGCAGGCGTGGGCCGAGATGCGCAATATCGGCGACCGCCACTACGCGGCCACGGTGACGCCCGGCTACAACGATGCCGGCAAGGACGTGGCCCGCTCCACCCCCGGTGAAGGGCGCGGGGTGTATGCCGGCCTGCGCTGGCGGTTCGACTGAGCACACCGGCCAGCAGCGGCAGCGTTGCTCGCCCTTGCCGAGCGGAGTTTCAGATCGCAGCCGCCTGCGAAAACAGCGACAGGTACATCGCCACCACCGCGAAGCTGCCCCATAGCAGCATGCTGGCCACACCCACCACGCCGGCCATCCAATAACGCAGCCGGCGACCAAACACCGCCACCAGCCCCACCAGCACCGGACCGGCCCAGACCCACGGGTAGGCGCTGGCGAATGCCGCGGAGAGTGCAGACGGTGCCATGCCCGCCTCCAGCAAGGGCGCCAACAGGCGCGGCAGCAGCGCCGCGCCCATTGCTGTGACCAGCACTGCGGTCACGCCGCTGCAGACCAGCCCCAGCACCAGTGCGCCCAGCCCTACCGCACCGCCGGTGGCGCCTTTCAGCATGCGCTGCAGCAGGCTCATCGGCTGCGCACCGTCTGCAGCACATCGGCCAGGGTGTCGGCGTGGGGCGCGATTTCCTGCGCCACCCAGCCCAACCCGGCGGAAAATACCAGCACGCCGATCAGCGGCCAGAAGGTATGGGCCAGGCACAGCCGCCACCACCCCTGCGCGCGCATGCCCTGCATGCGCCGGTACAACCCGCCTGCAATGGCCGCATCGACCAGCAGTTCGGCCATCAATACCGGCGCCGACCAGATCACCCAGCTGGCCGCCACCAGCGTGCCGGCGGCGATGGCCAACACTGCGCCAATGGCCAGAACCGGCAGGCCGGCCTCGCCGTCGGCGAGGTCCAGTAGCGAACCGTCGCTGCTGGTGGTGCGGGCACTGGAACTGGCACTGGAACCGGACGCCGACGTCCACGACGCCGATGCACCGCCGCCGCCGGAGTGACCCCCGCTACCAACCCAGTTCGGCCCGCCGCCCGGCGCGGAACCGCTCCCGCCCCCGCCGACGGCATCGGGCAGCGCGTCCACCACGCTGTCCCCGCGCAAGCGCAGCCAGGCCCACATCAACAACAGGAACACCAGGTAGGCCAGCAGCACCGCCAACGGGTACCGCAGCAGCATCGTGTCCAGCCCGCCCAGGCCCAGCAGGTGCGCGGCCAGCAACCCGGCCACGGCGGTGACCATCACGATCACCGCCATCTGCAGCCGGGGCCAGCCGCCACGCTGCAGCTGCTGGCGGGCACGGGCGATTTCGCTGCCGCGGGTGAGCGGCAGCAGCAACGGCCTGGGCGGGCGCACCACCCGCCGGTTCATGCCTGCGCCTGCTTGGTGACCGCCTCGATGCGATGGCCGTCGGGGTCGATCACGAAGGCCGCGTAGTAGCAGTCGCCGTAGTCCGGGCGGAGGCCGGCCGGACCGTTGTCATGCCCACCGGTCTGCAGCGCGGCGCGATGGAAGGCCTGCACCGCCGCCGGCGTGGGGGCACTGAAGGCCAGGTGGAAGCCGGGCCCGGGGGCGGCGGCATCGTCGCGCAGTTTCAGGCACAGCATGTCTTCGTCATCGACCAGTCCGTAGCCGATCGCAGTGTCATCGTCGAAGACGCGGCGGTACCCCAGCGCGCCCAGCGCAGCGTCGTAGAACGCGCCGGCCACGGCCAGGTCGCGGACCCCAAGGGACAGGTGATGCAGCATGCGGACGTCCTTGCCGTGGAATGCGGAATGCACGGCCGCATTGTAGGCCCAGCCGCCGCTGGCGTGCGCGCGGCTTGACCTGGATCAACCGCTTGCGCGCGCGCCTGCCTACGCTGGACATCTGCACCGGAACTGCGCCATGAACATCCTGCTCGGGCTACTGCCTTTCCTTGTTTTTGCGCTGCTGGAACACGCCGCCGGCATCGCTGCCGGCCTGTCAGGCGCCGCGCTGACGGCACTGGGGTTATGCCTGCGCGACTGGACGGGGCCACGCCAACACTGCGGTGTGATCGAGCTGCTGTCGCTGCTGCTGTTCGGCGGGCTGGCCGTCTACGCGGGGGTGTATGCCCCCAACTGGTCGGTGATGGGCGTGCGCCTCTCCGTGGATGCTGTGCTGCTGGGCGTGATGCTGGCTTCCATGCTCATCGGCCGCCCGTTTACCCTGGGCTACACCCGGCCCGATACCGAGCCGGCATTGTGGTTGTCGCCGCGTTTCATCCGCAGCCACTACGTAGTGTCCGGCATGTGGACGGCCGCGCTGGCGGTAGTGGTGCTGGCCGATGCACTGATCCTGGTCTGGCCCGGCACGGTGCTGGCCGGCGGGGTGGCGATGGTTCTGGCGCTGCTGACGGCCAGCCGCTTCACCACGCACTACGCGGCTTCGCTGCGCGCGTGACCGGCACACGTGGCAGACGCCGGTTCGACGGCCGCCAATGCCTGCAGGCGTTCGCGCCCGCGCACCTCGACCTCACGCCCCTCCACGCTGACCAGGCCCTCGGCCTGGAAGCGACGCAGCAGCCGGCTCAGGGTCTCCGGGGCCAGGCGCAGGTAGTTGGCGATATCCATGCGCGACATGGTCAGCTGCCAGCGGCTTGAGGAGTAGCCGCGCGCAGCCATGCGGTCGGCCATGCCGATCAGGAACGCAGCCAGCCGCTCGTCGGCGGTGTTGTTGCACGACAGCTGGGTGGCGCGGGCGATGTCGCGGCTCATCAGCCGGAACAGCTTGGCCTGCAGCATCGGCATGCGCGCGGCCAGGTCGGCGGTGGCCCGGAACGGCAGCCGGCACAGGGTCACCGTATCCAGCGCGACGGCTGTGCAGGGATGGCGCCCGTCGTCGATGGCGCCCAGCCCGATGAAGTCGCCCGGCATGTGGAAGCCGAGGGTCTGTTCGCGCCCTTCCCGGTCGATGGCATAGGTCTTGACCGTGCCCAGCCGGATCACCGCGATGTGCTCGAAGGGGTCGCCCTGGCGGAACACGACGCTGCCGGCATGCGCGGGCGCGGTGTGTTCGATGAGCCCTTCCAGCTCGTACAGGTGGGCCGACGCCAGGGAGCCGGGGAAGCAGTCCGGGCCCAGCGGGCAGGCGCCGCACAGCCGGCTGCGTGCCGGGGGCAAGCCAACGGTGGTAGCCATGGTGGTGACGCTCCCGCGTGGTGCACCGCCCGATACCCGGGCCCGTCTGGCAGGGCTGGAATGCCTGCCGCCTTCCCCCGCCGATCCTCACGCACGTGCGCTGCTGCGATCGCCTCGCCGGTGCCTGCCGGGGGCCGTGCGGGTGCCGCACTGTTCCATAGTAGTGATGGCAGCCCGCTACGCAAGATGGAAAACACCAGTATTTCTACTGGTTCTGCGCCCTGAACTGCTGCATTGAAGGGCGTCCCGTGCACGGGCCGCCAGCCACCACCGGCCCTCACCGCGTTGCGCTTGACCCAGGTCAAGAAGCTGCCGCGGCGCGCGCCTTACGGTGATGTTCCGGCCGCACCTGCCGCAGGCCACGGCCACCCCCTTCTGCTTAGGAGCCGCTGCAATGAACCGTATTTCCCGCCTTGCCCCGTTCGCCCTGATCGGCGCGTTCACCCTGGTCGGCATCGCCCAGGCGCAGGCGCCGACCGTGAACATCGGCGAGCGCCACGGCAACCTGCGCAACGCGCAGGAACACATCGTGCAGGCCTACCAGCTGGTGGGCATGGCCCAGCAGGACAACGACGCGCGCCTTGGTGGCCATGCCGAGCGGGCCCGCCAGCTGTTGATCCAGGCCGACCAGGAACTGCGCCAGGCCGCGAATGCAGCCAACAACAACGGCCGCCCGTAACCGCACCCCGCCACGCCCACGCGCCGACGCGGACTGCCCGCGCCGGCGCTGGGTAGGGTCGGCTCAGCGCACGGCGCGGGGCGACACGCGGGAATTCGGCGTGGCCGGTGCCAGTTCGGCAACGATCCGGGCCGCCACCTGCGCCTCGTCGGTACTGCGCCCGAAGTGGTCGACGTAGCGCCCCGTTCCATCCAGCAGGAACAGGAAGGTGGAGTGGTCCATCATGTACTGGCCCGGCTGCGCCGTCGGCACCTTCTTGACGTACACGTGGTAGCGATCGCTGATGGTGGCAATCTGGGCCGGCGTGCCGGTGAGGCCCACCACGTCCGTGCCGAACAGGCGCACGTAGGACTTCATTTTCGCCGGCGTGTCGCGTGCCGGATCGATGCTGACAAACACCGGCGTCAGGCGGGGACCGCCCAGTTTCCGCACCCGCTGCGCGATGCGCGCCACGCGCGCCAGGTCGGTGGGACACACATCCGGACAGGACGTGAAGCCGAAGTACAGCAGCACCGGGGTGCCGTGGAAACTGCGCTCCGTGACCGCGCGGCCGTCCTGGTCGACCAGCGTGAACGCACCGCCGATCAGCGGTGGCGTCTGTGCGGCCAGCGACGGCATCGACAGCAGCCCCCACGCCAGCACCAGTGACCGTACCCCGGTTTGGCAGAGACGGCGCAGCATGTCAGTGCGCCCCGCTGTACGTCAGCGCGAACCCGACCAGGTTCGAGTCTTGCCCGCCCTGCGCCTGGCTGCCCACCGACAGCGCCACGGTCAGCTGGCCACTCAACCGATAGCCGCAGCTCAGTTCGTTGAGGTAGTCGTGCCGACCGGCGCCCGGTGCCCACGGGCGCCGTTTGTCGGTGCGGGTCGCGCCGAATACCCAGCGCCCGTAGTCGACGGTGAGCGAGGTGGTCAGGTAACGCGTGTCGTTGCCGGCCACCGCGTTTTCGTTCTGCACGTGCGCGTATTCAACCAGCGGCACGATGTCCAGGTAGCGGCCCCGCAAGGTGGTATCCAGGTCCGCGCTGGACGCCGGTGCCCAGATGTAGCGCGCCGATACGATGGCGATCACCTCGTCATCGGCCGCACCGGTATCGGGCTGTGCCTCGCCGGCGCGGTTGCGCATGTAGCCGGCCTGCAGCTCCAGGAACGGCGCGGCGGGAATGGAATCCCAGTTGACGGTGACCGCGTAGGAGTCGAGTCGCCCGGTGTTGGCCGGCCCGCCATCGGAACGTTGCGCACGCGCACCGCCGCGCAGGAATGGCCGGCTGAGCTCGGTGGTGTCGGCGGTATAGAGGTTCACCCCGCCCTGCACCATGCCCATCTTCTGCCCGAACCAGCGGTAGGCATAGGTGGCACCGAGCATGCCGCCCAGGTCGTAGGTCGCGACGAAATCGTTGGTATACAGCCCTGGTGCGGCGTCCATCGCGCGGCCGAACGGCACCTGCAGCTTGCCCACCTGCAGCTGGGTATGTTGGGTGAGCTTGTAGTAGTTCAGCTCGTTGACCACCAGCCCAAGGTCGCCGAAGGTGCGCTTTTCGCCGTTGCCCGGCGGGTTGACCGGGTTGAACTCGGTGGACAGCCGCACCTGATCATTGGGGCTGAAACGCACGTAGACGCTGCTCTGGATGTCGGGGTAGAAGTCGGTGGTGTTGCGCGGCGCGCTGGCGCCGTCGCCCTCGCTGCGGCTGAAGTCGTACTGCATGACTGCGCTGTAATCCATGCCTACGTTGGGGTAGTACCCCTTGTCGGCATGGGCAGGGCTGGACAGCAAGCCAAGCCCGGCGGCCACGCCCAGTGCCAGACTGGCTCTGCGGGGAATGCGCATCACGGTCCCTCCGCAGGCAACTGCACGTCGGCCGGCAGGGTAAACGCGCGCCCGCTGTTGCGCAGGTAGGCGCAGGTCTGGTTGTCGCCATAGATGCCGCCCAGCGGGGCCAGCTTCACTGCCTGGGCATAGTCTTCCGGGCGCACCACCTGCACCACCTGCATCATGCCGCCGTCCTCGTGTTCGAGGATGTGGCAGTGGTAGACGAACTTGCCCAGCATCACCGGGTCGCGGAACGGGATGCGCAGCGTGATCGAGCCCCGCGCCGGAATGAACACCGTATCGCGGTAGCCACTGAACGGAACGGGCTTGTCGTTGATCGCCACCACCTGGAAATCGGTCTGGTGGATATGGAACTGGTGCAGCTCCTGGGAGGGGTTGTACAGGCGCCATTCTTCGACGTCGCCCAGCTTGACCGTGGTGTTGACCCGGCGCGGATCGAAGCGCTCGCCATTGATCAGGAACGCGTCGCCATCGGTGGCCGAATCCTGGAAGGCGAACTGGCGCACGTGGGCGACCCTGACCGTGGCCAGGTCTTCGCTCACCGGATACGGGCTGGTGATGCGGCGGGTGGCCACCGGTGCGCCAGCCACCCGCGTCGTGGCAATGCGTGCGCCCTTGTACTGGTCGCCAGCCGCACCGGTATTGCCGGCGGCCAGTTCAACCGCGTGGTCGCCCGCCGCCGCGCCGACAACGAGAATGCTGAAACGCGCGGACGGCCCGATCAGCAGTTCGTCGGCCATCACCGGCTTGGTCACCGTGTTGCCGTCGCGCGACAGGATCTGCACGTTCTGTCCGGTGATGCGGATGCGGAAGTACTGGTTGGCCGAGATGTTCATCAGGTGCCAGAGCTGGGTTTCACCGGGCTGGATGTCGATCACCGGATCGGCCTGGCCGTTGACCGTGCGGATCGACGGCGCACTGGTGACGATTTCGCTGGCCAGCTTGCCGGTGAAGGTCTTCTGGAAATTGCGCAGGACCAGCACGCGCTCCCGGATGCCCTTCAACTCCGGGAACGGATCGAGGATGCCGTCCACCAGGATCGGACCGGCGATGCCCGATTCCACCTGGCGTTGCGCGCCGCCGTGGAAATGGCTGTGGTACCAGTACGCGCCCGGGCTGTGGTCGGGGGGCAGCTTGAAGCGGTACAGCCCCTTTTCGTGCGGGCCAACCTCGCGGAAGATGCTGTCGCCCGAATCCAACGGGGTAACGGTCATGCCGTGGAAATGCAGGTTGGTCTTTTCGTCCATCTGGTTGTCCAGCGTGATCGCCACGGTTCCACCGGGGCGGGTGCGGATCAGCGGCGCTTCGTAGTCGCCGTTGAACACCAGCGCGCGGTACGGCTGCCCACCCACCGACACGGCCGACATCGCCGGACGCAGGGTGCCCTTGCTGATGCCGTCGGCGCCGTAGCGGATCTCCACTGGCGACTGCAGCGGCGCGCCCGGCGCGCTGTTGTCGGCCGGGGCCTGCGCCACGCTGGCGCCTGTCCAGGCCAACACGCCGACCAGCGCCGCTGCGTAGATGTCATGCAGCCTGCGGCGTCGGTGGATGGCGGCGCTGATCGGGACAGGGCGGTGACGATCCATGGGGGCTCCTGGGGCTCAGAGGGGGCTGGGGGGTGGCGCGTGGGGTCAGGTGCCGGCAATGGCCCAGGTGATGAAGCCGGTGGCGATCGCGCTGAGCACCAGGCCGATCAGGAACAGCCAGTCGGCCAGCCCTTCCAGGAACTGGTTGCGCTTGCGCCGCCGCGTACGCAGCGCCCAGTAGGCGCTCAGGCAGGCGCCCAGGTAGACCAGCGAATTGACGCTGAGCAGGTCGTCGCCCAACGTGTCCACGTTGCGCAGCACGGTCACAACGTGCAGCACGCCCACCACGGTCATGCACACGCCCAGCATCGCCGCCGACGTGGTGAAGATATGGACGCAGATGTCCTCGTCCAGATGGGCGGCGCGCGCAGGCGGCTTGTCGGCCGTGGGCGCGCTGGAAGCGGTGGAGCGCATGGCGGTCTCGCGGCTGACGGTGCGGACCGGAAGCGGCCGCAGCGCAGGCCAACGGTAGCCATGGCAACGGGGCCCACACATGACCTAGGTCAAGTGAACGCGCATGCCGCGGGCCAGCGTGCCCCGGCTTGACCGGGATCAAGCCCCCTTCACGGCGCCGGCCGCATCGTGGGCCTCCCTGCCCCCCGCACCCGGGCGCCACTGCGGCCTGCCATGTGGAATGACTTCAGCCATGCGTTCCTGGTGATCTTCACCAGCCTGCTGCCGGTGATCAATCCACCGGGCGCGGCGCTGATGGTGCTGGGCATCCTGCCCGATGCCAGCCCCGCCCAGCGCCGCCAGGTGGCGCGCGCGGTGGCGTTCAACAGCCTGGTGCTGCTGGCGGCCTCGATCGGCATCGGCGCCTACGTGCTGTCCTTCTTCGGCATCTCCATTCCGGTGCTGCGGCTGGCCGGCGGGCTGGTCATTGCCGCCACCGGGTGGCGCCTGCTGCAGGCACCGGCGCAGAGCGAGCACGGCTCACTGGCCGGCGCGGCGCAGGAAGACGCCCGCGACGACGTGGACGCATCCGTGACGTCGCAGTTGTTCTATCCGTTCACGCTGCCGCTCACGGTGGGGCCGGGGTCGATCGCGGTGGCCATCGCGGTGGGCACCACGTCGCCGGCCGAGGGGCCCGCCGCCGTACACCTGGCCGCCGCTGCCGGCGCGCTGCTGGCCCTGTGCGTGCTCATCTACCTGTGCATGCGCTACGCGTGCCGCCTGCAATCGCTGCTCGGACGCACCGGCACCCAGGTGGTGGTACGCCTGCTGGCGTTCGTGATCCTGTGCATCGGCGTGCAGATCGGCTGGCTGGGCTTGTCCGACCTGCTGGCGACGCTGCCGGCGCGTTGATCGGTCGCGCGCTTGACCCAGGTCAAGACGGGCATGCGATCCGCGCCCAACCATGTGTGCACCGCTCCCACGCCCAGCCTGCCGATGCAGCCGCAACCCACCGCCCTTGTTTCCGGCGCCGGTGTCGCCGGCCTCGCCACCGCCTGGTGGCTGCGCTATTTCGGCTTCGACGTCACGGTGGTCGAAACGGCCCCGGCGCTGCGCGGCGGCGGCCATGCCGTGGACATCCGGGGTGCGGCGCTGGAGGTCGTCAAGGCCATGGGGCTGCACGCAGCACTGCAGGCCCAGCGCACGCGCCTGCGCGGGATGACCCTGCTCGACCGCGATGGCCATGCGGTGGGCCACGACGATACCCGCACCTTCAGCGCAGGCCGCCTGGACAGCCCGGATATCGAGATCTTCCGTGACACGCTGTGCCGGATCCTGTCCGACGCCGCGGGCACCCCAGCCAGCACGCTGTTCGACGAACGCATCACCGGCATCGACGACACCCCCAGCGGGGTGATGGTCGCGCTTGCCGGCCGGCCATTGCGCCGTGTCGACCTGGTGGTGGGGGCCGACGGGGTCTACTCCGCGCTGCGCCAGCAGGCCTTCGCCGCGGCGCCGACCTGCCTGCATCCGTTGGGAGGTGCGCTGGCGTTCTACAGCGCCCCCAACCACCTGGCGCTTACCGACCGCGAATGGATGTACCGCGACGCCGACCTAGGCGTGGTGGTCTACCCCGATGCCAGCGGACGCGAACTGCGCATCGGGGCCGGGTTCGGCGCCGAGGTGGACCACGCCCTGCGCCACGACATCACTGCGCAGAAGGCACTGGCACGCAGCAAGCTGGCGGGACTGGGCGGACGCTGGCGACCGCTGGTCGAGGCGATCCCGCACGCCGACGCGTTCTACTTCGGGGAACTGGTCCAGGTGAAACTTCCCGTGTGGCACACCGGGCGCGTGGTGCTGGTGGGCGATGCCGCGCACTGTGCTTCGCCCTTCTCCGGCCAGGGCACCAGCCTGGCCCTGGTAGGCGCCTACGTGCTGGCGCGCGAACTGTCGCGCAGCCCGCACGCGCCCGGGCAGGCGTTCGCCCGCTACCAGACCCGCATGCAGCCCTACGTGGACCTCAACCAAGGGCTGGTCGACCTGACCCGGCAAGGCCCGGTGCCCGAGCCGCAGATGCGCGCGGCGGCCGACGGTATCGCCCTGGACGATCTGCACCAGCCATGAGCCCGTGCCGTTGGACGCGGGCGGCAAATCCCGTGGCCCTCAGGCATGCTGGGCGCCTGCTTACCCCTGCCAACCCCGTCCCATGCCTCTACTGAACACCACGCGCGGCGCCCTGCACTGGATCGACACCGGCCACGACCGCGCCGGACCCCCGGTACTGCTGATCCACGGCCTTGGCGGCGACGCCGGGTTCTGGAGCGCCGAACAAGCGGCGCTTGCCGCGCGCCATCGGGTGCTGGCCGTGGACCTGCGCGGCTCCGGCCTGACCCCGGGCACGCACAGCCCGTTCTCCGCTGACGCGCTGGCCCAGGACCTGCTGGCCATGCTTGACCACGCCGGTATCGACCGCGTTCACGTGGTCGGCTTCTCGATGGGCGGCGTGGTCGCCCAGGCGCTGGTCAGCGCCGCGCCGACGCGCGTGCACAGCCTGGTGCTGGCGGCCACCTTCGCCACCCCCAATACCCAATCACGCCTGTTCCTGCAGGCCATTGGCGCGGTCTACCGCGCGGGCGCCACCCCCAAACAGATCTTCGATCTGGTCCTGCCCTGGCTGTTCTCGGTGGGCTTCCTGTCCGATCCGCGCGCCGCGCCGTGGCTGGACTATCCCGACGACGCGCCCGACGAACAGACCGCCGAAGACTGGCAGCGCCTGCTCGACGCCATGATCGGGTTCGATGGCCGCCCCCGGCTGCCGCACATCCACGTACCCACGCTGGTGATCGGCGGCGATGAGGATCGGCTGGCCACGCCGGAAGATGCGCAGGTGTTGCTGGACGGTATCCCGGGCGCCCGCCTGAGCATGCTGCGCGGCGGCCACCTGATGAACGTGGAATCGCCCGACGCGTTCCTCAGCGAGCTGGAGCGTTTTTTCCTCGCGCACGCACCGGCCGGGGGCTGAGCTTCGCGCCACGCACCGGCTGCGCCACCAGCGCCTGCAGCTGCGCCGCTACCCGGTCGAACGGTGCGATGTCCTGCATCGCCCGGCACATGGCCACGGCACCTTCCACGCTGGCGATGATCAACGTGGCCTGCGCTGCAGCCTGTGCCGGCGCATGGCCGGCGGCAACCAGCGCGCTGCCCAACCGGTGTTCCCACTGCGCGAATACCGCCGCCGCTGCACCGCGTGCCTGGCTGGCCACCGCATCCACCGGTTCTTCGACCGCCGCCGCCAGCACCGGGCAGCCGGCAGCGAACCGGGTGCGCAGCAGGCGTGCGCGCCACATCTGCAGAAACTGCTGCAGACCCGGCTCCGCGCCATCCTGCAAAAGTTCGGCGAGCAGAGCATCCACCTTGTCCCCGGCCTGGGTGGTGGCGCGCGCCAACAACTCCTGCTTGCCGCCCGGGAAATGGTGATACGTGGAGCCCAACGGCGCATCGGCGGCCTTGGTCACCTCGCGGATGCTGGTGGCATTGAGGCCCACCCGCGCCAACATGTCTGCCGCCGCCGCGATCACGCGCTGGGGTGCATCGGTAGGGCGAGGCGACATGGCGCGATTCCTTGCTAAGACAGTCGTCATACATTAGCGTATCGGGACTATAACAGTCGTCATATTCCGCATGAATCTCTGGTTCCGCCTGCTGTACCTGCTGCTGTGCAGCTTCTTCCGGCCTCGGCTGGCCGCCCCGTTCGGGGTGTCACGGCTGCCGTTCCGGGTGCTGCCCAATGACCTGGACAGCAACCTGCACATGACCAACGGGCGCTACTGGAACATCTTCGACCTGGGCCGCCTGGACCTGATCCTGCGGATGGGCCTGGGCCGCGTGGCCCTGCGCGAAAAATGGGCGCCGATCGTGGGCGCCGGCACCATCCAGTTCCGTCGTGAACTGAAACCCTTCCAGCGCTTCACGCTGGAAACGCGGCTGGTGGGCTGGGTCGGCACGCGGGTGATCATGGAGCAGCGCGTGCTGCTGGGCGAAGAGAAGATCGCCACCCGCGCGCTGCTGGTGACCGGCATCTACGACCGCCGCCAGCGCCGCTTCGTGGACATGCCGCGGATGATGCAGTCCATCGGTGCCGACGATGTGCCCTCCCCGCCCCTCAGTGCCGCCGCCAACGCGTTGCTGGCGGCAGATGCCGCGCTGAAGCAGGACGACGCCTGAGCCCGACGCTCAGCGCGGCCGCGACAGTGCCTGCTGGATCGCCGCCCCGGCCAGCGGCGCCATCCGCGCATAGCCGGCCGCCGTGGGGTGCACGCCGTCAGCGGCCAGCGCCTTGTCCAGGCCACCGTCGCGGTTGGCCAATGGCGTGTGGTAATCCAGATACACCACGTTGTGCGCGCTGGCGTAACGCTTCAACGCCGCATTCAACGCGCGCACCTTCGGCGCAGGCTGCACGCCGCGCTGCCACGGGTAATCGCTGACCGGCAGCACCGAGCTCAGCACCACCGCGATACCGTGCGCCTGGGCCAGCTCCACCATCGAATGCAGGTTGTCTTCGATCATCGCCTGGCTGGCCGCGCCGGTATTGCCGGCAATATCGTTGGTGCCGGCCAGGATCACCACCACCGCCGGCTGCAGCGCGATCACATCCTGGCGGAAGCGCACCAGCATCTGTGCGGTGGTCTGCCCGCTGATGCCCCGGTTGAGGTAGCCCTTGCCGGGGAAGAAGCTGTCGCTGCCGGTGCGCCCCCAGCCTTCGGTGATGGAATCCCCGAACAACACGACCCGCGGCGCGCCGGGTACCGGGGCGGCCAATGCGGCATTTTCATCCCGGTAACGCTGCAGCTGCGGCCAATCGCGCAGGCGCTGCTGCAGTTCGGCAACCTGGCGCTCCTGAAGGGTGCCGGCGGGCTGCAGCAGCAGTGGATTGACGGCGGGCGCATCGGCAGCGGCACATGCCGCAGGCACCGAACACACCGCCAGTAGCAATAGGGCCAGGAACGGTCGCATAACAGGCACTCCTTCGTTGCGCGCTGAACTCCACGCGGACCTCAGACTACGTTGCGCTCTGCATCGGCGCCAGACGGCGTCCACACTGCATCAGCCGCGCCAGGCCAGCACCTGCGCCCGGGTTGCCAGTGCCGTTTCGATCCGCTGCAGGCAATCGGCGGTGGGGCTGACCAGGCACCACTGTGCGCTGTGGCGCAGCAGCGGCAGGTCGGCATGATGGTCGGTATAGGCCATTGCCCACGGCGGCGCGAAGCCACGCGCGGCCAGCATCGGGATCTTGTTCGCGCCCAGGCAATGTTGGTCGCTGACCCACCCGCCCCGCCACGGGCGCAGCGTGGAGGCCACCAGCGGCACCTTGCCCAGCCCGCCATGGGCCAGCAGCGCGCGGGCCAGCGGCTCCCAGCACCCGGTGGCGATGACTACGCGGTCACCCTGCGCCAGGTGCTCGCGCAGGCGTGCGACCGCCGGGGCGATGAACAACGCTTCGTCAGCGGCAAACACGTCATCGGCATGCGCCTGTGCCAGCGCCTGCATCGCCTGGCGACTGTGCCCGAAGGTTGCCAGCCACACCGCACACCGCGTCGGCAGGCGGCGCGTGCGGGGGACCAGCAGCAACGGCGCCAGCAGTGGAAGCAGTACCAGCAGCACGGCCAGCCGCCACGGCTGGCGGCGCAGCAAGCCCTTGAAGAAGCGACGCGCGGTTTCCCAGCGGGTCAGGGTCAGATCGAAATCGAATACAACCACGTTGGCGTGATGTGCGTCGGGCATCCGCGCAGTCCCTTATGCGGTGGAGTGCTGATCATAGCGGCACTGCATGCCATCGCCGCCGGCGGTGCCGCTCAGAAGCCGTCCAGCGTGCGCAGCAATGAGCCGAAGGTAAGGTAGAACGAATCGTGCCCGCCCTGGGCACGGCCATACCCCAGGAACACCGGGCCAAGGAAGGTGTCGGCGCCAACAAAGAGGCTGCCGGCGCTCTGCATGCCGTCGATGTCGACCTGGCTGCGGCTGCGCCAGAAGCCGCCCCATTCCAGGCTGCCGCCCACGTACAACGGGATGGTCAGCAGCGAATCGGCATGCGCGACGCGGCGGTAGTACACCACTCGCGCCAAGGCGGTCTGTGGCGCGAAGATCGCCTCCTCCGGATAGCCGGAGAGATTGCCCAGGCCGCCCAGGAAGCCGTACGTGGCCAGGACATCGTCGCCCCCATGCGCGGACGAGGCGCGCACACCGCCCAGCCAGCGGTTGCTGCCCTGCGACCACGCACCATCCCATTGCAGCCGGGTCACCGCGGCGGAATCGTCGGTGCCCAGGCTGTCCAGGTAGTGCTGGCGGGTCAGCGACAGGCGCTGGCCACGGCTGGGGAAGGCCGAACTGTCGATCGAATCATGCCGCAGCTGCCAGCCGATGCTGCCCATGTCGGCCCGGTAGTTGCCCAGTTCGCTCGGGTTGCCCACGTCCAGCCGCAGCCGCTCCTGGCCACGTTCGAGGAACGCGGCCACCTCCCAGTCCGGGTGCGGCGAGTACGCCCAGCGCAGCCCGCCCAGCCACTGGCTGTAACGGAATTCGGCCAGCGCGCCGCCGCCCATCAAGGCCAGGTCCAGGTCGGTGGCGCGGTACTTGGCATAGGTCGACAACGCATGCCGGCCACTGCGGCCGAACGGACGGTAGTACTCGGCGAACGCCTCTTCCACTTCGCCCAGCCCGATGCGCAGCTTCAGCTCGGCGCCCTGGTCGCTCAGCCCGGTGCGGGTCAGCTCGCTGATGAGCTGGTAGTTGCTGCTGCCGTCGAAATCATCGGACAGGCGCAGCGCGAAGTGCAGGAAGTCCGGGCCCCAGCGCTTGTCCTGCGGCGCCAGCACCACGCCCTGGCGCCCGTCCCGCTCGTCCAGCCGCCACTGCACCTGCTCGTAGCGGCCCTCGCCGTAGGCCGTGGCCACCTGCTGCTCCACCTTCTCCGGTGCCAGCGGCTGGCCCACCTGCGGCTGCAGGCGCTGCTCGAGGTAACGCGCGGTGCGCGTGCCGTCGCGCTGCACCTCGACGAAGGACACCAGCGGTGCCTGGTAATCCGGCGGCCGGTGCTGGCGCTGGAACGCGGCGTACTGGCCGGCATCCACCTGGAAGCGGCGTACCTCTGCCACGCTGGCCTGCGCCGCCTGTTCGCCGATGCCCACCGCCTGCGGCGAGCGATTGAACTCCTGGCTGCCCATGTCCCCCAACGGCGGGGTCACCAGCAGATCCTGCGGCCCCAACGTGGCCAGCTGCGCCAGCACCTCGCGCTGCATCAGCACGCTGGCCATCTGGTGGCTGATCGCCAGCGGCGAATCCAGCTGGGCCTCGGTCATCAACGGCGTCCCCACCCGCGACACGATCAGGCGCTGGGCCCCCAGCCGGCGCGCCTCGTCGATGGGCACGTTGTCGACCACGCCGCCATCCACCAGCAGGCGCCCCTGGTAACGCACCGGCGCGAACACGCCCGGCACCGACATGCTGGCGCGGATGGCCAGCGCCAGGTCGCCCTGTGCGAACACCACCTTTTCGCCACTGACGATGTCGGTGGCAATCGCCCGGAACGGAATCGGCAGCTGGTCGAAATCATGCACCTGCCAGGTCGGCAACAGCAGGCGGCGCAGCAGCATCTCCAGCTTCTGGCCCTGGATCAGCCCTTGCGGAAACGCGATCTTGCCGTCGCTCAGGCCTACTTCCACGCCCCCCAGCAGGCGCAGGTCGTCCTCCTTGCGGCGCATGCTGCGCTCGTTGCGCGGGGGCTTGTCGTGGAGCACCTCGGCCCAGTCGATACGGTCGAGCACCGCTTCGATCTCGTCGGCGGTGTAGCCGGAGGCATACAGGCCGCCCACCACCGCGCCCATCGAGGTGCCGACGATGCAGTCGATCGGCACGTGCTCGCGTTCCAGCACCTTGAGCACGCCGATATGGGCCGCGCCGCGCGCGCCGCCACCGCCGAGCACCAGGCAGGTGCGCGGGCGTTCGGGGGCGGTGGAGGTGGAGGGGGCGTCCATGGCGGCAGGCGGCTGCGCGTGTGCCAGCGCAGGCAGCATCACCAGCAGGCACACGGCCAGCACGCCGCGCACACGCTCACCGCAGCGTGCTGCTCGTCCGGTCTGCATCAGGCTTCTCCACGGGTGCGGCCATGCACCGCTTCACCAGCGCACTCTGCCTGCCGGTAGCGGCCGCGTCCAGATGTGCAGCGCGCGCCTGCGCGCTCAGCTCACTCGGCCCCCAACAGCCGCAGGTGGCCGTCGGCCGCCGGATCCATGGCCAGGTAAACCACGTTGTCGCCCTTGCGATAGCCCACCGAGCACACCGCCTGCCACCCTTGGCCGCAGTCGACCTCCGGGTACCTGGCGATGGGCGGCGCACCGTCGTAATCGTGGGGTTCGGCGGTCCAGCCGTGCTGGAGCAGCGCGCTGCGTACCGGTGCGTAATCCATGCCGGTGCGGAGGCCGAGCGACGTCAACGGGGCAGGCAGCGGGGGCGCAGATTCCGCGGCGGGGTCGGTAGCGGGCGCAACGGCCAACAGCAGGGTTATCAGGAGAGCATTCATTGCGGCGCAGGATAACGCATGTGTTGTTGCGTTCCCGGCATGCGCTGCAAAGACGATCGGCCGCCCTTTTGAAGGACGGCCGATCGAGGTGGAGCAAGAACAGTCGACGGACAACAACAGCTGTCGAGCAACGGTCGACGTTACCGCGCGTTCTTCACGTAGGTGTCGAACCAGGTGAGCATTTCGTACACCAGCTGCTCGTTGGACTCCAATGCGGTGTACCAGTGCGGCTCGTTGGGCAGCATCACCAGACGCGTGGTGCCGCCGTTGCCGCGGATGGCCTGGTAGAGCTTGCGCGACTGGAACGGTTCGGTACCCGGATTGGCATCGTCCTCACCGTGGACCAGCAGCAACGGCAGCTTGATCTTGTCGGCATAGAAGAACGGCGACGCCTTCAGGTACACGTCCTGCGCCTGCCACACCGAGCGCCGCTCGTTCTGGAAACCGAACGGGGTGAAGGTCTTGTTGTACGACCCACTCGTGGCCACGCCGGCCTTGAACAGGGTGGTGTGCGCGATCAGGTTGGCGGTCATCAGGCCGCCATGGCTGTGCCCGGTCACGCCGATCCGGTTGCGGTCCACCACGCCCAGGTCCACGGCCTTGTCCACCGCGGCCTTGGCATCGGCTTCCAGCTGTTCCAGGTAGGTGTCGTAGGCGTTCTTCGGGTCGCCCACGATCGGGAACGAGGCGTTGTCGATGATCGCGTAGCCGGCCAGCAGCATCAGCCGGTACGGTGCCAACCGGGTGAAGGTCTGCTGCGAACCGGACACCTGCCCGGCCTGCGCGGCGCTGGCGAAGTCGGCCGGGTACGCATACAGGATCGCCGGCACGCGCTGGCCTTCCTTGTACCCGGGCGGCGTGTACAGGGTGAACGACAGATCCACGCCATCGGCGCGCTTGTAGGTCACCAGCCGCTTCTGGATCTGGCGCACTTCCGGGGTCGGGTCGGTGAGTCGGGTCAGCGCGGTGGCGGTGGAGGCGTACTGCGCTTCGCCATCCTTCGCCGCGGCGTTGCGCTCGCCCTGCTGGCGCACGAACGCGTTCGGCGGGTCCATCACCGACTGGTGCCAGGTGAGGTAGCGGCCGGGCGTAGCGGTCAGGCCGAGGATCTGCTCATACGCGTCGGCGCCGCTGCGGAACAGGCGCTCGGTTTTCAGCGAGCCCAGGTCCAGGCGGTCCAGGAACGGCCGGTCGCCCTGCGGCGAGGCGCCCTGCCCGCGCAGGAACACGAACGCGCCGTCCTGGCGTACCACCGACGCGCCGTTGGGCAGGCGCGTGAACACCAGGTTGCCCGGGTCGGCGTACTGCTCGTCGCTGGACAGATCCCACAGCAGGCGCCCTTCCTTCGTCGGCTGGTCCACATCGACGATGCGGGTCTGCCGCCAGTGGCGGTTCTCGTCGTTCTCGAACAGGAACGACACCGCCGGATCGGCGCTCCATGCGATGCCTTCGAAGCGCTGCGCGGTGCGCGCGATCTCCTGCGGCTTGCCGTTGAACGGTGCCTTCAGCGCAAGCACGCGGTCGCGGTGCGGCACCGTCACCTTCCAGTCGCCCTTGTCCAACGCCTCGGCGTAGACCAGCGTGGCCGGGTCGGTGGCGCGCCAATCAAAGTCACGCGGGCCTTCGGGCACGCCGTGCACCGGTACGCGGTCGGCCAGCGGCAGGCTGGCGATCGCGGCCGCGCGGCCCGTGGTCAGGTCGAGCACGGCCACGTCGTTGGCGAAGCGCTGGTACGTCACTGCGTGGGAGAACGGCGCCTTCAGGGTCTCGGTCAGCACGTGCACGCCATCGGGTGCCGCGTTGACCTCGTTGTACAGCGCCGGCGTGCCGACGTTGCGCACCTGGCCGGCGGCCACGTCGACCACCGCCAGCTGCGACAACCCGTAGTAAGCGAACAGTTTTTCATCGTGCGCGCTGGTGAGCGTATCGCGCGCTTCATAGGTGCTGCTCTCGCCACTGCTGCCGAGCGATTCCTGCACGTCGGGGCCACCGGGGCCGTTGCCGCTGGTCGGTGCCGGGCCCTGGTTGGCCGGCACCCGCTTGACCAGCAGCTGCTGCCCGCCGCCCAGCCACTGCAGGGTGTAGCCGAAGATCGGATTGAGCTGCACATCCGGCACCTGCTTGACCTGGCCGGTCACCGCATCGCCCACCCACAGCTGCACCGAGGTATCCACCGCGTTCTGGAACGCAAACCGCTGGCCATCGGCAGACCACTGCGCCGCACCCGCGCAGCCCTGCGGCAGGGCAACCTTGGTGTGCTTGGCGGTGCCCACGTCGACCAGGGTGAAGTCGGCCACGCAGGCCGGGATGCCATAGCCGCCCTGGGTGTCATGGCGGCTGCGGTTCTTCGGCTCCAGGCGCACGCCGGCCAGCTTGAGGTACGGCTGGGCCACGCGCTCGATCGAGGGATAGGTCTGTGCGGTGGTCAGCAACAGGCGCTGCCCGCTCGGGTCCAGGCTGGGCGCCGGCGGCGGCGGGGCCTTGAGCACCTTGAGCAGGTGCTCCGGCGGCTTGGCGTAGTCGGCGAAGGCCGGCGCGGTAGCGAACAGACTGAAGGTGGCAACAGCAACGGCTGCGGCCAGGGTGGTACGACGGATCGGCATGTGGGTCCCCTTGCGATGGTGGGTACCCGGCGGCAGGGACGTCGCCGGGCAAACGTCGAATCTAGCACCGGGCGTCCGGGTCGGAATGGGCCGAAAGCACTGGCACGCCGCCGCCGCTGCGGGCCGGCGGGACTGGCGCCGCAGCGCCGTCACTCCAGCGAGCGCGGGGTGCTGGTGAAGGTGTGCAGGCGGTCGCCGTAGAACATGAAGAACAGCTGCAGGGTCATCGGATGGGTGGCGGTGCCGCCCCTGGCCTGCGGATCGTCGGCCAGGCACTCGGTGATGTCCGAGCCGGCGGGAACTGCGTCGCACTGCAGGGTCAGCTGATGGCGCGCGGCAAACTGCTCGACCGCCGCGCGGGAGCCGCCGTCCAGTGCGGCGGCCTGCACCTGCTCGCGCCAGAAGGTTTCCCGTGCCTGCAGGTTGCTGCCTGCACGGAATTCATCCAGCAGGCCGCTGTACCACAGCAGCAGCGCGCCCAGGACGACCAACACCAGAGTTGCCATTCCCTTGCCCATGTGTCCTTCCTGTGCCGCAGCCTGCATCCGGATCCGTACCGGACTGCCGGCCACGGTAAGATGACGCTGCAGCCTCGTCAATGGACGCTCCGTGCGCACACTCCACGCCCTTCGTTACATCACGCCCCTTCGTGAGGGCGGCTCCCTGCCCGCCGTGGTCGAAACCGACGACGACGGCATGGTCGTGCTCAAGTTCCGGGGCGCCGGGCAAGGCCCCAAGGCGCTGATCGCCGAGCTGATCGCCGGTGAGATGGCGCGCAGTGTTGGCCTGCCGATCCCGGAGATCATGTTCGTCGAACTCGACCGCGAGTTCGCCCGCACCGAGCCCGACCCGGAGATCCAGGACCTGATCCGCGCCAGCGAAGGCACCAACCTCGGCAGCGATTATCTGCCCGGCGCGATCAACTACGACCCGGCGGCCATGCCGGTGGATGCCGAGCTGGCCTCGCGGATCGTGTGGTTCGACGCGCTGACCAGCAACGTCGATCGCACTGCGCGCAACCCCAACCTGATGGTGTGGCACCGCAAGTTGCATCTGATCGATCACGGTGCGGCGATGTATTTCCACCACGATTGGGCCAACGCCGGCGAAGCCTGCGAAAAGCCGTTCGTGCTGATCCGCGACCATGTGCTGCTGCCGTTCGCCACGCAGATCGCCGAGGTGGACGCGGCATTGGCCGCCGCGCTGCCCGATGCCGAAATCGAACGCATCGTCGGCCTGGTGCCGGACAGCTGGCTGGTCGACGAGCCCGCCTTCGACAGCCCGGCGCAGTACCGCCAGGCATATATCGACTATCTCAAGCGACGCCTGCAGGTGCGTGCCGTCTTCGTCCAGGAGGCCGTCCGTGCCCACGCTGCACACGTATGACTACGCGGTGATCCGCGTAGTGCCGCGGGTTGAACGCGAAGAGTTCATCAACGTCGGGGTGATCGTGTCGTGCCCGGGGGCCAAGCACCTGGATGCGGCGATCGAAATCGACCCGGCGCGGATGCACGCATTCGCCCCGTCCCTGGACCTGGACGCCCTGCAGCCGTGGCTGGATGCCATCGTGGCCATCTGCCGCGGCGACGCAGGCGCCGGCCCGATCGCACAGCTCCCGGCCCGGGCGCGCTTCCACTTCCTCACCGCCAAGCGCAGCTCGGTGGTGCAGATGTCGAGCACGCACGTGGGCCGCACCGCCGACCCGGCCGGCGTGGTGGCGCACCTGCTGACGAAGATGGTGCGGGTGCCGTAGCGCCGGGTTCTACCCGGCTGCCCGTAGAGCCGGGTTCTACCCGGCTGCCCGTAGAGCCGGGTTCTACCCGGCTGCCTCCAACGCTACAGCGAAGCGCAACAGCGGCCGGGCAGAGCCCGGCGCTACGGAGTTGGCCAGCGGCACCACGCGAAAGGGTACTCCCCAACCGCCGTCGCCAACCCGGCGCGCACCGGGTTGGAAAGAATGTAGTCCGCCTCGGTCAGCCACTGGCGTTCGTCACGCTGCAGTTGATCGTAGTAGCCGGGCTGCCAGATCGCTCCGTGCGTGCCATTGCGCTGATTGATCGCCTTGGCTGCCCGCGATTTGGTGGTGCGGACGACGGTGGCCAACGTCGTGCTGCGCAAGGTAAACATCCAGTGCACGTGGTCTGGCATGACCACCCAGGCCATGGATCGCGTGCGGCCTTCACGATCCGACGCCTGCATCCAGCGGATCATTTCGTCCGCGTTGGCGGCAACGGCGAAGAGACGTTGCCGACGTGCAGTGACCGTAGTGACGACGTAGCAGTGCCCTTGGCAGGAAAATCGTCCACGTTGCAATGCGGGGCTGGCCATCGCGGCATCGTGCGACAACCCAGCGCCTTGTCGCAGCGGCCAACACCGTGCCTGCGTGTAGGAAAAATGCATCGCGCCGTAGCGCCGGGTTCTACCCGGCTGCCTTTCGGGCTGCGACGAAGGGCAACAGCGGCCGGGCAGAGCCCGGCGCTACGGGCGCAGGCGTTGATCCTTGCGTAGCGCCGGGTTCTACCCGGCTGCCTTTCGGACTACAACGAAGGGCAACAGCGGCCGGGCAGAGCCCGGCGCTACGGGCGCAGGCGTTGATCCTTGCGTCGCGCCGGGTTCTACCCGGCTGCCTTTCGGGCTACGACGACGCGCAACAGCGGCCGGGCAGAGCCCGGCGCTACGGGCGCAGGCGTTGATCCTCGCGTCGCGCCGGGTTTTACCCGGCTGCCTTTCGGGCTACAACGAAGGGCAACAGCGGCCGGGCAGAGCCCGGCGCTACGGGGTGGGGCCGGCCCAGCGGCTGGTGACCTGGCTGCGGATCGGCGTGCGCTGGGCGTTGCTTTGGGTGGGTTCGAAGCGCATGGCCTTGATCGCGTCGACCGCCCAGTCGGCATGTGCGCCCGCCGGTTTGGCGTCGATGATCTGCACGTCGGCGGTACGGCCACGCGGGGTGATCGTGTACGCCAGGGTGACCTCTTCGGCGTAGGCCACCCGCTTGGGGTCGACGGTCATGGGCGGGGTAAAGGTGCCGGGGGCCGGGGTCCAGTAGCTGAGCCCTTCGGCAGGGGTCAGCTCCAGCGGTGCCGGATCTGCGGCCAACGCTGCGGGCGACAGCCCCAACGCAAGCGCGAGTACGGTGGTACGCAACAGGGTCACGTGCATGCTCGTCCTTGTCTACCCTTGGTCGGGAGTCCCCATCGTACCCGCTTGGGCGGGATGGGCGCATCGTCGCCGATGCGTCCACCCCGCCGCCGATCACTTCGGCAGCGCGTAGGCAATCACGTAATCGCCCGCCGGGGTTTCCATGAAGTGGTGGCCACCGGCCATGATCACCACGTACTGGCGCCCACCGAAGGCGTAGATCATCGGGTTGGCCTGGCCACCGGCCGGCAGCTTGGCGTGCCACAGTTCCTTGCCGGTCTTCAGGTCGATGGCGCGCAGCAGGTCATCGGTGGCCGCGGCGATGAAGATCAGGCCGCTGGCGGTGACCACCGAGCCGCCGTTGTTGGGCGTACCGATCTCGATCGGCAAACCGGAGCGGATGCCGAATGGGCCGTTGCCGCGGGCGCTGCCGAACGGGCGGTCCCACAGGGTCTTGCCGGTGCGCATGTCCACCGCGCGGATGCCACCGTACGGCGGCTGCTTGCACAGCAGCTTGGTGAACGGCAGGCGCCAACCGGCGTTGACGTCGATCGCGTAGGGCGTGCCGGTCTGCGGGTCCCCTGCCCCTTCGGCGCCGCCCTTGTCGGCCCGCACATCTTCGCGCGGCACCCAGCCCAGCTTGTCGGCGGTGGCACGCGGCACCAGCAGGTTGTAGTTGGGCATGTCGTTGTAGTTGGCCACGATCACGCCACGACGCGGGTCCACCGACACGCTGCCCCAATCCGAACCGCCGTTGTAGCCGGGGTACTCGATGGAATGCCGGTCGGCGGTGGGCGGCGTGTAGAAGCCTTCATAGCTGGCCTTGCGGAACTGGATGCGGCATACCAGCTGGTCGATCGGGGTGATGCCCCACATGTCGCGCTCGGTGAGGTCCGGCTTGCGCAGCGTGTGGTACAGCGAGAACAGCTGCGTGGGCGAACGCTGCTCGGGCTCGACGCCGCCGGTGGGCACCTTGCGCTCTTCGGCCGGGGTGAGCAGCTGACCGGTGCGGCGGTCGAGCACGTACATGTCGCCCTGCTTGGTCGGCAGCAGGATCGCCGGCACCTTGCCCGCGGCAGTCGGGTAATCGACCAGCGTGGCCTGCGAGCCCATGTCGTAGTCCCACACATCCTTGCGTACCGCCTGGAAATGCCAGACCGGCTTGCCGGTGTTGACGTCGATGGCGACCAGCGAGGTGGCGTACTTGTTCTGGTTCTCGGTACGCGACCCGCTCCAGTAGTCGCCGGCCGAATTGCCCATCGGCAGGTACACCAGGCCCAGCTGGTCATCGCCGGTGGCGGTGGTCCACATGTTCGGGGTACCTCGCGTGTAGGTCTTGCCCTGCGCCGGCAGGCCGGTCAGTTCGGGCTGGTCCATGTCCCAGGCCCAGCGTAGCTTGCCGGTGATCGCGTCGTAGGCCTGGATCACGCCGGAGGGCGCGTCGCGGCGCTGGCCGTCCAGCACCTGGTGACCGGTGACGATCACGCCCTGCACGATCGCCGGCGGCGAGGTGATCGACACATACCCGGCCGGGCTGTCGCCCATGCCCAGGGTGATGTCGACCTGGCCGTTGTTGCCGAAGCCCGCGCACGGCTTGCCGGTCGCCGCGTCCACGGCGATCAGGCGGCCATCGAGGGTGCCTTCGATGATGCGGGCCGAGCAGGCACTGCGCGGCAGCTGGGTCAGCACCGGCACCTGCGACAGCCCGGAGGCGAGGTCGGCGGCGACGTCGGCATCGGCGGCCTGCTGCGCGGTCGCGGGTACTTCGTAGTACGACACGCCACGGCACGCGGCGGTGTAGGGAATCGACTTGTCCTTGATCTTCGGATCGAACCGCCAGCGCTCGGTGCCGTCGGCAACGTTGAGCGCCACCAGCTGGTTGCGCGCGGTGCACAGGTACAGCGTGTCGCCCACCTTCAGCGGCGTGGTTTCAGCACCCCAGCGCTTCTGCGGCAGGTCACCGGTACGGAACAGCCAGGCCTGTTCGAGCGTGGCCACGTTGTCCGGGGTGATCTGCTGCAGCGGCGAGAAACGCGTGGCTGCGTTGTTGCGACCGTACGCGGCCCAGTCGTCGTCGCCCGGCTTGTCGGCGGGCTGCAGCGGTGCGTCGGCGGTCGGCGCCAGGCCGGTGCTGGTCATCGCCTCGGGGAAGTTGCCGCTGGCAGCGGTAACCCCATGCGGCACGAACGCCAGCGCGAAGGCGGCCACGAACACCAGCGCCAGCACGCCGGCAATGCTGCGCGAGAGCCGCCGCGAGAACGGCCGGTCCAGCGTCGGCAGCAGCAGCGACAGCACCAGGCCGATGCCGACGATCAGGCCCAGCCGCGGCACCCAGCGCCAGTAGTCGCTGCCCGACTCCCACCCTGTCCACAGCAAGGTGCCCACGAACACCGCGCCGAACCACAGTGCACCGGCGCGCCGGTTGCCCCACAGCAGCACGCCGGCCACCAGCAGGCCGACGCCGGCCAGCACGTAGTACCAGGAGCCGCCAAGGGTGGCCAGCCACGCACCCAGCCCGCCCAGCACCAGGCCGAGCAGCATCAGGACGAGGGACAACACGGTCACCAGCGCGTGGCGCGGGCGCCGGGCGGTGGACGAAGGATCGGGGCGGGCGGCGCGGGCGGCGGCGGACATCGGGGTCTCCATGCGGCGTGGCGCGAACGGGGTCCGGCCACTGGTGGACTGCCATCGCGGACGCGAATGTCCGCTGGTTCGGGAGCCGTTATCCCACCGTCACCGTGAAGTACATGCGTTCTTTCAACGGGCCGCCACGATAGGCAAGGTAGCGCCCCGTGCAAGGCAGAAACGACGACGCCGGCACAAGGCCGGCGTCGTCGTGGTACTGCCTGTCAGCGCGATCAGCCCTGCGGGGTCTGCTCGTCGGTGGCGGCAGGTTCGGCCGCCGCAGCCTCCCCGGCAACCGGCACCACGTCCACCAGTTCGTCGTCACCGATCGACGCATCCATGCGTTCAACCGCCTGCAGCTTCTCGTCCTTGGACAGACGGATCAGGGTGACGCCCTGGGTGTTGCGGCCGACGCGGCTGATTTCCGAACCACGGGTCCGCACCAGGGTGCCGCCATCGGAGATCAGCAGCACTTCATCGGCTGCGCCCATCAGCACCGCGCTGACCAGCTTGCCGTTGCGCTCGGTGGTCTGGATGCCGATCACGCCCTGGGTACCGCGGCCCTTGCGCGGGTAATCCGGCAGCGGGGTGCGCTTGCCGTAGCCGTTCTCGGTGGCGGTCAGGATGTACAGCATGCTGTCGTCGTCGCCGACCTCGATCACGGCATCGCCGTTCTCGATCACGGTTTCTTCGACGCTGCCGTCGTCCTCGTTCTCGTCCTCGTTGCCGCCGGCACTCTCGGCCACGATCAGGCTCACGACCTCTTCGCCCTTGGCCATCTTGATGCCGCGCACGCCGGTGGCGGTACGGCCCATCGAGCGGACCTTGTCTTCACCAAAGCGCACGGTCTTGCCGTTGGAGGCGAACAGCAGGATGTCGCGCTCACCGTCGGTCAGGCCGACGCCGACCAGCGCATCGCCTTCGTCCAGGTTGATCGCGATCTTGCCGCGCGCCAGGCGGAAGGCGAACTCGCTGAGCGGGGTCTTCTTGACGGTACCGTTGCGGGTGGCGAAGAACACGAACTGGCGTTCGGCGTACTCGCGCACCGGCAGCACGGCCTGCACCCGCTCACCGGGTTCCAGCGGAATCCAGTTGATGATCGGGCGACCACGCGCATTGGAACCGGCTTCGGGCAACTGGTGCACCGGCAGCCAGAACACCTTGCCGGCACTGGTGAAGGTCAACAGCGTGTCGTGCGTGTTGACCAGCCACAGCTGCTCGATGAAATCCTCTTCCTTGGTCGACGCCGCGCTGCGGCCACGGCCACCACGACGCTGGGCGCGGTAGGCGCTGACCGGCTGGCGCTTGACGTAACCGGCGTGCGACAGGGTGACCACCACGTCTTCCGGGGCGATCAGGTCGAGGATGTCCAGGTCTTCTTCGCTGTGGCGGATCTCGGTGCGGCGTTCGTCGCCGAACTCGGTACGCACGTTGATCAGCTCTTCGCGGATGACCTGCAGCAGGCGGTCTGGATCTTCCAGGATGTGGATCAGCCCGGCGATGGTTTCCAGCAGCAGCTTGTACTCTTCGGTCAGGCGGTCCTGCTCCAGCCCGGTCAGGCGGTGCAGGCGCATTTCCAGGATCTGGGTGGCCTGGATCTCGGTCAGCTGGTAGCCGCCAGTGATCAGGCCCACGCCCTTGGGCAGGTCTTCCGGACGCGAGGTTTCCGCACCGGCAGCGCCCAGCATCGACCCGACCAGGCCCGGCTCCCACAAGCGCGCCAGCATGCGCTCGCGTGCTTCACCGGGATTGGGCGAGGTCTTGATCAGTTCGATCATCTCGTCGATGTTGGCCAGCGCAACGGTCAGGCCTTCCAGCACGTGGGCACGGGCGCGCGCCTTGCGCAGCTCGTACACGGTGCGGCGGGTGACCACTTCGCGGCGATGGCGCACGAACGCCTCGAGCATCTGCTTGAGGTTCAGCAACTGCGGGCGGCCATCGACCAGCGCCACCATGTTGATGCCGAACACCGACTCCATCTGGGTCTGCTGGTAGAGGTTGTTCAACACAACTTCCGCCGACTCGCCGCGCTTGATCTCGATGAAGATGCGCATGCCGTCCTTGTCGGACTCATCGCGCAGTTCGCTGATGCCTTCGAGCTTCTTCTCCTTGACCAGCTCGGCGATCTTCTCGATCAACCGGGCCTTGTTCACCTGGTACGGGATCTCGGTGACGATGATCGATTCGCGGCCGTTGTCGGCCACTTCGATCTCCGCCTTGGCGCGGATGCGCACCCGGCCACGCCCGGTCCGGTAACCGGCGACGATGCCGGCGGTACCGTTGATGATGCCCGCGGTCGGGAAGTCCGGGCCCGGGATGTACTCCATCAGGCCGTCGACGTCGATCTCGGGGTTGTCGATCAGCGCGATGCAGGCGTTGATGGACTCGGTGAGGTTGTGCGGCGGAATGTTGGTCGCCATGCCCACCGCGATACCGGCCGAACCGTTGACCAGCAGGTTCGGGAACCGGGTCGGCATGACCGTCGGCTCCAGTTCCTTTTCGTCGTAGTTGGGCTGGAAATCGACGGTTTCCTTGTCCAGGTCGGCCATCAGCTCATGGGTGAGCTTGGACATGCGGGCTTCGGTGTATCGCATGGCCGCGGCGGAGTCGCCGTCGACCGAACCGAAGTTACCCTGGCCATCGACCAGCATGTAGCGCAGCGAGAACGGCTGTGCCAGACGCACCAGCGTGTCGTACACCGACTGATCGCCATGCGGGTGGTACTTACCGATGACGTCACCGACGATACGGGCCGACTTGAAGTAAGGCTTGTTGCTGTGCGCGTTCAACTCGCTCATCGCGAACAGCACGCGGCGATGCACCGGCTTGAGGCCATCGCGCGCATCCGGGAGGGCGCGGCCCACGATCACGCTCATCGCGTAATCGAGGTAACTCTTGCGCATCTCGTCTTCCAGGTTGACCTGGATGATTTCCTTGGCGGTTTCTGCCATTCGGGTTCCGTTGTCTGGGAGCGGTCCAGTCCGTCGCGCCAGCCCTTTCGGGGCGGCCGCGCCGGAATCTCGATTAACCGTTGAAGTCTACCACAACGGCCCGTTTCCCGCCTGCTTTTACGGGCGTTTTACCGGCAAGAATCAGGAACTTACGGGGGCGTTGCGGGTGTGGGCCGGGTTCGGCCGGGAAAGGCGTACCGACCAACGGTCGGTACCTGCCCGGGAGGAGGCCAGGCCACCCACCCGATCCCGGTAGGCCACGACCGTTGGTCGTGGCACATGGCGGCGGAAATCAGCCGAACGCGGCCTGCATGTTGGTCACCGTCGGATTCAGGATCACCCCGCGCTCGGTGACGATGGCATCGATCAGGCTGCCCGGGGTGACGTCGAACACCGGGTTCCAGGCGGCGATGCCCTCGGCCACGGTGCGCGTGCCCCCTACCCCGTACAGCTCGCCCGGATCGCGCTGCTCGATCTCGATCTGCTCGCCGTCGGCGGTGTCCATGTCCACCGTGGAGGACGGCGCCACCACCATGAACTTGACCCCGTGGTGGCGGGCGGCGATGGCCAGCTGGTAGGTGCCGATCTTGTTGGCGGTGTCGCCGTTGGCGCAGATGCGGTCGGCACCGACGATCACCCACTGCACCGCGCCGGTCTTCATCAGGTGCGAGGCGGCCGAATCGGCGATCAGGGTGGCGTCGATGCCGTCCTGCTGCAGCTCCCACACGGTCAGGCGCGCGCCCTGCAGCCACGGCCGGGTTTCGCCGGCGAAGACCTTGGCGATACGGTGCTGGGCCATGCCCGCGCGGATCACCCCCAACGCGGTGCCGAACCCGGCGGTGGCCAGGGAGCCGGTATTGCAGTGGGTGAGCACGCCACTGCCGGCCTCGATCAGGCCGGCGCCGAGCGCGCCCATGTGGCGGTTGGCGGCCAGGTCTTCATCTGCGATGGCCTGGGCCTCGGTGGCCAGCACCTGCTGCCAGTCGGCACCGGCCGGGGCCAGCGCGCGGCGCATGCGGGCCAGCGCCCAGGCCAGGTTCACCGCGGTCGGGCGGGACGCGTTGAGCCGCTGCAGGGCCGGTTCCAGCTTGGCCAGCGCCTGGGCGCCATCGTCGGCCTGCACCCCGGCCGCGGCCAGCACCACGCCCCAGGCGGCGGCAATGCCGATCGCCGGCGCGCCGCGCACGGTGAGCGCATGGATGGCCTCGGCCACGGCGTCACTGTCGCGGCATTCCACGTGCTCCACCACGAACGGCAGCTTGCGCTGGTCGAGCAGTTGCAGGGTATCGCCGGTCCACAGGATCGGGCGGATATGGTCGTAACGGGCGTAGTCGATGTCGGTGGATGCGTTCATCGCAGCATTGTAGCGGCGCACGCCCAAGCCGCCAAAGCGCGGCTCAATTGACCTGGAATTCAGCGCGGCAGCCGTTGTCTACCCACACCCCACGCACGTCCCAGCCCCAGCTGCGGCCTTCCTCGCAGGGGCTGCCGGACAACTGTTTGGACAAGCGCGCGCCCTTGCCGATGGTCGCCCCGCAGAAACGCCGCTGGCGCGACTTGGATTCGCACACCAGCGTGCGAGGCGCATCGAGGAACCCGGAGCCGTCGGCAGCGCCCACTTCGAAGTCGCCCTGGCAGCCGCGGGTGACCCACACTTCGTTGCGTCGCACGCCCCAGCTGTGGTTTTCGCGGCACGGCATGGCCGACAGCTGGCGCAGCAGCCTGACCGGCGCACCCTGCAGTGCCACCGGGCAACTCTGCGGACGTCCATTGGATTCGCAGCGCAGCACCCGGCGCACCTGCCGCACGGCGCCGGTGCTGGCGCCGCCTGCCGGTCGGCTGCGGAATTCGGCACGGCAGCCCAGCGTGACCCACACGCCGGAACGATCAGTGCCCCATTCGGTGCCGCGGATGCAGCTGCTGTCGGACAACTGGCGTATCAGGTCCACGCCGTTGGCCACCGGCATGTCGCAGTGCACCCATTCCATGTCACGCGATTGGCAGCGCACCACCTGCGCTTCGTACCCGGTCTGGTCGGCCATCGCCGTGGCAGGCAGCACGCTGCTCCACAACACCAGCGTCCACCACGTCCACGTCCAGCGCGGCGCGCTCCATGATGGCAGTTCGGCAACTTCCCACAGCTTCATCAACCCTTTCCCCGCCGCAACTGAACGATCACGCGCCTACCATCGGGCATGCGCTGTGATCAGAGCATCATCGTGCAGGTCGCGCAAGACGTACACGCGACAATCACGCGCGTTGTGCGTTCAGGCTTGGGCGAAATCGATCGCCAGTACATCGGCAATCCGCGTGGTGCGGTTCATCGCCATCAGCAGGCGATCCACCCCGACCGCAACGCCGGCGCAATCGGGCAGATCCGGCAGGGCCTGCAGCAACGGCTCGTCCAGCGGCGGCATCACATCGCCACGCGCCGCACGTACGGCGTGGTCGCGGGTGAAGCGCGCGCGCTGTTCAGCAGCGTCGTTCAGCTCGTGGTACCCGTTGGCCAGTTCCACCGCGCCCAGGTACAGCTCGAAGCGCTCGGCCAGCGGCGGCGTGCCCGGGCGGATACGCGCCAGCGCGGCCTGGCTGGCCGGCCAGTCGTGGACGACGGTCATGCTGTCGTCATCAAACGTGGGCTGGATGCAATGGGTCATCAGCAGGTCCAGCCAGTCGTCGCGGGTGAGGCCGTCTGCGTCAATGCGGACCGAGGCCAGCGGCGCCTGCAGCTGCGCCAGCGATGCGTCGAACGGGTCCACGCCCAGCTGCTGCTGGTACAGGCTGCGGTAGTCGACCACGCGCAGATCGGCGGTGCGCTGCACCAGGCCGAGTGCGGCGCGGACCAGCGCAACGGTTTCCTCGATGAGCCGGTGGTGGTCCCAGCCCACCCGGTACCACTCCAGCATGGTGAACTCGGGGTTGTGGCGGCCACCGGCTTCGCCGTTGCGGAACACCCGGCCGAGTTCGTAGCAGTCGCCCACGCCGGCGGCGAGCAGTCGCTTGAGCGGGTATTCGGGCGAGGTGCGCAACCAGCGTTGTGCGCTGCCGGCGTCAACGTGGCCGCTGAAGCGGGTGTGGAAGCTGTCGATGTTCGGCTCGGTGTTGCCGGCCGCCGACAGGATCGGCGTTTCCACTTCCAGCACGTCGCGCGCGGCAAAGAACGACCGGATCAACGCGTTGAGCGCGGCACGCTGGCGCAGCGCGGCGATCATGCGCGCGCGTCCTTCAGTCGCTGCGCGAGCGGCAGGGTGAGCAGGTCGCGGGTGTCGTCGACGTAGCCGGTGGCCAGGTACAGCCGCCGCGCCAGTTCGTTGTGGTGGTTCACTTCCAGCCGCATGCGCGCCACCCCGCGCGCATTGGCGCGCTGTTCCAGGATGGCCAGCGCCTGCTTGCCACGGCCGCGGCCACGCGCGGCATGGCGCAGGTACAGCTCATCGAGCAGCGCGAAATGACCGCCCTGCTCCAGGCTGAAGCCCATCGCCAGCGCCGCGTAGCCCACCACGCTGCCTGCCTCGTCCAGCCACAGCAGCACTTCGCCGTTGCGCGGCTCTTCCAGCAGCGCGGCCAGCGCGGTGCGGACCCGCGCATCATCGAAGTCGAGCTGGTCTTCGGCGTAGAACTCGCGCATCAGCCCGATCAGCAGGTCGGTGTCGGCCACGGTGGCCAGGCGGAAGTCGAGGACGGCAGTGTGCATGGGGTTCTCCGGTGATGCGGGACGGCGGGGCGCAACGGCCCCGCCGTGGGTTCAGTGCTGCGCCAGGAAAGCGACCAGGCGGTCTTCGTCCCACACCTCGATGCCCAGTTCCCCGGCCTTGGTCAGCTTGGACCCGGCTTCGGTGCCGGCCACCACGAACGCGGTCTTCTTGGAGACGCTGCCGGACACCTTGGCGCCCAGCGCTTCCAGCCGCGCCTTGGCCTCGTCACGGGTCATCTGCGCCAACGTGCCGGTCAGCACCACGGTCTGGCCATCCAGCGGGCCGGCCACCTGCTCGGTCTGCTCCGGCGCGCGGGTCAGCAGCGTGCGGCGGTAGTCGTCGGCCTTGAGCAGCATCTGTGCATGGCCGTCGCGGTCCAGCCAGTCGGCCAGGCCAAGCGCCACTTCGTTGGGCAGCCCGGCCGCCACGAAACGCACGGGCTCGGCGTCGACCAATGCGGCCGCATCGGGCAGTGCGGCGGTGAGCTTTTCGGCGCGCAGGCGGGTGATGCCGGGAATCTCGGCCTCTACCAGCAGCTGGGCGAAATCCAGGCCGTCGCGCAGCTTGGCCGACGGCGCGTGGGTATCGCCGATGCGCACCTGCCCCACCTTCAGCAGGGCATCGATGGCGTCCTGGTTGCCGGACTGCTCGAAGAAGTGGCCCAGCGAACGTGCCACTTCCCCGCCGATGTCGGGCACGCGCTTGAACAGCGGCCACGGCAGGTGACGGATCAGCTCGAGGTCGCCGAACCAGGTCGACAGTCCCTTGGAGGTGTTCTCGCCGACGTTCTCGATGCCCAGCGCGAACAGCAGCCGTTCCAGCGTGGTGTCGCGGCTGGCGTCGATGGCCGCGATCAGGTTGTCGGCCCAGCGCGTGGCGATCTTCCGGGTGTTCCAGGCAAAGGCCGCCGGCATTGCCAGTGCCTTGGCGCGCCAGCCAGCGTCGCTGCCATCGAGCTGCAGAATGGCGCGCAGGTAGTCGCCGCTGCCTTCCGGCGGCAGGTGCAGGCCGATCTGTGCCGCGAGGGCCTCAGGCGTTTCGGCGTCCAGCACCAGCTTCAGGTGCAGCAGCTGGTCGCGGGTGAGCCGGTACAGGTCGGCCACGCTTCGTACGATGCCGGCGTCGACCAGAGTCTCGATGTACTTGCCCCCCAGGCCGTCGATGTCCATCGCGCGGCGCGAGGCGAAGTGCGCGATGGCCTCCTTGCGCTGCGCCGGGCAGCTCAGTTCGCCCGAGCAACGCCACACGGCCTCGCCCTCTTCGCGCACAATCTCCGACCCGCACACCGGGCACTGCGCCGGCATCTGCCAGGGCGTGGTGCCGGCCGGACGCCGTTCGGCGATGACGCTGACCACTTCGGGAATCACATCGCCGGCGCGGCGCACGATCACCGTGTCGCCCACGCGCACGTCAAGGCGCTGGATCTGGTCGGCGTTGTGCAGGGTGGCGTTGGACACGATCACCCCCGCCACGGCCACCGGGTTCAGGCGCGCCACCGGGGTGGCGGCACCGGTGCGGCCGATCTGGATTTCGATCGCCTCCACCGTGGTGGTCTGTTCCTGCGCGGGGAATTTGTGCGCGATTGCCCAGCGCGGCGCGCGCGATACGAAGCCCATGGTTTCCTGGCCGGCGCGGTCGTCCAGCTTGTAGACCACGCCGTCGATGTCGAACGCCAGTCCATCGCGACGCTCGCCAATGTCGCGGTAATAGGCCAGCAGGCCGGCACTGCCCTCCACCACCTGGCACAGTTCGCTGACCGGGAAGCCCCACGCACGCAGCTGCGCCAGCGTGGCCGAGTGGGTAGGCGGCAACTCGCCGCCCTCCACCTGGCCGGTGCCGTAGGCGTAGAAACTGAGCTTGCGCCTGGCGCTCATCTTCGGGTCCAGCTGGCGCAGCGAACCGGCCGCGGCGTTGCGTGGGTTGGCCAGCACCTTGCCGTCGTGCAGGCGCGCCTGTGCGTTGTAGGCCTCGAAATCGGCGCGCGCCATGTACACCTCGCCGCGCACTTCCAGCACGTCCGGCCAGCCCGCTCCCTGCAGTTCCTGCGGAATCACCGCGATCTGGCGCAGGTTGGCGCTGACGTCCTCACCGGTGCTGCCATCGCCGCGGGTGGCACCCTGCACGAAGCGCCCGTTTTCGTAGCGCAGGCTGATGGCCAGGCCATCGAGCTTGGGTTCGGCCGAGAAATACAGCGCATCGCGGCGCAGGCGCTCGCTGATGCGGCGCACGAAATCCTGCACTTCCTCGTCGCTGAAGGCATTGCCCAGCGACAGCATCGGCACCGCGTGGCGCACTTCGGCAAAGCGCGAGGAGGCCTTGCCGCCGACGCGCTGGGTGGGGGAATCGGCAACGGCCAGTTCCGGGTGGTCGCGCTCCAGTGCTTCCAGCTCGCGCACCAGGCGGTCGTACTCCGCATCCGGGATCAGCTGCTCGTCGCGCTCGTGGTAGGCCGTGCCGGCGTCATCGATCTGGCGGCGCAGTGCCTCGGCACGTTCAGCGGGGCTGGGGCTCATCCGGGAGGCATCCTGAAAGGGCTGTTGATTTTATGGCCTGCCGTCCCCGGCAGCCACCCCGCTGCGGTGCGGCGTGGCTATTGCCGGCAACCCGGCACAGGGTTAGCGTGCGCCAAGTCCCTCCATGCAGGTGTTTCCGTGACCGTTGCCGCTCCTTCCCGCCGTTCATTCCTGCAGTTGGCCGGCACCGGTCTGGCCTTGTCCGGGCTGGGCGTGTCGACCGTGTCGGCCGCCTCGCCGCGTGCCAGCGCGGTCGGCGGCCCGGTGCTGCTGAACTTCAACGAATGCCCGTATGGCCCGGCGCCGGTGGCGCAGGCTGCGGCGCGCGAGATCGTGGCCGGTAGCGGGCGCTATCTATTCGCACTGGCCGGTGAGCTGCGCGACCTGTTCGCCAGCCAGGAAGGCATCAGCAAGGACCACGTGCGGCTGTACCCGGGCTCCAGCGAACCGCTCAACCGCGCCGCGATCCTGTGGACCTCGGCCAGCGCCGGGCTGGTGGTGGCCGACCCCACCTTCGAAGCGCTGGGCGACCTGGCCGCCGCGCGCGGCGCCACCGTCGCCAGGATCGCGCTGCGCGAGGACGGCGCGCATGACGTCCGCGCGATGGCCGCTGCAGCCGCACGGATCAACGCCGGCCTGCTGTACCTGTGCAATCCGAACAACCCCACCGGGTCGATCACCCCCGCCGCGGACATCGCCTGGCTGCTGGCCAACAAGCCCCGGCAGACGCGGGTGCTGGTCGACGAGGCCTACCTGCAGTACAGCGATCAGCGCTCGGTGATCGCCCAGGTGATGCAGCGCGACGATGTGATCGTGCTGCGTACGTTTTCCAAGCTGTACGGCATGGCCGGGTTGCGCCTGGGCGTGGCCGCGGCGCACCCGGACCGACTGCGCGAACTGGCCAGCCTGGGCGACAACCCGCTGCCGGTCACCGCGCTCGCGGCCGGGCTGGCCAGCCTGCGCGCGCCGGGCCTGGTGGCGCAGCGCAAGGCAGAGAACACGCAGGTGCGGCAGGCCACCGTGGCCTGGCTGGTCGCGCGCGGATTCGCCTGCGTGCCGACCGAAGCCAATTGCTTCGTGGTGGACGTCAAGCGCGACGGCAGCGCGTTCGCGGCCGCCATGGCCGAACAGGGCGTGGTGATCGGCCGCAGCTGGCCCATCTGGCCGCAGCGGGTACGGGTGACCGTGGGCACGGCGGCGGAAATGGCGCGGTTCCGCGACGCGTTCGCCGCAGTCACCGGGTAGAGCCGACCGTCGGTCGGCTGCTCGATGCCCACCGCGCTTGGATTACCAGCGCGGGGCTTTGGTCAGCGGCGGGGCCTGGTGCTGGCGGTCGTAGGCGCGCAGCTCGTCACGGATGTGCGCGATGCGCTGGCGGCCCAGGGCATTGCGGCTGTCGTCCAGGACCACGCCGTCGAGCAGTTCGCCCATGCGCTGCACGGTCGGCAGCATCTTTTCCCACGCGTCCAGCGCGGTCAGCGGCGCCGGCAGGGTGAGGAAGAAGGCGATCGCCGGGGTTTCCATCTCGCGGATATTGGCCATGTCGAAGCTGCCCGGCTTCATGATGCTGGCCATCGAGAAGATCGGACCGCGCTCGGGGTGGCCTTCGACCAGGCGGTGGAACACGTTCATGTGGCCAAACACCAGGCCGGTCTTTTCAGCGGCCACGACGATGTCTTCGCCACGCAGCTGTTCACCGGCGCGGGCGGCCACGAACAACGACACGATCTTGTCGAAATCCTGGCTGGCGCGCTTGCCCAGGTCGCTGGCGGCGCCATCGACATCGGGCAGGCCCAGTTCGGGCTGGGTCACGCCGTCGTCGCCGGCGCTGCCGGTGGCGACATCACCACCCTCGCCCTCGCCCAGGCTGGGCTCACGGCGCGCGCCAGTGCCGCTCTCGGCGGTGTCGACGCGGCGACCCTGCGACTTTTTCTTCGGACGGCCAAACAGGAAGATCGCGGCGATCAACAGCAGGCCGGCGGCCAGGATGCCGATGCGGAGCAGTGCCATGTCGGACATTCGGTGGGGGTCTCCGGCTAAATACGTTCAGGTACTAAGGATGGCACGTCAGGCGGCGCCCGCCAATCGTGCCGCCTCTTCCAGGTCCACGCTGACCAGACGGCTGACGCCCGGTTCGCGCATGGTCACGCCCGACAACTGGTGCGCCGCTTCCATGGTGGCCTTGTTGTGGCTGACGAACAGGAACTGCACCTTTTCACTCATTTCCTTGACCATGTTGGCCAGGCGGCCGACGTTGGCTTCGTCCAGCGGCGCGTCCACCTCGTCCAGCAGGCAGAACGGCGCCGGGTTGAGCTGGAAGATCGCAAACACCAGCGCCACCGCGGTCATCGCCTTCTCGCCACCGGACAACAGCGAGATGCTGGACACGCGCTTGCCGGGCGGCCGCGCCATGATGGCTACACCGGTGTCGAGAAGGTCTTCACCGGTCAATTCCAGGTACGCATGGCCACCGCCGAACAGGCGCGGGTACAGCTGCTGCACGCCGGCGTTGACGCGGTCGAAGGTGTCCTTGAAGCGGCCGCGGGTTTCGCGGTCGATCTTGCGGATGGCGTCTTCGAGGGTTTCCAGCGCGGTGGTCAGGTCGGTGTTCTGCGCATCCAGGTACTCCGAGCGCTGCGACGCTTCGCCGTACTCCTGGATGGCGGCCAGGTTGACCGGCTCCAGGCGGCGCATGCGGCCGTCGATCTGGTGCACCGTCTGTTCCCAGTCGGTTACGCGGGCATCTTCGGGCAGCGTGTTGATCACGTCCTGCAGCACGAAGCCGGCCTTCTCCACCGACGCCGACAGCTGCTCGGCGCTCAGCACCAGCGCCTGCTGGTCCAGCTTGCGCTGGGAAATGCGCTCGCGCTGGGCCAGTGCCTGCTCGTCGCGCTTGTGGCGGGTCTGTTCGAAATTCCGCAGTTCGGCGTCGATGCCATCCAGCAGGGTGCGTGCTTCGCCCAGCACGCGGTCGGCGCGCACGCGTTCGCTGAGGGCATTCTGGTGTTCGGCCTGCAGGGTCTGCACCGGCGAATCGCCCTGGTCCAGCTGCGAATGCAGTTCGCCAAGGCGGGTATCGAGCTGGCCACGCTGGGTGCTCATGCGCTCCAGTGCCTGGCTCAGCGAGGCAATCTGGGTGCGCTGCGATTCCAGCGTCAGCGCCAACGAATGCGCGCTCTCACGCACGTTGCGGGCATGGTCACGGGCCTGGTCGCGGGCATCGGTGAGCTGGCGGCGTTCGCCTTCCAGCGCCGCACGCACCGCTTCCAGGTCGCCCATGCTGGTGACCGCATCGTCCAGCCGCGCACGGGCCTCGCGTACCTGTTCGCGACCGGTATCCAGGGTTTCCTGCAGTTGCAGCAGCTCGCCTTCGATGCGGTCGATGCGGGTTCGCGCCGCCTCCACCTTGCCCTGTTGGCTCTGCAGCTGGCCACCCAGTTCGGAGACGCTGCGATGGGCCTGGTACAGCTGCCGCTGCGCGTCTTCGCGATGTTGTTCGCCGGCCAGCAGCTGCTCGCGGAACGCCGACAGCTGCTGCTCCAGTTCGGCCTCGCGCTCCTGCAACGTGTCGATCTGACCGCGCAGGGTGACGATCTCGCGCTCGCGCAGCAGCGCGCCCTGCTTGGCTGCGCCGGAGCGCGAGACGCGCACCCAGCCATCGCCCAGGCGTTCGCCGCCCCGGGTAATGACCGAGTCGCCCTCGCCCAGCGTGGCCTGCAGGGTGCGCGCGGCGTCCAGGTCTTCGGCGGCATGCAGCCGGGCCAGCAGGCGGCGGATCGCGGTGGGGCCCTGCACTTTGGCGGCCAGCGAGGTCGGTGCCACGCTGAGCGGCGCCTGGCTGTCGGAGACCAGCGCAATGCGGCCCTCGCCCAGCTCGGCCAGTTCGGCCACGAGCTGTTCGGGGGCGTCGACCAGCACGCCTTCGATCAGCTGGCCAAGCGCGCTTTCCACGGCGTTTTCCCAGCCGCTTTCCACGGTCAGGCGTTCGCCAACGCGCGCGCCCGAATCCAGCCCGCGCGCCTTCAGCCACGCCACCGCCGCGCCCTGCTCCTGGCCCAACGCGGCCTGCTGCAGGGTTTCCAGCGACGACAAGCGGCCGCGCGCGGCCTGGGCCTGCTTGCGGATCTCGGCCAGTTCGGTCTGCCCGGTGCGCTGGCGGTCCTGCAGGCCGGCCACGGCCTGCTTGCGTTCTTCAACCTGCTCGTTGAGGCCGTCCAGCGCCTCTTTCTGGGTCTGGTGCTGCAGGTGCAGTTCTTCAAACACCTCGGCCAGCGCGTCCAGGTCCAGGCTGGCGCGTTCGGCGCTCAACGCTTCGCGGCGGCGGTCGGCTTCCAGTACCTGGCGGTCGAGGTAATCGACGCGGGTGCGTTCGACTTCGCCGGCGCGCGAGGCTTCGGAGGTGCTGCGGGTGTGGGCTTCCCAGCGCTGCTGCCAGTCGGCCAGGCGGGCCTCGGCATCACGCAGGGCTTCCTGCTTGATTTCGTTTTCTTCCTGCAGCTGTTCCAGGCGCGGCTCGGCCTCGTCCACGGCTTCGCGCAGGACCATCAGTTTGGCTTCGTCGCCGCTGATGTGCTGGCCCAGTTCGGCCAGGGCCTGCTGGGCTTCATCGCGCGCCTTGTTGAGGCGCTGCGACATTTCGCGCTGGTGCTGGATCTGCTGTTCCAGGCGGGCCAACGTGCTGCCCACCTGGTACACCTCGGCCTGGGCGGTGCTCAGCGCATCGGCGGCTTCTTCACGGCGTACGCGGCTGGTTTCGATGCGGGCTTCGGCGTCGCGCTGTTCGGCGATGAACTGCTGCAGGCGGGTTTCTTCCTGCGAGAGCGCTTCGCGCAGGCCGCCGAGGCGACCGTCGAGGCCGCGGTATTCCAGCGCCTTCCACTCGGCGTCCTTGACCCGGCGCTCTTCCTGCAGGGCCTGGTATTGCTCGGCCTGGCGCGCCTGGCGCTTGAGGTGCTCGAGCTGCTTGCCGATTTCCTCGCGCAGGTCGCCAAGGCGGTCGAGGTTTTCGCGGGTGTGGCGGATGCGGGTTTCGGTTTCCTTGCGGCGTTCCTTGTACTTGGAGATGCCGGCGGCTTCTTCCAAGTACACGCGCAGGTCTTCGGGACGGGCTTCGATGATCTGGCTGATCATGCCCTGTTCGATGATGGAGTAGCTGCGCGGGCCGAGGCCGGTGCCGAGGAACAGGTCGGTGATGTCGCGGCGGCGGCACTTGGTGCCGTTGAGGTAGTAGTTGCTGCTGCCGTCGCGGCTGACCTGGCGCTTGACCGAGATTTCGTTGAAGGAGGCGTACTCGCCGGTGATGGTGTGGTCGGTGTTGTCGAAAATCAGTTCGACGGTCGCCTGGGACACGGGCTTGCGTGCCGAGGAGCCGGAGAAAATGACGTCG
The DNA here is from genome assembly GCF_040548725.1 of Stenotrophomonas sp. 2619. Classification (NCBI taxonomy): domain Bacteria; kingdom Pseudomonadati; phylum Pseudomonadota; class Gammaproteobacteria; order Lysobacterales; family Lysobacteraceae; genus Stenotrophomonas; species Stenotrophomonas sp. 2619. The sequence goes on along the minus strand of NZ_JBEPSF010000015.1, from coordinate 36,967 downwards.
GTGAGCGAGTCACCGCGCAGGCGGCTGGCCGAGCTTTCGCCCATGACCCAGCGGACGGCGTCGATGATGTTGGATTTGCCACAGCCATTTGGCCCCACCACGCCGGTCATGTTGGTCGGCAGGTGCAGCGTGGTCGGATCGACGAAGGACTTGAAGCCGGACAGCTTGATCGTGGACAGACGCATGGCGGGATTGGTTTCCGGGGCAAGGGCCTGAAGCGACCCCCGCCAGGGTGGATGTCGGAGCGATTCCCACCCTCAAGCCATTGATGTTGCTGGGTTTCAATGGCCCCAAGGGCGACGCGATAGCCTGAGTATAACGGGGCGGCTGTTCCACGGGCTGTGGGGGTGGGTTGGTTTGGGTTTCGGTTAGAGGCGAAGGGCAAGAGCCGGGGCCAGAGCTGGAGCCAAAGCCTTTGCGTGCTGGCTCCGTCTGGGCGGCCGGGATGGGTGGGGTCGCGGGACACGCCGTAAATCCATCCCTGGAGGCTCGTGGGCGCCATCCATGGCGCCCAACGGTCCCGCGACCCCACCCACCCCGACCGTCGATAGTGGGTCGGTACGCAAGGGAAAGGCGAAATCCGGATTCCCGACGTTGCTTTGCGACGTGACCGGGGATGTCGAGATAAAGGGGGGATTGAAGGGGGGGGTAGAGCCACGCCATGCGTGGCTATCGGGATACGCAAATGAGAGCAGCCACGCATGGCGTGGCTCTACCCGCCTCACCCATCACGCAACCCTATCGACCGCTTCTCGCCCCAGCCACGCATGGCGTGGCTCTACCCGCCCGCATCGGACATCCCGGCAGAGGGTGTCGGGTGGCCTTGGCCGGGACCGTTGGGCGCCATGGATGGCGCCCACGAGCCTCCAGGGATGGATTTACGGCGTGTCCCGGCCAAGGCCACCCGGCACCCTCCCACCGGAAGAACCAAAGCGCCGGCACCCGCCGTTGATCTGGCTTCAAGCTTCTAAGCTTTTAAGCTTTTAAAAAACAAAACCCCCAAACACAAAAACGGGCACCCTTGCGGGCACCCGTTCTGGTGACGCCAGCCTTTCGGCAGGAATCAGGCCTTTTCGGCTTCCACAACCACCTTGACGGTGGTTTCCACGTCGGCGTGCAGGTGAACAGTCACCTCGTACTCGCCCACGTTGCGGAAAGCGCCTTCGCCCAGGATCACTTCGCTCTTTTCCAGCGGCAGGCCGGCCTTGGTGAAGGCTTCGGCGATGTCGCGCGGGCCAACCGAACCGTACAGCTTGCCTTCCGTCGACGCGTTGGCGGCGATGGTGACGCTCTTGCCTTCCAGCTGTGCCTTGCGGGCTTCGGCGTCAGCGTGGATCGACTGGGCCTTGGCTTCGTAGTCGGCGCGCTTGGCTTCGAACTCGGCAACGTTGGTGGCGGTGGCCGGAACGGCCTTGCCGGTCGGGACGAGGAAGTTGCGGCCGTAGCCCGGCTTCACGTCGACCAGATCGCCCAGACCGCCGAGGTTGGTGACCTTCTGGAGAAGAATCAGCTTCATGGTGTAGCTCCAAATATGTATTCGTTAGCGAGGCGTGGCCCCGCAGCGATGGCTGTCCGAATATCCGAACGGTAGACCGTGAAACCGCCCGACGCTTTGCAGCGCGGGCGGCCAGGTCCACGAAAGCGGCGACCGAAGCCGCCGGCTTTCATCAGACGTCGTGGTTGTCGGTGTACGGAATCAGGGCCAGGAAACGGGCGCGCTTGACGGCCGTTGCCAGCTGGCGCTGGTACTTCGACTTGGTACCGGTGACGCGGCTCGGCACGATCTTGCCGTTCTCGGTCAGGTACTGGCGCAGAGTGTTGAGATCCTTGTAATCGATCTCCTTGACACCTTCGGCCGTGAACTTGCAGAACTTGCGGCGACGGAAGAACTTGGACATGTCAGTGCTCCTTAAGCGGCCGAAGCGGCGTCTTCGCCGGCATCGGTGTCAGCGGCGGGGGTGGTTTCACCTTCTTCGTCATCACGACGACGACGCTCGCCACGCTCGGGCTTGTCACCCTTCTCGTCCTTGCTCTTCATGATCAGCGACTGCTCGGTGTCAGCTTCGTCACGCTTGATGACGAGGTTGCGCAGCACGGCATCGTTGAAGCGGAAGCTTTCCACCAGCTCGCTCAGCACGGCCTGGTCGCACTCGATGTTGAGCATGACGTAGTGGGCCTTCACCAGGTTCTGGATCGGGTACGCCAGCTGACGACGGCCCCAGTCTTCCAGACGGTGGATGGTGCCGTTGCCGTTCTCGACCAGCGCCTTGTAGCGCTCGATCATGGCCGGGACCTGTTCGCTCTGGTCCGGATGGACCAGGAACACGACTTCGTAATGACGACTCATGTGTTTTTACCTTTCGGATGTGGCCCTTTGGGGGCCGGACAGCCCCCCGCAGATGAACGCGGTGGGGCAAGGGTCCTGCCCGGAATCAGGCAGGAAGCCGCAAAGTATGGCAGCAGAGGCGGCCGCAGGCAAGCAGCAGCGGGGCCAAGCGCCCCGCCCCGGCCCGGATCAGGCCTTGTCGGCTTCGGTGGTGAAGCTCTCGCCGCAGCCGCATTCGGCGGTGGCGTTCGGGTTCCTGAACGTGAACGTCTCGCTCAGCCCGTGCTTGCCGAAGTCGATCTCGGTGCCGTCGACCAGGCCCAGGCTGTCGGCATCCACGTAGATGCGCACCCCGTCCTGCTCGAACACGGTGTCGCCCTGGCGCTCGTCGCGGGCCAGGTCGGTGATGTGGCCCCAGCCCGAACAACCGGTACGGGTGACGCCGAAACGCAGGCCCAGCGCGCCCGGGGTCTGGGCGACGAACTTCTGCACACGGGCAAAGGCAACAGGGGTAAGGCTTACAGCCATGACAGGCAACTCCAGCGGATCGGGGTCATTATAGGAGTCCGCGGCGGCTAAAAATGCCTCGCAAGCAGAACGCTGCACCCGTTAAACTCCTCGTTCAGAGATCGAGTCGATCAATAGAGGATTCAAGTCATGACGGTGGTCAGCGTTGAACATGCGCTTGCCGGGAAGATCCCGGAAGGCGGCGAGGCAACCGTACGCGGTTGGGTGCGTACGGTGCGTGGGTCGGCAGCACTGGCCTTCGTCAATGTCACCGATGGCTCCTGCTTTGCCCCCATCCAGGTGGTGGCCAATGACACCCTGGACAACTTCGACGCGATCAAGGCCCTCACCCCCGGCTGCTCGGTAATCGCCCGCGGCACCCTGGTCAAGTCGCAGGGCAAGGGCCAGTCGTTCGAGATCCAGGCCAGCAGCATCGAGATCGTCGGCCTGGTCGAAGACCCGCTGACCTACCCGATCCAGCCCAAGCCGATGAGCGCCGAGTTCCTGCGTGAAGTGGCGCACCTGCGCCCGCGCACCAACCTGTTCGGCGCGGTCACCCGCATCCGCAACTGCCTGTCCCAGGCCGTGCACCGGTTCTTCCACGAGAACGGGTTCAACTGGATCAGCACCCCGATCATCACCACCTCCGACGCCGAAGGCGCCGGCCAGATGTTCCGGGTGTCCACCCTGGACATGGCCAACCTGCCCCGCAACGACAAGGGCGAGGTCGATTTCAGCCGCGATTTCTTCGGCAAGGAAACCTTCCTGACCGTGTCCGGCCAGCTCAACGTCGAGGCGTACTGCCTGGCCCTGAGCAAGGTGTACACGTTCGGCCCGACCTTCCGCGCCGAAAACTCCAACACCACCCGCCACCTGGCGGAGTTCTGGATGATCGAGCCGGAAATCGCCTTCGCCGACCTGGCCGAAGACGCGCGCCTGGCCGAGCAGTTCCTGAAGTACCTGTTCCGCGCGGTGCTCGACGAGCGTGGCGACGACCTGGCGTTCCTGGCCGAGCGCGTGGACAAGAACGCGATCACCAAGCTGGAGGCTTTCATCAATGCTCCGTTCGAGCAGATCGACTACACCGAGGCGGTGAAGCTGCTGCAGAACTCGGGCAAGACGTTCGACTTCCCGGTCGAGTGGGGCCTGGACCTGCAGACCGAGCACGAGCGCTGGCTGACCGAGGAACACATCGGCCGCCCGGTGGTGGTGACCAACTACCCCGAGCACATCAAGGCGTTCTACATGCGCCTGAACGACGACGGCAAGACCGTTGCCGCGATGGACGTGCTGGCCCCGGGCATCGGCGAGATCATCGGCGGCAGCCAGCGCGAAGAGCGCCTGGACGTGCTGGACGCGCGCATGGCGCAGTTCGGCCTGGACCGCGAGCACTACGGCTGGTACCGCGATTTCCGCCGCTACGGTTCGGTGCCGCACGCCGGCTTCGGGCTGGGCTTCGAGCGCCTGGTGGTCTACGTCTGCGGGCTGGGCAACATCCGCGATGCGATCGCCTACCCGCGCGCACCGGGCACCGCCGAGTTCTGATCCACCTACGGAGGCACTGACCCATGACCTTGTTCTTCGCGCTGTGCTTCGTCGGCGTGGCGATCGCCGGGTTCAGTGCCTTCGTGATTTTCTGGCCGCTCACCCTGGTCCACATCCGCGACCGCCACCCGCTGCTGGCGCAACGCTTCGGCAACGGTGCGTTCCTGCGCCCGGACGCGCTGCGATGGCTGCTGGGCCGTGATTACCGGCAAACCCCCGACCGGGCGCTGTCCGGGCTGGCAACGCCGGCCTGGGTGTCGCTGCTGACCCTGCTGGCCGGGCTGGGCATGGCTGCCCTGCTCTGGCTGCTTTCGATGGTACTGATATGAACGACACCTCCCCCGACCGCGACGAGTGGTTCCTGGCCAGCCTGGGCAACACGCTGATCTGGGCCCGCCTGCGGGTCCGCCCGGCGGGCACCGCCGAAGTGCTCGACAGCGACGGCAACACGCTCAGCTACGACAGCGAAGACACCGCGCGCTCGCAGCTGTTCGACGCCGAATTCGTCTCCTATGACGGGCTGGACGAGGAAGACGCGCTGATCCGCGGCTTCTCGCTGCATGAAGTGCAGCCGCCGCAGGGCGCCAGCGATGCCGACCTGCAGGGCCGCATGGTGCAGAGCCTGGGCGCCCGCGCCTAACCGACGATGTTCATTCCGTCCGCCTTCGCCGAGACCGACCTGATCTGGCTGGACCGGCTGCTGGCGCGCGATGCGTTCGTCACCCTGGTGACCAACGGCGCCGACGGCTACCCGCAGGCCACGCGCCTGCCGGTGGTGTACACGCGTGATGCCGACGGCATCCTGATCGAAGGCCACTGGGCCAAACCGAATCCGCAGGCTGGCCACGCCGGACCGGCCACGCTGCTGGTGAACGGCCCGCACGCGTATGTGTCGCCGGGCTGGTATCCGGACAAAGAGGCGCAGGCGCGCGTCCCCACCTGGAACTACGCCGCGGCCGAACTGCGCGGCGTGCTGGAACCGGTCACCGACCCGGACGCGCTGGTAGCGATGCTGGACGCACTGAGCACGCATTACGAAGGCACCGTGGGCGGCGATTGGGACCTGCTGCCGATCGAGCCGCGCCAACAGCGCATGCTGGCCGGCATCGTCGGCTTCCGCTTCCGCCCGGCCCGGGTACAGATCAAGCTCAAACTGAGCCAGAACCACCCGGAGGCGAACCAGCGCAGCGTGATCGACGCGCTGTCGGCGCTGGACGCTCCGGCTTCCCGCGAGCTGGCGCAGTGGATGCGCTGGCGCCGCGACGGCGGCACCGCCGGCTGACCCTCCCCGTTTTCCGCGACGTTGCGGCCAGGCTGGCCGCGCCTTGCCCCCACCTCACGTCAGGGACACCTGCCCCATGAAAGACATCCACAAGCTGCTGCAGAACAACCGCGAATGGGCGGACCGGATCGAGAAGGAAGACCCCGACTTCTTCCACCAGCTGGCCAAGCAGCAGCATCCGGAATACCTGTGGATCGGCTGCTCGGATTCGCGCGTGCCGGCCAACCAGATCATCGGCATGGCGCCGGGCGAAGTGTTCGTACACCGCAACGTGGCCAACGTGGTGGTGCACACCGACCTCAACTGCCTGAGCGTGATCCAGTACGCGGTGGACCAGCTGAAGGTGAAGCACATCCTGATCGTGGGCCATTACGGCTGCGGCGGCGTGCACGCCAGCCTGCACAACACGCGGGTGGGCCTGGCCGACAACTGGCTGCGGCACGTGGGCGATGTGGCACAGAAGCACGCATCGATCATGGATGCGATCGACGATCCGGACCTGAAACATGCACGGCTGTGCGAACTGAACGTGATCGAGCAGGTGGTCAACGCCTGCCGGTCGACGATCGTGCAGGACGCCTGGGCGCGTGGACAGAAACTGATGGTGCACGGCTGGGTCTACAGCCTGAAGGACGGCCGGGTGCGCGAAATGGGCATCGACGTGGGCGCGCCGGAAGACCTGCAGGCAGCCTACGAGCGGGCGCTGGCGCATGTGCCGCGCCGCGGCAAGCGCGACTGACCCTTCCCCACTACGGACATCGCACCATGCTTCCCATGCCGATCAACCTGCTGGGCTGGATCGAAGAAAACCGGCATCTGCTGAAGCCGCCGGTGGGCAACAAGATGATCGAGAACGGGGACTTCATCGTGATGGTGGTGGGCGGGCCGAACAGCCGCACGGACTACCATTACGACGAGGGCCCGGAGTGGTTCTACCAGCTCGAAGGCGAGATGGTGCTGAAGGTGCAGGAAGACGGCGCCGTGCGCGACATTCCGATCCGCGCGGGCGAAATTTTCCTGCTACCGGGCAAAGTGCCGCATTCCCCGCGCCGCCCGCCCGGCGGCGTGGGACTGGTAGTGGAGCGCAAGCGCCTCGCCCACGAACGCGACGGCCTGCTGTGGTTCTGCGAGCGCTGCAACCACAAACTGTACGAAGAATACTTCGCACTGGAAAACATCGAAACGGACCTCCCGAAGGTGTTTGCGCGGTACCAGGCATCGCTGGAGATGCGCACGTGTGAGGCGTGCGGACACGTGGACCCGTTGCCTGCGGCTGGTGCGGTTGAAGACTGAGCAATGAAAAGCGCCGCGCTGCGTGCGCGCGTTTGAGCGGAGCGCAGCCGACCAACGGTCGGCTCTACCGGCGTCACCTCGCGTGACGCCACATGATCCGCGTCACCTCACTTAACGCCATATGATCCGCGTCACCTCACGTGACGCCACATGATCCGCGTAACCCCGCGTGACGCCACATCACCCGCGCGACCTCGCGTGACGCCACGTGACCCCGCGGCCCCGCGTAACCACGATCCCAACCACGACTTTGGTAGGGTCGATCCCCGATCGACTGCCGATACGTCTTCCCCGTTCGATGGCAGCATGACCTCCGAGCGGAGCGCAGCCGACCAACGGTCGGCTCTACCCACCTGGCCCCGCATCATCCCGCCCCATCCCGCGTCATCCCGCGTCATCCCGCCCCATCCCGCCCCATCCAGCGTCACCGGCCCCGCGGCCCGCGCAGCCCCACGTGACAACAACCAACGCGTTACCCGCATTACCCGCAATACCCGCGTTTTATCCCCGTTACCCGCATTACCCGCGTTCCCCTGAGCACCGACCCTGTGTCAGGGCGTGGTGCGGGTGGGTGGCCGGGACCCTCCACCGCATGGATGCGGTGGCGGAGCCTCCACGGACGGATTTACGGCGTGTCCCGGCCACCCACCCGCACCGCGCCGACCCAGCCACCGCACAGACACCACGCTTCTGCCGTTGCCGTTGCCGTTGCCGTTGCCGTTGCCGTTGCCGTTGCCTCACGCCTCGAAAAAAACAAAAAACCACCCCAACCACGGGATTCAGCCCACACCCCCACCACCCGGATAAACTGTCCGTCACTGTCACCGCTGGTTGCACCATGTCCGAACTTCTCAGCCGCACCCATGCCGTTGCCCTGGACGCTGCCGACCCCCTGCGCACCCTTCGCAGCGAGTTCGTCTTCCCCCAGCACAACCACCGCGACCAGACCTACTTCGTCGGCAACTCGCTGGGCCTGCAGCCGCGCGGCGCCCGGGCCGCCGTCCAGGACGTCATGGACAAATGGGCCAGCCTCGCCGTCGAAGGCCACTTCACCGGTGATACCCAGTGGCTCCGCTACCACCGCCTCGTCAGCGAACAGCTTGCCCGCGTCGTCGGCGCGCTGCCCAGCGAAGTGGTCGCCATGAACACCCTCAGCGTCAATCTCCACCTGATGATGGTCAGCTTCTACCGGCCCAGCCGCGAGCGCCCCGCCATCCTCATCGAAGCCGGCGCGTTCCCCACCGACCGCCACGCCGTCGAATCGCAGATCCGCTTCCACGGCTTCGACCCGGCCACCGACCTCATCGAAGTCCAGCCTGACGAACCCAACGGCACCATATCCCTGCAGGCCATCGAGCGCGCCATCAACGAACACGGCCCGCGCCTGGCGCTGGTCCTGTGGCCCGGCGTGCAGTACCGCAGCGGCCAGGTCTTCGACCTCGAGGCCATCACCCGCATGGCCCGCCTCCAGGGCGCCCGCGTCGGCTTCGACCTGGCCCACTCGGTCGGCAACGTTCCCCTGCAGCTGCACGACATCGCCCCCGACTTCGCCGTCTGGTGCCACTACAAGTACCTCAACGCCGGCCCCGGCGCCGTGGCCGGCTGCTTCGTCCACGAACGCCACCACCGCGACACCAGCCTGCCGCGCTTCGCCGGCTGGTGGGGCCACGAGGAAGCCACCCGCTTCAAGATGGCCCCGCAGTTCGTGCCCGCCGTCGGCGCCGAAGGCTGGCAGCTCAGCAACCCGCCCGTGCTCGGCCTGGCCCCGCTGCGCGCCGCGCTCGACGTCGTCGACAAGGCCGGTGGCATCACGGCCCTGCGCGAAAAGTCGCTGCGCCTGACCGGCCTGCTCGACGCGCTGGTGCGCGCCCGCCTGACCGGTGTGCTCGAGGTGCTCACCCCCAGCGAACCGGACCGCCGCGGCTGCCAGCTCTCGCTGCGCGTGGTGGGGGGACGCGAGCGTGGCCGCAGCCTGTTCGAGTACCTGCAGACCGTCGGCGTGCTCGGTGACTGGCGCGAACCGGACGTCATCCGCATCTCGCCCACGCCGCTCTACAACCGTTACCAGGACCTGCACCACTTCGTCGACGAAGTGGACGCCTGGGCAGGGCTGTAATCATCCCCGCCCTCCCCGCCCCCACGGACATCGATGTGATCGCACCCCCTTCCCGCTCGCTGAGCATCATCGGCGCTGGCCTGGCCGGCTCCCTGCTCGCCATCCTGCTGTCCCGCCAGGGCTGGCGGATCACCCTGTACGAACGCCGCGGCGACCCGCGCATCAGCGACTACGAGTCGGGCCGCTCGATCAACCTGGCCCTGGCCGAACGCGGCCGCAATGCGCTGCGCCAGGCCGGCGTCGAAGAGGCGGTCATGGCCAAGGCGGTGATGATGCGCGGGCGCATGGTGCACCCGCGCCAGGGCGAACCGCAGCTGCAACGCTACGGCCGCGACGACAGTGAAGTGATCTGGTCGATCCACCGCAAGGACCTCAACACCACGCTGCTGCAGCTGGCCGAAGATGCCGGCGCGCAGGTGCATTTCCACCGCCGCCTGCACACCGTGGATTTCGATGCCGGCTATGCCCGCTTCATCGACGACCGCGACGACCAGCCGCACGACATCCGGTTCGACACCCTGATCGGCGCCGACGGGGCCGGCTCGGCGCTGCGCGCGGCGATGAACCGCAAGCAGCCGCTGGATGAGCGCATCGAGTTCCTCGACCACTCCTACAAGGAGCTGGAGATCCCGCCCACCGCCGACGGCGGCTTCCGCATCGAAGCCAACGCCCTGCACATCTGGCCGCGCGGGCACTACATGTGCATTGCACTGCCCAACGACGAAGGCACCTTCACCGTCACCCTGTTCCTGCCCAACGCAGGCGACCCGAGCTTTGCCACCACCACCAGCGGTGCCGAGGCCGAAGCGCTGTTCGCGCGGGACTTCCCCGATGCGCTGGCGCTGATCCCCAACCTGCGCCGCGACTGGGAAGAACACCCGCCCGGCCTGCTCGGCACACTGCATCTCAAGCACTGGCATCTGCAGGGCCGCGCCGTGCTGCTCGGCGACGCCGCGCACGCGATGGTGCCTTTCCACGGCCAGGGCATGAACTGCGCGTTTGAAGACTGCGTGGCGCTGGCCGGCCACCTGCTTGAACAGGACACGCTGGCCGCGGCCTTCGCCGCCTTCGAGGCCGACCGCAAGCCCAACGCCGAAGCGATCCAGCAGATGGCGTTGGACAACTACCTTGAAATGCGCGATCGCGTCGCCGACCCGGCCTTCCTGCTCCAGCGCGAACTGGAACAGGCCCTGCAGGCGCGCTGGCCCACGCGTTTCGTGCCGCACTACACCATGGTGACCTTCCTGCACACGCCGTATGCGGTAGCGCACGCACGCACCGAACTGCAGCGTCGCATCCTCGAAGACGCCACCGCCGGGCACGACAGCCTGGACCACATCGACTGGGCCGCCCTGGAGCGCATCGTGCATGCGCAGCTGCCCGTGCTGGAGGGCGCGCACTGATGGCAGACAGCTTCCTGTTCTACGACCTGGAAACCTTCGGCCAGGACCCGCGCCGCACCCGCATCGCCCAGTTCGCCGCGATCCGCACCGACGCCGACCTGAACGTCATCGACGAACCGGTCAGTTTCTACGTCAAGCCCGCCGACGACCTGCTGCCTTCGCCGGTGGCCACCTTGATCACCGGCATCACCCCGCAGCATGCGCTGACCGCGGGGGTCAGCGAAGCCGAGGCGTTCGCGCGTATCAACGACCTGATGGCGCGCCCGGGCACCTGCTCGCTCGGCTACAACACGCTGCGCTTCGACGACGAGTTCGTGCGCCACGGGCTGTTCCGCAATTTCTACGACCCGTATGAGCGCGAGTGGCGCAACGGCAATTCGCGCTGGGACCTGCTGGACATGATGCGGCTGCTGCATGCGCTGCGCCCCGAAGGCGTGGTGTGGCCGCAGCGCGAAGATGGCGCCACCTCGTTCAAGCTTGAGCACCTGGCCACCGCCAACAACGTCCGCCAGGGCGATGCCCACGAAGCGCTGTCTGACGTGCATGCCACCATCGGCCTGGCGCGCCTGTTCAAGCAGGCCCAGCCGCGCTTGTGGGACTACGCACTGAAGCTGCGCGACAAGCGCTTTGTGGCCGGCCTGCTCGACGTGGACGCCCTGCAGCCGGTGCTGCACATTTCGATGCGCTACCCGGCCCAGCGCATGTGCGCTGCCCCGGTACTGCCGCTGGCGCGCCACCCGTACATCAACAACCGCATCATCGCGCTCGACCTGGACGGCGACATCGACGCGCTGCTGGAACTGCCGGCCGATACCCTCGCCGCGCGCCTCTACACCCGCGCCGCCGACCTGGCCGAAGGCGAGCAGCGCGTGCCGCTCAAGGAAGTGCACCTCAACAAGGTGCCGGCACTGGTGGCCTGGAACCACCTGCGCCCGGCCGATCACGCCCGCCTGGGCATCGACCCGGCCGCGATCGAGGCCAAGGCCGCCCGCCTGCGCGATCTGGGCCCGACCCTGGCCGAGAAGGTGCGCCAGGTGTTCGGCGGCGAGCGCGTGCTGCCCCCCAGCGACGTGGACGCCTCGCTGTACGACGGCTTCCTGGCCGACGGCGACAAGGCCCTGATGACCCGTATCCGCACCAGCCCGCCGGCCGAGCTGGCCAGCTACGCCGAACGCCTGCGCGACCCGCGCATGCCCGAGCTGCTGTTCCGCTACCGCGCGCGCAACCACCCGCAGACCCTGGACGCGACCGAACGCTCACGCTGGAACGATTACCGTCGCCAGCGCCTGCTTGGCGACACCGCGCTGGGCGAGCAGACCCTGCCGCAGTTCCGCGCGCAGCTGGACGCACTGGCCACCGAGCATGCCGCCGATCCGGCCAGGCTCGCCCTGCTGCAGCAGCTGCGCGACTGGGGCACCCACCTGGAGCAGAGCCTGTGAGCACGTATTTCAGCCCGAAGAGCTTCACCTTCCTGCGCGGCCTGGCCCGCAACAACGACAAGACCTGGTTCAACGACCACAAGCCGCAGTACGAAGAGCACGTTCGCCAGCCGTTCCTGCGCCTGATCGCCGACCTGCAACCGGACCTGGCCGCGGTCAGCGAGCACTTCCGCGCCGACCCGCGCGGCGTCGGCGGTTCGCTGTTCCGCATCTACCGCGACGCGCGCTTCTCCAACGACAAGTCGCCGTACAAGAGCTGGCAGGGCGCGCGGCTGTTCCATGAGCGCCGCAAGCAGGTACCGGCCCCGTCGTTCTACATCCACCTGCAACCCGGCGAGAGCTTCGTCGGTGCCGGCCTGTGGCATCCCGAGCCGGCCACGCAGCGCAAGGTGCGGCACTTCATCGTCGACAACCCCGGCAGCTGGAAGGCGGCCGCGCATTCGCCGGTGCTGCGCAAGAAGTTCGACTTCGAGGAAAGCGAGAAGCTGGTGCGCCCGCCGCGCGGCTTCGAACCGGACTTCGAATTCATCGACGACCTCAAGCACCGCAACTGGGTGTTCTGGCGCTCGCTGGACGATGCGGTGATGACCGGCCCACGCCTGCGCCAGACCATCGCGGCGGACCTGGTCACGCTGGGGCCGTTCGTGGACTACCTGTGCGCGGCGCTGGACCTGGAATTCTGAGCACCGTGCCCACGCATACCGCCATTCCGACGCGCCCGCTGGGGCGCAGCGGCCTGCAGGTATCGCAGGTGGCGCTGGGCTGCTCCGGGTTCTGGGGCAACCATCGGTTCGCCGAAGGCCAGGCCGAACGCATCGTGCGCCGCGCGTTGGAGCGCGGCGTGAACCTGTTCGACACCGGCCACAACTATTCGGCGTTCAACGCCGAGCCACGGCTGGGGCGCATCCTGCAGCGCGCCTATGCCAGCCACCCGCGCGACGGGCTGGTGATCTCCAGCAAGGCCGGTACGCTGACCGGCCAGGCCGGCATCAGCGGCGCCGAGCAACGCGACTTTTCGCCGGCGAACATCGAGCGCAGCTGCGCCGCCTCGCTGCGCAACCTGCACTGCGACCACCTGGACATCTTCCAGCTGCACGGCATCGGCCTGCACGAACTAAGCGACGAACTGCTCACCGCGCTGGAGCGCATGCGCCGCAACGGCATGTTCCGCCTGCTGGGCATCAACACCCATACCGGCGCGATCATGCAGCACATTGCCGACCACCCCACCCTGTTCGACGTGGCGCTGATCGACTACAACGTGCTGCAGCAGGACCGCGAACCGCTGATCGCCGCCATGCACGCGGCGGGCATCGGGGTGCTGGCCGGCACCGTGCTGGCCCAGGGCCACCTGCTGCCGGCGCGGGTGCGGCTGCCCAGGCTGGCCGACGCCTGGTACTTGGCCCGCGCGTGGCTGAAGCCCTCCAGCCGCCAGCTGATGCGCAGCGCGCGCTCCCTGCAGAAGGCAGTGGCCAGCGTGCACTCGCAGTTGCCCGGGCAGACCGCGTTCGCCTATGTGCTGCAGAACCCGGGGATCGCCAGTGGCGTGCTGGGCACGACCCGGGTGGGCAACCTCGACCAGATCCTGGACACCCGCGTGGACGCCCTGCAGCCCGAGGAACGCGCCCGCCTGGTGGCCGCCTTCCAGCGCGCCGGCAGCTCGCCCAGCCAGTAGCGTTCACACTTCTCCACCGGGGCTGCGGCAAGCTCGGGGCAGTCTCCTGCAGGTACCGGATCGATGAAGAAACTTCCATGGTTGCTGCTGGCTCTGCTGCTGGTGCTGGCAGGCCTGTTTTTCAGCGGGCCCTACCTGACCGTGCGCGGGCTGGCCCAGGCCATTGAAACCCGCGACACCGCCAAACTGGACCGCTACGTCGACTTCCCGCTGCTGCGCGCCAACCTTCGCGCCCAGCTCAACGACTACGTAGTGCGCCAGGCCGGCCCGGAGGTGCAGTCCAACTTGCTGGGTGCACTGCTGCTGTCGGCCAGCGAGAAGCTCACCGGCACCGCCGTGGATGCGATGGCCACGCCCACCGGCATCGGCGCACTGCTGGAAGGCCACACCGTGTGGAAACGGGCCAGCAACGACCTGGAAAGCAACGACGCCTACGCCGCGCCGCGCAAGCCGCGCCCGCTGCAGGGCGCCGAGCACCATTTCGAATCGCTGTCACGCTTCACCGCCACCACGCATACCGCCAGCGGCGCACCGATCGTGTTCGTCCTGCAACGTTTCGGCCTGCGCTGGAAGCTGGTGGACATCCGCCTGCCGCTATCGGACGCCGCACCCCAACAGCCGACAGGTCTCCCCATCCGGTAGGTACCGCCCGTTGGTCGGTACGTTGATGGTGGGTCGGTGCGCCGGTTGCCCCCCGCCATGACCCACGGTCAGGGCCTACCCGTCGTTGGCGACGCCGTGGGGTACATGCCCGGCGGCCACGCTCTGGTGCTGGCGGGCGCTGTCGATGTTGTGCTGCGAATCGTCGAAGAAGATGTCCGCGCCGAACGCTTCCAGGAACGGTCCCTTGTGCCGCCCGCCCAGGAACAGCGCCTCGTCCAGGCGCACGCCCCACTCGCGCAGGGTGCGGATGACCCGCTCGTGTGCCGGCGCCGAACGCGCGGTCACCAGCGCGGTACGGATCGGCGCATCTTCGCCCGACGGGAACACCGCCTGCAGGGTATGCAGGGCAGACAGGAAGTTGCGGAACGGGCCGCCGCTCAGCGGCTCGCGCGCATTCTCACGCTCATGCCGGCCGAACGCTTCCACGCCCTGCTCGCGCGAGATGCGCTCGCTCTCGTCGCCGAAGATCACCGCGTCGCCATCGAAGGCAATACGCAGCTGGCCCAGCGGCCGGCCCAGGTCGACCTGCTCGGCCGCGGCGATGGTCTCGCCCGGCGGCTTGGGCAGGATCGTGGCCGCGGCAATGCCGTGCAACAGCGCGCGGCGCACCGACTCGGGGTTGGCCGACAGGAACAGGTCGGTGCCGAACGGCTTCACGTAGGGCCAGGTAGGCTCGCCGGCGGTGAAGGTGGCGCGGATGATGCCCAGGCCGTAATGCTGGATCGAGTTGAAGATGCGCAGGCCGGTGTCGGCCGAGTTGCGCGACAGCAGGATCACTTCCACCCGCGGCTGCTCCGGCGACTGGCCCTGGTTGAGCGCCAGCAGCTTGCGTACCACCGGGAAGGCCACGCCGGGCCGCAGCACGTCGTCCTCATGCTTGCGCTGGTACTCGGCGTAGGCATCCACGCCCTCGGCCTCGAACAGCGCATGGCCTTCTTCGAGATCGAACAGCGCGCGCGAGGTTACCGCGACGGTCAGCAGACGGGGGGTGTTGTCGCCCATGGCACTCAGCAATCCAATGCGGCCGCAGCGGCCGGCCAGCCATTGTCCCACAGTGGATGGCTGCTACGGCCCGACCCGTTCAGAACATGAACTGTTCGCTGAGGATGCGGTCTTCCAGATTGTGCTCCGGGTCGAACAGCAGGGTGACACGGCGCTCGCGCGATTCGCGGATGGTCACTTCGACCACGTCGCGGGTTTCGTGCGAGTCGGCGGTGACACTCACCGGGCGCTTGTACGGGTCGAGCACGCGGAAGCGCACCTCGGTGTCGGCCTTGAGGATCGCTCCGCGCCACCGGCGCGGCCGGTACGGCGCCAACGGGGTCAGCGCGATGGTATGCGAGCCCAGCGGCAGGATCGGTCCATGCGCGGAATAGTTGTAGGCGGTGCTGCCGGCCGGGGTAGCCACCAGCACGCCGTCACCGATCAGTTCGGCCACACGCTCCTGCCCATTGAGGTCCACGCCGATATGCGCGGCCTGGCGGGTCTGGCGCAGCAGCGAGACGTCGTTGTAGGCAAGCGAGCCGGTGGTGGTGCCCGACTCGGTCAGCGCCAGCATCTCCAGCGGTCGCAGGTGCGCGGGCTCGGCCGCCGCGAGGCGGGCCGGCAGGTCGTCGTCACGAAACTGGTTCATCAGGAACCCGACCGTGCCCAGCTTCATGCCGAACACCGGCTTGCCCAGCGCGGCATGCCGATGCAGGGTCTGCAGCATGAAGCCATCGCCCCCCAGCGGGCACAGCACATCGGCCTGCTCGGGCGTGCAATCGCCATAGCGGGCCAGCATCTGCGCCAGCGCCTGCTGCGCGGGCTCGGTGTTGCTGGCCAGGAAGGCGATACGGGGGGAAGCGCTCATCGGTGGATCCGGTGCGGCAGTTTGTTGCACAGAGCATACCTGCCGCACCACGGCAAAGCAGCCGTCGCTCTCTGTTCCTGGGCTGGGCCGGGGGGTGTGGGTTCACGGGACCCTCCACCGCATGGATGCGGTGGCGGAGCCTACAAGGACGTACTTGCGGCGTGTCCCGTGAACCCACACAGCCCCGCCCAGCCCAGGAGCAAACGGCACGCGCTGCTTTTCGCCTTTGCCGCACCAAGCCAAACAACCAAACAAAAACGGCCCCGCGTGAGCGGGGCCGTTGGTTTTCATGCACGTGCCAGGCACGCCTTTGGAGCTGAGCCCCCCTGAGTCAGGGGGGCGCGCCGCAGGCGCGGGGGTCTGGAAGCACGGTCCGCATGGGGCCCACGGTGTGCAGCGCACACCGTGGGGCGTCAGCGCGAATGCGCTTACGCACCATGCGCCGCGAGCTGACCCAGGCGCTGCACCGCGACCGAGACGGTCGGGTAGTCCAGGGTCTTCTGCTCGGCCAGTTCGGCCAGCATCGACAGCGTGAAGCGCAGGCTGCTGTCGTCACGGCCGATCCAGGCGGCCACCTTGGCTTCGGCGCTGCTGCCCTTCATCGACAGCACCTGGGCAGCCAGGTTGCGATGGTGGGCGGCCAGCTCGTCGCGCAGCACGCCACGTGCCACGGCATGCCAACGACCGTTGACCTCCAGCGCGTCGATCTGCTCGAACAGCCACGGCAGCTGCAGGGCGTCGCCCAGGCGGAAGTGGATCTTGGACACGTCCACCGGCTTCAGCTTGCGGGTCCGGGCCAGTTCGATGATGTCGAACGCCGGTTCCAGGAACTGCAGCTCGGACAGCTGCTGCGCCAGTGCCGGCGGCAGGCCCTTTTCCTTCCACTCGGCCACGCTCGCCTCGTAGGCCGGGCGCTGCGAATCGGGCAGCACGCCCGACGCCACGCGGATGTCGTTGAACGCGGCCTGGTAGCGGTTCACCGCCTCGGTGATGCCCGGCATGGTGCCCGGGCGCGACAGCAGCCAGCGCACGAACGAACGCTGCAGCTTCCAGATCACTTCCAGCGCATCGATCTGCACCGATTCGGGCAGCGTGCCGTCGAGCGCATCGATCTGCGCCCACAGTGCACGTGCGTCCAGCGTTTCACGGCTGATCGTGTAGGCCTTGGCAACCTCGGCCACGCTGCGGCCGGTGTCTTCCTGCATGCGCATCAGGAACGTGGCGCCCATCCGGTTGATGGTCTGGTTGGTCACGGCCGTGGCGATGATTTCGCGCTTCAGGCGGTGACGCTCCATCGCGTCGGCGTACTTCTTCTGCAGCGGCGTCGGGAAGTAACGCTGCAGTTCCTTGGACAGGTACGGATCTTCCGGGATGTCCGAATCCAGCAGCTGGGCAAACGCCACCAGCTTGGAATAGGACAGCAGCACCGACAGTTCCGGACGGGTCAGGCCCTGGCCGCGCGCCTTGCGTGCCGACAGCTCCGCATCGGAGGGCAGGTACTCGATCTGGCGATCGAGCAGGCCCTGCTGCTCCAGCGTGCGGATGAAGTGCTGCTTGGACCCCAGGCGCTTGACCGCCATCCGCTCCATCAGGCTCAGGGCCTGGTTCTGGCGGTAGTTGTCGTTGAGCACCAGCGCGGCCACTTCGTCGGTCATCGACGCCAGCAGCTTGTTGCGCTGTTCAACGGTCAGCTTCTTGGCCCGCACCACATCGTTGAGCAGGATCTTGATGTTGACTTCATGGTCGGAGGTGTCCACACCGGCCGAGTTGTCGATGAAGTCGGTGTTGAGCAGCACGCCGGCCTGGGCAGCCTCGATGCGGCCCAGCTGGGTCATGCCCAGGTTGCCGCCCTCGCCCACCACCTTGCAGCGCAGCTCGCCACCATTGACGCGCAGCGCGTTGTTGGCGCGGTCGCCCACGTCGCTGTGCTGCTCGCTGGCGGCCTTGACGTAGGTGCCGATGCCGCCGTTCCACAGCAGGTCCACCGGGGCCTTGAGGATGGCGCTCATCAGGTCGTTGGGCGACATCGCCTTGACGTTCTCGTCCAGGCCCAGCACCTCACGCACCTGCGGGGTGATCTCGATCGACTTCAGGCTGCGCGGGTACACGCCACCGCCCTTGCTGATCAGCTTGGCGTCGTAGTCGGCCCAGCTGGAACGCGGCACGGTGAACAGGCGCTCACGTTCGACGAACGTGGTGGCCGCATCCGGGTTCGGGTCCAGGAAGATGTGGCGGTGATCGAACGCGGCCACCAGGCGGATGT
Organism: Stenotrophomonas sp. 2619; assembly: GCF_040548725.1. Lineage (NCBI taxonomy): Bacteria > Pseudomonadati > Pseudomonadota > Gammaproteobacteria > Lysobacterales > Lysobacteraceae > Stenotrophomonas > Stenotrophomonas sp. 2619. Next base: position 18,603 of record NZ_JBEPSF010000015.1, on the reverse strand, counting down.
GGCGCGACAGCAGCATGCCGTTGCCGAACACGTCGCCGGACATGTCGCCGACGCCCACGGTGGTGAAATCCTGGCTCTGGCTGTCACGGCCCAGGGCACGGAAGTGGCGCTTGACCGACTCCCACGCGCCGCGCGCGGTGATGCCCATGCCCTTGTGGTCGTAACCGACCGAACCACCGGAGGCGAACGCGTCGCCCATCCAGAAGCCGTGCGCGATGGCCAGGCCGTTGGCGATGTCGGAGAAGGTCGCGGTGCCCTTGTCGGCCGCCACCACCAGGTACGGGTCGTCCATGTCGTGGCGGACCACGTCCACCGGCGGCACGATCTTGTTGTTGACGATGTTGTCGGTGATGTCCAGCAGGCCCTGGATGAACAGCTTGTAGCAGGCCACGCCGTTGGCGAACACCGCATCACGGTCGCCGCTGGCCGGCGGCACCTTGGCGAAGAAGCCGCCCTTCGCGCCAACCGGCACGATGACCGTGTTCTTGACCATCTGCGCCTTGACCAGGCCCAGCACTTCGGTGCGGAAGTCTTCGCGACGGTCCGACCAGCGCAGGCCGCCACGGGCCACTGCGCCAAAGCGCAGGTGGGTACCTTCCACGCGCGGGCCGTACACGAAGATTTCGCGGTACGGGCGCGGCTTGGGCAGGTCCGGCACCAGCGCCGAATCGAACTTGAAACTGATGACATGGCCGTGCTGGCCGTTGGCATCGGTCTGGTAGTAGCTGGTACGCAGGGTGGCGTCGATCACGCCCATGAAGCTGCGCAGGATGCGGTCTTCATCCAGGCTGGAAACGCGGTCCATCAGCTTCAGCAGCGCGTCGCGCGCGGCATCCATCTGTGCCTTGCGGTCGCCCTTGCGGGCGTCGACCACGGTCTTGAGCACCTTCAGGGTGGCCTCGTCGCCGCCGGCCAGCACGGTCAGGTGCTCGCGCAGCTGGGCCTGGCCCTCGGCGATGGCGTCCTTGCTCTCGTGGCCCGTGGCCGGGTCGAAGCGGGCTTCGAACAGTTCCACCAGCAGGCGCGCCAGCAGCGGGTAGCGGGTGAAGGTGCCTTCCACATAGGCCTGCGAGAACGGCACGCCGGTCTGCAGCAGGTACTTGCAGTAGCCACGCAGCATCGCCACCTGGCGCCAATGCAGGCCAGCGGCCAGCACCAGGCGGTTGAAGCCGTCGTTCTCGGCATCGCCGTGCCACACGCGGGCGAAGGTTTCACCGAAGGCGGCATCCACGCTCGGGGCGTCGATCGCACCGGCCACCGATTCCACTTCGAAGTCCTGCACGTACACCGGCGCGTTGTCCACCGTGAGGCGGTACGGACGCTCGGCGATCACGCGCAGGCCCATGTTTTCCATCATCGGCAGCGCGTCCGACAGCGGAATGTCGTCCAGCTGGCGGTACAGCTTCAGGCGCAGGCCGTCGCCGCCTTCGCGCTGCACGGCCTGCAGGCTCAGGCGCAGGTCGTCCGGACCGGTCAGGGCGTCGAGCTGGCTGACGTCGTTGGCCGCGATCTCGGTGCTCGAGTCTTCGATGTAGCCGGCCGGCAGGGCCTTGCCGATACGGGCGGCAATGCGCAGGCCTTCGCTTTCACCGTGGCGGGCCACCAGCGCTTCGCGCAGGTCGTCCTGCCAGTTGCGCAGCACCTGGGCCAGCTTCTGTTCCAGCGCGCTGGTGTCCACTTCCAGGGTCTGGCCAGCCTTCGGGCGCACGATCAGGTGCACCTGGGCCAGCGGCGATTCGCCCAGGACCACCGAGCTGTCCACGTACTCGCCCTGCAGGGCGTCCTTGAGCATCGCTTCGATGCGCAGGCGCACGTCGGTGTTGAAGCGTTCGCGCGGCAGGTAGACCAGCGCGGAGATGAAACGGCTGTACTTGTCGCGGCGCAGGAACAGGCGGCTGCGCACGCGCTCCTGCAGGCCCAGCACGCCCATGGCGGTGCGGAACAGTTCGTCCTCGCTGGACTGGAACAGCTCTTCGCGCGGCAGGGTTTCCAGGATGTGGCGCAGGGCCTTGCCGCTATGGCTGCTCGGCGCCAGGCCGGAGTGGCTCATCACATATTCGTGGCGCTGACGCACCAGCGGGATTTCCCACGGGCGACGGTTGTAGGCGCTGGAGGTGAACAGGCCCAGGAAGCGCTGCTCGCCGATGATCTTGCCCTTGGCGTCGAATTCCAGCACGCCGATGTAGTCCATGTAGCCGGCGCGGTGAACGCGCGAACGGGCATTGGTCTTGGTCAGGATCAGCGCGTCCTTCAACCCGGTGGTGGCGTTGAGGCCCTGCGCGGCGAGGGTCTTGACCGGACGGGCGGCGGACTTGTCCTTGCCGCGCATCAGGCCCAGGCCGGTCTCGTTGAGCGGCGCCAGCACGTCTTCCTTGCCCTGCTTCTCCACGCGGTATTCGCGGTAGCCGAAGAAGGTGAAGTGGTTGTCGGCGGCCCAGCGCAGGAATTCCTGTGCTTCGGCGCGCGAGGCCGCGTCGATCGGCAGCTGGCGGGTGCCGAGGTCGTCGGCCAGGCTCTTGGCCTTGCTGCGCATCGCGTCCCAGTCGCCGACGATGGCACGCACCTCGTCCAGCGCCTTGACGATCGCCTGCTCGACGTCGGCCATGGCTTCGGCCGGCTGGCGGTCGATTTCCAGCAGCATCACCGATTCGGCGTTGCCGTCGCTGACACCGCTCAGCTTGCCGGCCTTGTCGCGCGCGAAGCGGATCACCGGGTGGCCCAGCACGTGCACGCCGATGCCATGCTCGGCCAGCGACATGGTCACCGTATCGACCAGGAACGGCATGTCGTCATTGACGATCTGCAGCACCGTATGCGGCGACTCCCACCCGTTGCCCTTCAGGGTCGGGTTGAACACACGCACATTGGCCTTGCCGGACTTGCGCACGCGGGCGAACTCCAGCGTGTCGGCCGCCAGGGCGGCCCACTCCTCGGCGGTGTGGTGCGGGAACTCGTCCGCCTCCATGCGCTTGTAGAAGTCGGCGGCAAATGCGACGGCCTCGGCCTGCCCGGCCGCCGGGTAGCGCTTGCGCAAGGCCGTGTACACCGGCTCCAGCGAGAAGCCCACTGGCGAAACAGTCTGCGTATCGGCTGGTTTGGATTTGTTTTTCACGGTCTTGGCTGCTGGTTTCTGCGATTTCATGACGGAGCGGTGCGTGTTGCTCAGTTGGGAAAATGAAATTGTAGGCCTACCGCACAAAAATACCTTGCTGCAGGACGGAATAAGGTGATTCGGGTTGGGTGGCGTTTACGTCGCGATGGTCAATCCGCACGGGTACGGACGTTCGCGTGGGAGATCCACACGCAGCCAAGCATCGGCCACGTTCGTGGCAACTTGACGATGGGTATCAGATCCCGCGCAAACACAAGGCTTCTCCAATTCTGAACTGGACGGTATAGTCCACCGCGTGAATCCCCCCCACCCCGCCGCCAGCACCCTGGATGCGCGCGACCAGCGCGTGTTCGATGCCGTGCGCGACCTCTTCGCCACCCAGGGCATGCAGATCAGCATGGATGCGGTGGCCCAGCAGGCCGGGTGTTCCAAGCAGACCCTCTACAGCCGCTACGGCAGCAAGCAGGAACTGCTGCGCCGGGTGATGCAGCGCCACGTCAGTCGCGCCACCGCCGGGTTGCACAGCCTGGAGCAGGGCGACCTGCGCGGCAGCCTGCTGCGGTTCGCCACCGAGTACCTGGAGCACTGCAACCAGCCACACGTGATGCAGGCCCGCCGGCTGATCGCCACCGACACCGCCCAGTTCCCGCAGGAAGCGCGTGCGCTCTACCGGGACGGGGCCGGCGCGCTGGTTCTTCACGTGGCTGAATGGCTTGCCGTGCGCAGTGAGGAAGGCCAGCTCAGGCATGACGACCCGCACTTCATGGCCGAACTGCTATTGAGCATGATCGCCGGCGTGGATTTCGAGAAACAACGCTTCCATACCCCCCATCGCGCCGACGCCACCGAGCGCCGCCGCTGGGCCGAATTCTCCGTTGACAGCTTCCTGCGCGCGTTTGCCACGCCGGAAACCGCCGCGGCATTGCATTCAAACCAACACCGGAGTTTTTCCTGATGATCGCCCCACTCCGCAGCCTTGCCCTGACCTGCGCAGTTGCTGTTGCACTGACCGCTTGCAAGAAGCCAGAGCAGCAGACGCCCCCGCCGCCGGAAGTGGGCGTGATCGATGCCAAGCCGCAGACCCTGCCGTTGCAGCGTGAGCTGGTCGGCCGCCTGTCGCCGTACCGCAGCGCCGATGTGCGCGCCCGCGTGCCCGGCGTGCTGCTCAAGCGTGTCTACCAGGAAGGCGCCGACGTCAAGCAGGGCCAGGTCCTGTTCCTGATCGACCCGGCCCCGCTGCGCGCGTCCTTGAATGCCTCGCAGGCCGAACTGGCCTCGGCCCAGGCGACCTACGCCAACGCCAAGGCCGCGGCCAACCGCGCCCGTTCGCTGGCCCCGCAGAAGTATGTGTCCAAGTCCGACCTGGACGCGGCCGAAGCCACCGAGCGGACCGCCGCTGCCGCCGTGCAGCAGGCCCAGGCCGCCTTGACCAGCGCGAAGATCAACCTCGGCTACGCCGAAGTGACCGCGCCGATCAGTGGCCGCGCCGGCAAGCAGCAGGTCACCGAAGGCGCGCTGGTGGGCCAGGGCGATGTGACCCTGCTGACCACCGTGGACCAGCTGGACCCGCTGTACGTGAACTTCTCGATGAGCGTGGACGAACTGACCCAGATGCGCGCCGCGCAGGCCAAGGGCCAGCTGGCCCTGAGCGGGGACGGCAAGTCCACCGTGCAGGTCAAGCTGTCCGACGGCACGGTCTACGACCAGCCGGGCACGCTGGACTTCTCCTCGACCACGGTGGACCCCACCACTGGCGCGGTGTCGCTGCGCGCGGTGCTGCCCAACCCGCAGCAGATCCTGCTGCCGGGTGCCTTCGTCAGCTTCCAGGCCACGCTGGGTGAGCGCAACAACGCCTACCTGGTGCCGCTGCAGGCGCTGCAGCGCGATACCACCGGCGGCTACGTGCTGGTGGTCGGCAAGGACGGCAAGGTGGCGCGCAAGAACGTCAAGAGCGAAGGCCAGCAAGGCACCAACTGGCTGGTCAGTGGCGGTCTCGAAGCCGGCGACCAGGTGATCGTGGCCGGCGTGCAGAAGGTCAAGGAAGGCGCCCCGGCCAAGGCCACCCCGTGGAACCCCGACGCCGCCGCGGCCAATGGCAAGGCGCCTGCGGGTGCTGCGCCGGCCGGTGCCGCACCGGTCGCCGCGGCCAAGCCCGATGCTGCTGCCCCGGCCGACGCCGCCGCCAAAACGTCCGACGCCGCTCCGGCTGCCGAACCGAACAAGCAATAACGGGAACCCTCCGTCATGCCTAAATTTTTCATTGAACACCCGGTCTTCGCCTGGGTGGTCGCGATCCTGATTTCGCTTTCGGGCGTGATCTCGATCCTGGGTCTGGGCGTGGAGTCCTACCCGAGCATCGCACCTCCCCAGGTGACGGTGAGCGCCACCTACCCCGGCGCCAGCGCCGACACCACCGAAAAGTCGGTCACCCAGGTGATCGAACAGCAGCTGACCGGTATCGATCATCTGCTGTATTTCAGTTCGTCGTCGGCCTCCAATGGCCGCGCCTCGATCACCCTGACCTTCGAGACCGGTACCGATCCGGACATCGCCCAGGTCCAGGTGCAGAACAAGGTGTCGCTGGCCACCCCGCGCCTGCCCACCGAAGTGACCCAGCAGGGCGTGGTGGTGGCCAAGGCCAACGCCGGCTTCCTGATGGTGGTGGCGTTGCAGTCCGACACCGCCTCGATCGACCGTGACGCCCTCAACGACATCGTCGGTTCGCGCGTGCTCGACCAGATCTCGCGTATCCCCGGCGTCGGCAGCACCCAGCAGTTCGGTTCCGAGTACGCCATGAACATCTGGCTCAACCCGGAGAAGATGCAGGGCTACGGCCTGTCGGCCAGCCAGGTACTGGCGGCGATCAAGGCCCAGAACGTGCAGTTCGCGGCCGGTTCGCTGGGCTCGGACCCGTCCCCGCAGGGCCACTACTTCACCGCCACGGTCTCGGCCGAAGGCCGCTTCAGCTCGCCTGAGCAGTTCGAGCAGATCATCCTGCGCGCCAATGCCGACGGCTCGCGGGTAATGCTCAAGGACATCGCCCGGATCGCCTTCGGCGCCAACAACTACGGCTTTGACACCCAGTACAACGGCAAGCCGACCGGTGCCTTCGCGATCCAGCTGCTGCCGGGCGCCAACGCCCTGAACGTGGCCAATGCGGTCACTGCCAAGATGGACGAACTGTCGCCGAGCTTCCCGTCCGGTGTCAGCTGGTTCTCGCCGTACGACAGCACCACCTTCGTCAAGATCTCGATCGAGGAAGTGGTCAAGACCCTGATCGAAGCGGTCGTGCTGGTGTTCCTGGTGATGCTGATCTTCCTGCAGAACTTCCGCGCCACCCTGATCCCCACCCTGGTCATCCCGGTGGCCCTGCTCGGCACCTTCCTGGGCATGAGCGTCATCGGCTTCACCATCAACCAGCTGACCCTGTTTGCGATGGTGCTGGCGATCGGCATCGTGGTCGATGACGCGATCGTGGTGATCGAGAACGTCGAACGCATCATGACCGAGGAGAAGCTGCCGCCCAAGGCCGCCACCCAGAAGGCCATGACCCAGATCACCGGTGCGGTGGTCGCCATTACCGTGGTGCTGGCGGCGGTGTTCATTCCGTCGGCCCTGCAGGGCGGTGCGGCCGGTGAGATCTACAAGCAGTTCGCGCTGACCATCGCCATCGCGATGGGCTTCTCCGCGTTCCTGGCGCTGGGCTTCACCCCGGCCCTGTGCGCGACCTTCCTCAAGCCGACCCACTCCGACAAGCCGAACGTCGTCTACCGCACCTTCAACAAGTACTACGACAAGATCAGCGGCACCTACGTGGGCCACATCACCTCGGCGGTGCGCCATGCCCCGCGCTGGATGATCCTGTTCGTGGTGCTCACCGTGCTGTGCGGCTTCCTGTTCACCCGCATGCCGGGCAGCTTCCTGCCCGAGGAAGACCAGGGTTATGCGCTGGCGATCGTGCAGCTGCCCCCGGGCTCGACCAAGTCGCAGACCAACCAGGCCTTCGCGCAGATGCGTGGCGTGCTCAAGGACCAGGAAGGCTTCGAAGGCATGCTGCAGGTGGCCGGTTTCAGCTTCGTCGGCTCCGGTGAAAACGTCGGCATGGGCTTCATCCGGCTCAAGCCGTGGGCCGACCGCAAGGTCACCGTGCCCGAGTTCATCCAGAACATGAACGGTGCTTTCTACGGCATCAAGGAAGCGCAGATCTTCGTGGTCAACCTGCCCACCGTGCAGGGCCTGGGCCAGTTCGGCGGCTTCGACATGTGGCTGCAGGACCGTGGCGGCGCCGGCTATGAACAGCTGACGCAGGCCCGCAACGTGCTGCTGGGCAAGGCGGCCGAGGAAAGCGACCTGCTCACCGGCGTGCGTCCCAACGGCCTGGAAAATGCCCCGCAGCTGCAGTTGCACGTGGACCGCGTGCAGGCCCAGACGATGGGGCTGTCGGTGTCGGACGTGTACAGCACCATCCAGCTGATGCTGGCCCCGGTGTACGTCAACGACTTCTTCTACGAAGGCCGCATCAAGCGCGTGACCATGCAGGCCGACGGCCCGTATCGCACCGGTGCCGAGTCGCTCAACAGCTTCTACACGCCCAGCAGCCTGCAGACCAACGCAGACGGCACCCCGGCGATGATTCCGCTGAGCACCGTGGTGAAGTCCGAGTGGGTGTCCGCACCGCCGTCGCTGAGCCGCTACAACGGCTACTCGGCGGTCAACATCGTCGGTTCGCAGGCACCGGGGCGCAGCTCGGGTGAGGCGATGCAGGCGATGGAGCGGATCGTCAGCGACGACCTGCCGGCCGGCTTCGGCTACGACTGGTCCGGCATGAGCTACCAGGAAATCCTGGCCGGCAACGCGGCAACGCTGCTGCTGGTGCTGTCCATCGTGGTGGTGTTCCTGTGCCTGGCCGCGCTGTATGAAAGCTGGTCGATCCCGGTGGCGGTGCTGCTGGTGGTGCCGCTGGGCGTGCTCGGTGCGCTGGCGTTCTCGCTGGCCCGTGGCCTGCCCAACGATCTGTACTTCAAGATCGGCCTGATCACCGTGATCGGCCTGGCGGCCAAGAACGCCATCCTGATCGTGGAGTTCGCGGTGGAACAGCGTGCGGCCGGCAAGACCCTGCGCGAGGCCACCATCGAGGCCTCCCGCCTGCGCTTCCGTCCGATCCTGATGACCTCCTTCGCCTTCATCCTCGGCGTGGTGCCGATGGCCATCTCCACCGGTGCGGGCGCCAATGCCCGCCACGCCATCGGTACCGGCGTGATCGGCGGCATGGTGTTCGCCACCTTCCTGGGCCTGCTGATGATCCCGGTGTTCTTCATCGTGGTCCGCCGCATGCTGGGCGACAAGCTGGACGAGCCGTCCAAGGAGTTCGTCGAGCGCCAGAGCGAAGCCAACGCGACGCACCGCCCGGATCGTTGATCCGGCGGTGATGCGCTGAAACGGAAAAGCCCCGGCACGCGCCGGGGCTTTTTTTCTGGGCGGTGCATTGCCGGGCGGTACAGCCTTGATCGGCGGGCGCATGTTCGGATGCATGCCTGGATCCGGTAGTGCCGGCCGCTGGCCGGCTCATCCAGATACGTGCCATGCATGGACCGCCTGGTTGCCGGCCGGCGGCCGGCACTACCCTGATGTGCACGGACCGCCTGGTTGCCGGCCAGCGGCCGGCACTACCCTGATCTACGTGCACTTTTTTGTGGGCGGTGCATTGCCGGGTGGTACAGCCTTCATCGGCGGGCGCATGTTCGGATGCATGCCTGGATCCGGTAGTGCCGGCCGCTGGCCGGCACCTCCAGATACGTGCCATGCATGGACCGCTTGGTTGCCGGCCGGCGGCCGGCACTACCCTGATGTGCACGGACCGCTTGGTTGCCGGCCAGCGGCCGGCACTACCCTGATGTGCACGGACCGCCTGGTTGCCGGCCGGCGGCCGGCACTACCCTGATTGCATGGACCGCCTGGTTGCCGGCCAGCGGCCGGCACTACCCTGATGTGCACGGACCGCTTGGTTGCCGGCCAGCGGCCGGCAGTGCCGCTCAGCGCAGCAGCGCCACGGCGGCGCAGGCGACCACGATCACCAGCGACGGCCACTGCATCGGCACGAAGAAGAAATGATGGCGGGCATGCTCGCCCGGCGCGCGCGGGCCGCGGTTGAGCACCAGGCCCAGCAGCACATTGATGGCCGCGCCGATGCCGAATCCGATCAGTAACTGGGTCAGCGAGGTGTTGCCCTTGGCAACGGCAGGATCGGGCCACAGCCACATCAGCAGCAGCAACGTGGCGATGGGGGTGAGCAGGGTCAGGAAACCTGCGCCTCGGTAGATGAGCATGGAATGTCCGGCAAAAAACGAGGGCACATTCTGCCTCACCGGCGTGCCGACCGACGGTCGGCACCTGCCCGGAAGGCCACGACCGAGGGTCGTGGCCCGGCGACATCAGCGCAACCCGGTCTCGTTGCGCGCGATCACCAGCCGCTGGATTTCCGAGGTGCCCTCGTAGATCTCGGTGATCTTGGCATCACGGAAGTAGCGCTCCAGCGGCATTTCCTTGGAGTAGCCCATGCCGCCGTGGATCTGCACGGCCTGGTGGGTGATCCACATGGCTGCTTCAGAGGCGGTCAGCTTGGCGATGGCCGCCTCATTGCTGAAACGCTTGCCCTGGCCCTTCACCCATGCCGCGCGCAGGGTCAGCAGCAGCGCTGCGTCCAGCTTGCACTTCATGTCGGCGATCTTGGCCTGGGTCATCTGGAAGGTGCCGATGGCCGCACCGAAGGCCTTGCGGTCCCGCACGTACTCCAGGGTCGCTTCATAGGCAGCGCGGGCGATGCCGATGGCCTGCGACGCGATGCCGATACGGCCGGCGTCGAGCACGCCCATGGCGATCTTGAAGCCCTCGCCTTCCTTGCCCAGCACTTCGTCGGCGCTGGCCACGTAGTCCTGGAATTCGATCTCGCAGGTGGCCGAGGCGCGGATGCCGAGCTTGGGCTCGGTCTTGCCGCGGTGGAAACCAGCCTTGTCGGTGTCGATCATGAAGGCGGTGATGCCGCGCGCGCCCTGCTCCGGGTCGGTCATCGCAAACAGCACGATGTACTTGGCGACCGGGCCGGAGGTGATCCAGCTCTTCTTGCCGTTGATCACGAAGGTGCCGTCGGCCTGCTTCACCGCGCGGCAGCGCATGGCGGTGGCGTCCGAACCGGACTGCGGCTCGGTCAGCGCGAACGCGCCGATGGCCTCGCCCTCGGCGATGGCGCGCACGTACTTCTGCTTCTGCGCTTCGCTGCCGTGGGTCAGGATGCCGTTGCAGAACAGCGAGTTATTGACCGACATGATGGTCGAATGCGCTGCGTCGCCAGCGGCGACCTCCACCATCGCCAGCACGTAGGCAATCGGGTCCATGCCCGCGCCGCCGTATTCGGCCGGCACTTCGATGCCCATCAGGCCGTTTTCACCCAGCAGGCGGATGTTGTCCAGCGGGAATTCGCCGGTACGGTCATGGTGTTCGGCGCTCGGCGCGATCTTTTCCTGCGCGATCCGGCGCGCAACGTCCTGCAGCATCAGCTGCTCTTCGGTAAAACTGAAATCCACAACACCCTCCCGGGAACATGGTGATTTTTATGGCCGCGCAACGCGCGTCCAGGTGGCGCGATTGTACCGGGGGGCGGGCAATCCCGGCTGACTTGACCCCACCCCGGCCAGGGACGAAAATATCTCTATATCGCGATAGGTAGATATTTATGGATCTTGAGGACTGGTCGATCCGGCTGAAAGTATTCGCCGACGCCACCCGCGTGCGCCTGCTGGCACTGCTGGAGCAGGAAGAACTGACCGTGGCCGAGCTGTCGGCCATCACCACGCTGGCCCAGCCACGCGTGTCCACCCACTTGGCCCGGCTCAAGGAAGCGGGGCTGGTGCGCGACCGCCGCGCCGGAGTGTCGGCGTACTACCGGTTTGACGATGTCGCATTGGACCCCGCCCAGCGGGCATTGTGGCATGCCCTGAGCACCGGCAGCGACGACCCGCTGCTGCGCCAGGATGCTGAACGCGTGGCGGCCGTGCTGGCCAGCCGCGCGGCCGACCAGAACTGGGCCGACAGCGTCGCCGGCGACATGGAGCGCCATTACTCGCCCGGCCGCACCTGGGAGGCGCTGGCGCGCACCGCGCTGCCGCTGCTGGAAACCGGCGACGTGCTCGACATCGCCTCCGGCGACGGCGTGCTGGCCGAACTGGTCGCCCCGCACGCCAAGCGCTACGTGTGCATCGACACCAGCGCGCGCGTGGTGGCCGCCGCCAGCGAGCGCCTGCGCCGCCTGGCCAACGTGGAAGTGCGCGAAGGCGACATGCATGCGCTGCCGTTCAAGGACCGCAGCTTCGACCTGGTGGTGCTGATGCACGCCCTGACCTACGCGGCCAAGCCGGCCCAGGCCGTGGCCGAAGGCGCGCGCGTGCTGCGCTCGGGCGGGCGCCTGCTGCTGTGCAGCCTGGCCCGGCACGAACACAAGGCCGCCGTGGATGCCTACGGCCACGTCAACCTGGGCTTCTCGGACAAGGAACTGCGCAAGTTCGCCGAGAAGGCCGGGCTGGTGGTGTCCAACCTGGAAACGGTGACCCGCGAGAAGCGCCCGCCGCATTTCGAAGTCATCTCGCTGATCGCCACCAAACCCTGAGGCCCGCCATGTCGTCCCTGCCCTGGTTGCACCCCGATCGCGTCCACGCCCTGCAGCAAGCGCTTGCCCGGCGCATCCTGATCATCGACGGCGCGATGGGCACGATGATCCAGCGCCACGGTCTGCAGGAAGACGACTACCGGGGCGCGCGCTTCGTCGATGGCTACGACAGCACCCACGTGGCGCATGTGCATGGCGCCGGCTGCGACCACGCCGCCCCCGAAGGCCACGACCTGAAAGGCAACAACGACCTGCTGCTGCTCAGCAAGCCGGAGGTGATCGCCGGCATCCACACCGCCTACCTGGAAGCAGGCGCGGACCTGGTGGAGACCAATACCTTCAATGCCACCTCGGTGAGTCAGGCCGATTACCACCTGGAGCACCTGGTCTACGAACTCAACAAAGCTGGCGCGGCGGTCGCCCGTGCGTGCTGCGACGCGGTTGCCGCGACCACCCCGGACAAGCCGCGCTTCGTGATCGGCGTGCTGGGGCCCACCAGCCGCACCGCCTCGATCAGCCCGGACGTGAATGACCCCGGGTTCCGCAATACCAGTTTCGATGCGCTGCGCGAGACCTACCGCGAAGCCATCGACGGGCTGATCGACGGCGGCGCGGACACGCTGATGGTGGAAACCATCTTCGACACGCTCAATGCCAAGGCCGCTCTGTACGCCATCGAAGAAGCCTTCGACGACCGCGGCGCGCGCCTGCCGATCATGATCTCCGGCACCATTACCGATGCGTCCGGGCGCACCCTGTCCGGGCAGACCGCCGAGGCGTTCTATGCCTCGGTGGCGCACAGCCGGCCGCTGTCGGTCGGGCTGAACTGCGCGCTGGGCGCCGACGACATGTGCCCCCACGTGGAAACCCTGTCGATCGTGGCCGACTGCCTGGTCAGCGCGCATCCCAATGCCGGCCTGCCCAACGCCTTCGGCGAGTACGACGAAACCCCCGAGGAAATGGCCGGCACCCTGCGCGAGTTCGCCAGCGCTGGCCTGCTCAACCTGGTGGGCGGCTGCTGCGGCACCACCCCCGCGCACATCCGCGCCATCGCCGAGGCGGTGGCCGACCTGCCGCCGCGCGCCCTGCCCGGCCCCGCCCTGGAGGATGCCGCGTGAGCGCATCCGCCGCCCGTTGTCGTTGACCCTCCCCCGCCAGCACGTGCCAGCCCGCCCATGACGACTCCCCGCCCCACCCGCCTGTCCGGCCTCGAGCCGCTGGTGATCACGCCGGACCTGCTGTTCGTCAATATCGGCGAGCGCACCAACGTTACCGGCAGCGCGCAGTTCCGCAAGCTGGTCAAGGAAGAGCGCTACGAAGAGGCGGTGGACGTGGCGCGCCAGCAGGTGGCCAACGGCGCGCAGATCCTCGATGTGAACATGGACGAGGGCCTGATCGATTCCGAAAAGGCGATGACGCGCTACCTCAACCTGATCATGTCCGAGCCGGACATCGCCCGCATTCCGGTGATGGTCGACTCCTCCAAATGGAGCGTGATCGAGGCCGGGCTGAAGTGCCTGCAGGGCAAGAGCGTGGTCAATTCGATCTCGCTCAAGGAAGGCGAGGCGCAGTTCATCGAGCACGCGCGCAAGGTGCTGCGCTATGGCGCGGCCGCGGTGGTGATGGCCTTCGACGAGGACGGCCAGGCCGACACCTGCGCGCGCAAGGTGGAGATCTGCGCCCGCGCCTACCGCATCCTGGTGGACGAGGTCGGCTTCCCGCCGCAGGACATCATTTTCGATCCGAACATCTTCGCCGTCGCCACCGGCATCGAGGAACACGACAACTACGCGGTCGACTTCATCGAAGCCACCCGCATCATCAAGCGCACCCTGCCGCACTGCCATGTCTCCGGCGGCGTCTCGAACGTGTCGTTCTCCTTCCGCGGCAACGAAAGCGTGCGCCAGGCAATCCATGCGGTGTTCCTGTACCACGCCATCGCCGCCGGCATGGACATGGGCATCGTCAACGCCGGCGCCATGCCGATCTACGACGAGCTGGATCCGGAGCTGCGCGAACGCGTCGAGGACGTGATCCTCAACCGTCGCCGCGACGGCACCGAGCGCCTGCTGGAGATCGCCGAGCGTTACAAGGGCAAGAAGGGCGAGGTCAAGGGCGAAGACCTGGCCTGGCGCGAGAAGCCGATCGACGCGCGCCTGGCGCATGCGCTGGTGCATGGCTTGGACGCCTGGGTGGAAGCCGATACCGAAGAAGCCCGCGCCCGGTCCAGCCGCCCGCTGGACGTGATCGAAGGGCCGCTGATGGACGGCATGAACATCGTGGGCGACCTGTTCGGCGCCGGCAAGATGTTCCTGCCGCAGGTGGTCAAGTCGGCGCGGGTGATGAAGAAGGCCGTGGCCTACCTGCTGCCGTACATCGAAGCGGAGAAAGCGCGCAGCGGCGACACCGCCAAGAGCAACGGCAAGATCATCATGGCCACGGTCAAGGGCGACGTGCATGACATCGGCAAGAACATCGTCGGCGTGGTCCTGGCCTGCAACAACTTCGAGGTGGTCGACCTCGGCGTGATGGTGCCGGCGCAGAAGATCCTCGACGCCGCGCGCGCCGAGAATGCCGACATCATCGGCCTGTCCGGCCTGATCACCCCCTCGCTGGAGGAGATGAGCCACGTCGCCCGCGAAATGCAGCGGCAGGGCTTCACGATGCCGCTGATGATCGGCGGTGCGACCACCTCGCGCGCGCACACCGCGCTGAAGATCGACCCGCATTACAAGGCGCCCACGGTGTGGGTGAAGGATGCCTCGCGTGCGGTCGGGGTGGCCCAGTCGCTGATCTCCAGCGAGCTGCGCGAGGCCTTCGTGGCCGCCAACGAGGCCGACTACGCCGACATCCGCCAGCGCCATCGCAACCGTGGCGACGCCAAGCGCCTGGTGACGCTGGCCAAGGCCCGCGCGCAGCGCTTCAGCGGCGACTGGGCCGCCTACACCCCGCCCACGCCGCACAAGCCCGGCCTGCACGTGCTGCACGACTACCCGCTGGCCGACCTGGTCGACGTGATTGACTGGACGCCGTTCTTCCAGGCCTGGGAACTGGCCGGCAAGTACCCGGCCATCCTCACCGACGAGATCGTGGGCACGCAGGCCAGCGAGCTGTACCGCGACGCGCGCGCGATGCTCGACCGCATCGTCAGCGAGAAATGGCTGACCGCCAAGGCGGTGTTCGGGCTGTGGCCGGCCAACAGTGTTGGTGATGACGTGCACCTGCGCACCGATGACGGCCCGGCGGTGCTGCACTTCCTGCGCCAGCAGGTCGACAAGCCGGTCGAACGCCCGGACTTCTGCCTGGCCGATTTCATCGCCCCGGCCGACAGCGGCAAGCAGGACTGGATCGGCGCGTTCGCGGTGACGGCCGGGATCGGCATCGACGCGCACGTGGCCCGCTTCGAGGCCGACCACGACGACTACAACGCGATCCTGCTCAAGGCCCTGGCCGACCGCTTCGCCGAAGCGCTGGCCGAGCGCCTGCACCAGCACGTGCGCACCGACTACTGGGGCTACCAGCCGGACGAGCAGTTGGACAACGAGGCGTTGATCGCCGAGAAATACAGCGGCATCCGCCCGGCGCCGGGCTACCCGGCCTGCCCCGAGCACAGTGAAAAAGCCACGCTGTTCCGACTGCTGGACGCCGAGCGCAACGCCGATATGCAGCTGACCGAGAGTTTTGCGATGCTGCCCACTGCGGCGGTGTCCGGCTACTACTTCAGCCACCCGCAGAGCCAGTATTTCGTGGTGGGGCGGGTGTCGCGCGAGCAGGTGGCCGACTACGCCAAGCGCAAGGGCGTGGACCGGGCACAGGCCGAACGCTGGCTGGCGTCGAACCTGGACTACGATCCGGAATAAGGGCGTCACCCCGACCGACGGTCGGGTGCTACCGGCGGGGTCGCTGGGTCGTTCACCCGACCAACGGTCGGGTGCTACCGGCATAATGTGGGGGTTGGTACCCACCGTTGATGGGTGCGCGCGCACCGAGATCCCGCATGACCGCCTCCACCCGCGACGCCGTACCGGTCGTCCGCCTCTCGTCGTTCTACCTGGTCTACTACGCCGCGCTGGGCGCGTTCACCCCGTACTGGTCGCTGTTCCTGACCTCGCGCGGGATGACCGTCACCGCAATCAGCGTGATGATGGGCATCTGGTATGCCACCCGCATCGTCGCGCCCACCACCTGGACCTCGCTCGCCGCCGCCTCGCCGCGCCCCATCTTCTGGCTGCGGCTGGGCTGCGTGCTGACCCTACTGACCTTCTGTGCGTTCCTGCTGCCGCTGCCGCAACCGTGGCTGTACCCGGCGATGGTCGCGTTCTGCTTCTTCTACAACGCGGTGATGCCGCAGTTCGAATCGATCACGTTGACCCACCTGGGCAGCGACAGCCATCGCTACGGATTGATCCGGGTGTGGGGCTCGCTGGGCTTCATCGCGGTGGTGATGCTGTTTGGCTGGATCATCGAAGGCGACGGCGGCGCGGGCAACGCACACCTGCTTCCGTGGCTGATGCTGCCGCTGTTCGGCCTGCTCACCGCCTCGGGGTTCGCCAACTACTACGCGCGCAACCTGCAGCGCAGCGACGGCGACGCGACCGGCTTCTGGCAGATCGTGCGCAAGCCGCAGGTGCTGGCGTTCTTCCTGGCCGCGTTCATGGAACAGCTGTCGTTCGGTCCGTACTACACGTTCTTCTCGGTCTACATGGACCACCACGGCTATGCCACCTCTACGCTGGGGCTGCTGTGGACCATCGGGGTGGTGTTCGAGGTCGGCGTGTTCTTCACCATCGGGCGCTTTTTCCGCCGCTATGACGCCAGCTGGATGCTGCTGATCGCGCTGCTCAGTTCCACGGTGCGCTGGGCTATCACCGCGCTGTTCCCGGACAACCTGCCGGTGATGCTGCTGGCGCAGACCGCGCACGCCCTCGGGTTTGCCGCATTCTTCGCAGCCGCGATGCAGATGCTGGCCACCTATTTCCCCGGTCGCCTCAACGGCCACGGCCAAGGACTGCTGTACGGTTTCTCCTCCGGCGTGGGCGGCGTGCTGGGCGCGCTGATCGCCGGCCAGCTGTGGGGCATCGATCAGGGCCGTACCGCCTTCCTGGCGGGCAGCGGTTTCGCGCTCGCCGGCGCCCTGCTGTGCTTCTTCGCCATCAGCCTGCCCCTGCTGCGCGCCCACAGGCGCAGGTGATCGTCGGCCGCTGGCCGGCAACGCGACCCGTCCGATGGGGTAGGCTCACCCCTCCCCCAAGACTGGAGCCGCCGATGCGACCGACCCGCCTATGGGCACTGCTGCTTGCCACCGTCGCCCTGCCTGCGGCCGCCGAGCCGATCCTGCTGGAGAACGCGCGCGTCTTCGATGGCCAGCGCGATCGCGGCATCACCCCGGTGCTGATCGATGGCGCCCGCATCGTGCATGTCGGCACGCCCCTGCCCGCTGCCGCCACCGGCGCGCGCCGGATCGATTACACCGGCAAGACGCTGCTGCCTGCGCTGGTCAGCGACCACGCGCATGTGGGCAACACGCAGGGACTGGAGCACGGCGACCGCTACTACACGCGCGACAACGTGGTGCGTGACCTGCGCCAGTTCCAGCGCTACGGCATCACCACCGTTACCGCGCTGGGCATGAATGGCGCCGACTTCTTCGCCATCCGCACGGAAGTAAACGCCGATCCCACCCTGGGCGCGCAACTGTACGGTGCTGGCGGCGGGATCGGCGCGCCCGATGGCGCACCACCGGCCGACAGCATGGGCCTGCGCCACGACCCGGTCGCACGCCCGCGCACCGCCGAACAGGCGCGTGCGGCGGTGGCCACCCAGCACGCCGACGGCGTCGACCTGATCAAGCTGTGGGTGGACGACCTTGGCGGCAAGCGCCCGATGATGACCCCGGAGGTTTACCGCGCCGCGATCGCCGAAGCGCATGCACGCGGCCTCACCGTGGCCGCGCACATCCACGACCTCGACCAGGCCCGCGACCTGGTCGATGCCAAGGTGGACATCCTGGCCCACGGCATCCGCGACCGCGCGGTCGATCCGATGCTGGCCAGGAAAATGCGCGACCAGGGCACGTGGTACATCCCGACGCTGGCCATCGACGAGGCCAACTACTGGTACGCCGAGCACCCGCAGGCGCTGCAGCAGCCGTTCCTGCGCCAGGCCCTGCACCGCGACGTGCTGGCCCGGTGGTCGCAGCCGGCGTGGCAGCGCGCGCAACTGGCCGGCAGCGGCATTCCGGCCGCGCGCGACGCGGTGGCGACCAACCTGGAGAACGTGCGTCGCCTGCAGGCAGCCGGGGTCAAGCTGGGTTTCGGCACCGACGCCGGTGCGATGCCGCAGCGGGTGATCGGCGTTGCCGAGCACCGCGAGCTGCAGTTGCTGGTGCAGGCGGGGCTGAGCCCCGCACAGGCATTGCAGGTGGCCACCTCGCAGGCGGCGGACCTGCTGGGCCTGGCCGACCGTGGCCGGATCGCCGCCGGCAAGCGCGCCGACCTGCTGGTGCTGGACGCGGACCCGCTCACCGACATCGCCAACACCCAGCGCATCGGCGCGGTCTGGCAGGCCGGGCAGGAAGTGGCCGGGCCGATCACGGACTAACCCCCGGTCGGCACGATGGGGCCCTACGCCCTAAAAAGAGCGCTCTTCTTCCATCCAAGGGGAGCGTCTTGCTGCGAGGGCCGTCGCAGAGTCAGCACGACGCTACGCGGGTGGCCGGGTGTGCAGGCGCGGTTTGGGTCTCCGATCGGGCCGGTCGCGAGCGTGAGGGCCCCGCAGCAGCCGGTAGGCCCCTGGCGCAAATGTCCCCCGGCCGCGTCGCGGCCTCCTCCTT
>NZ_JBEPSF010000014.1:0-153232 GCF_040548725.1 Stenotrophomonas sp. 2619 | reverse complement strand
CGTGTGGGTGTGCGGGACCCTCCACCGCATGGATGCGGTGGCGGAGCTTACATGGACGTACTTGCAGCGTGTCCCGCACACCCACACGCCCCGGCCCAGCCCAGCGCAACACGCACACCAAGGCTCTGGCTCTGGCTTCGGCTCCGGCTCTCAAGAGCTTTAAAAGCTTCGAATAAAAAACCAAACCCACCCCAACCCCGTAAAGTCAGAACGGAACAAAAGCGCGGCGAACACCGAAACCCAGTGGCGGAACACGCACGCCGGTGCATCTGGATTGTTCAGGGGGGTACGAAACATCGCCGCTCATGTTCACTTTCACGGGGAAGTATCCATGCGTTCGTACAAGTTGCAGCCGTTGGCCCGCGCCATCCGCGGAGGCCTGATGGTGTCGGTGCTGGGCATGGTCACGCCCGCCCTGGCCCAGCAGGCCAGTTTCGATATTGCCGGGGGGCGTATCGAAGAAGCACTGCCCGAGTTTGCGCGCCAGGCCGGCATCCAGATCATCAGCCCCGCCGCTGGCGACGGCGGCATCGCCGTATCCGCCCTCAAAGGCCAGATGGACGCCCGCCAGGCCCTGGCGCAACTGCTCGCCGGGACCGGGCTCAGTGTCGCCTCCGATGATGGCCGTACCATTACACTGCGCGCCGATCGCCCGCTGCTCGCCTCGCTGGGCGGCAGCGCACTGCTCGCCGCGCAGTCCTCGGCCACCACCGTCGCCCCCGAGCCAGCGCCGCAGGATGCCGCGCGCAGCGCCCCGGTCACGCTCGACTCCGTCACCGTCGTCGGCACCCAGATCAAGGGTGCCAAAAGCGCCGCCCTGCTGCCCGTGGCCACCCTGCAGGCCGAACAGATCGAAGCCACCGGCGCGGTCTCCGGCGACGAGCTCTACCGCTCCATCCCGCAGATGGGCGATGTCTCCTTCAGCGGCACCAACGGCGGCAACAGCTCCAACTATGCGCGCGGCGACATCGCCTCGGTCAACCTGCGCGGGCTCGGCGTCGGCAACACCCTGCTGCTCATCAACGGCCGCCGCACCGTCGTGCATCCCACCAGCCAGGCCGACGGCAACCTCGTCCCCGTGCTGACCTACAACGCCAACACCGTCCCGGTGGCCAACCTGCGTCGGGTCGAAGTGCTGCTTGACGGCGCGGCCGCCATCTACGGCACCGATGCCGTCGCCGGCGTGGTCAACAACGTCCTGCGCGACGATGTGGACGGCGGCACCATCAGCGTCCAGCGCGGCATCGGCGAAGGCACCAACCTGCGTGACATCGGCATCAACGGCCTGGTCGGCAAGAACTCGCAGGACCTGCGCAGCAACGTCACCCTGGCCTTCAACTACTACGCCACCACCGGCCTGAACTCGCTCGACCAGGACTGGACGCGCAGCGCCGACCGCGCCCCCGACTTCGTCGGCACCGCGTTCGACGGGCTGAGCGGCACCGACAACCGCAACAGCAACAGCCCGTGGGGCAACTTCACCGCGATCGGCCCGCGCGTGCGCCAGGGCAGTACCTTCCTCACCACCGCCGCGGGCGCATTCCACGTGCAACCGCTCACCAACGAGGGCTGCAACGCCACCATGGCCGAGGGCGTGTGCGTGCAGTCCGGCAGCAAGGCCACCGCCGGTGCCGACCGCAACCTGCTGGACAACCAGCAGGCCCAGTTCCCGCTGTCCATCACCCCCGACGTGCACCGCGTCAACCTGTTCCTGACCGGCAAGCATGACTTCGAGAACGGCATCACCGCCTTCGGCGAGGCCGGCTGGTACCAGTCCAAGGCACGCAGCCTGCAGTCCGGCGTGAACACCATTGCCGCGCTGCCGATGACCGTGGCCGCCAGCAATTACTGGAACCCGTTCGGCGCCAGCACGCTGCCCGACGGCAGCGCCAACCCCAACCGGCTGGCCAACCTCAACGTGGCCGCCGGCGGCATTCCGGTCAGCATCAGCAGCTACCGCTTCGAGCGGCCCACCCAGATCGACGTCAAGAACACCCAGGTGCGTGCGCTGGGTGGCCTGCGCGGCTTCCATTTCGGGTTCGACTGGGAAACCGCGGCGCTGTATTCCAGGGCCAAGGTTGTCGACACCCAGGACGCGGTCAGCATGACCCTGTTCCAGCAGGCGCTGACCGATGCCACCTCGGCCGCCTACAACCCGTTCTGCGGCGGCTGCAACGACTACGCCAAGCTCGACCGGTTCTTCTACAAGGCCACCCGCAGCAGCGAGACCGAGCTGTACCTGTGGGACCTGAAGGCCTCGCGCCCGGACCTGTTCCGCACCTGGGCCGGTGACGTGGGCATGGCCACCGGCCTGGAAGTGCGCCGCGAAACCCAGCGCGACGACCGCGATGCGCGCGTGGACGGCAGCATCACCTATACCGACAGCATCACCGGCATCAGCTACCCCAGCGACATGTACGGGGTGAGCCCGACCCCGGACACCGAAGGGTCGCGCACCGTGGCCGGGCTGTTCGCCGAGTTCTCGGTGCCGCTGGTCTCGCGTGAGATGTCCATTCCGCTGGTACGCGCGCTGGACCTGCAGGTGGCCGGGCGCGCCGAGCACTACAGCGATTTCGGCAGCGTCACCAAGCCCAAGCTGGCCCTGGGCTGGACCGTGATCGACGGGCTTACCGTGCGCGCATCCTGGGCCAAGGGCTTCCGTGCGCCGAACCTGGAGCAGGTCAACGCCACCGTGGTCAGCCGGTCCAATACCCGCACCGACTACATCCAGTGCGAAGCCGACGTGCGCTCAGGCGCGCTGGCCTCGATCAATGCCTGTGGCAGCACCTACCGGTCCTCCACCACCGCGCGGCGCTCGGGCAACCCGGACCTCAAGCCGGAAACCTCGACCAACACCAGCGCCGGCATCGTGTTCCAGCCGCAGTTCATCCCCGAGGACTTCGGTCGTTTCACCTTCGCGGTGGATTACTACAAGTACGAACAGGAAGGCATCATCGGCCTGTTCGGCGAAGGCAACGGGCTGATCCTGGACTACCTGCTGCGCCAGCAGGGCAGCAGCAATCCGAACGTGGTCCGCGCCGCGCCCACCGCCGATGACATCGCGCGCTTCGCCGGTACCGGCCTGGATGCCGCCGGCAAGGTGCTGTATGTCACCGACCAGTACGTCAACATGCAGCCGCAGACCGTGCGCGGGGTGGACTACAGCGTGGCCTGGAGCTCGCCGGACACCCGCATCGGCCGGTTCGACGTAGGCATCAACGGCACCCGCCTGATCGAGTTCTACCGCGACCGCTCGCCGGCGCTTCAGGCGCTGGAAGATGCCAAGGCGACCGGCCTGGTCGATCCGTCGATCGCCATCACCGGCGGCGGCGACCTGATCGGCGACGGCGGCAACCCGCAGTGGAAATGGAGTGGCACGCTCACCTGGCGGTACCAGAACCTCAGCATCGGGGCGAGCGCACGCTATGCCAGCAGCTACCACGAAACCAGCCTGACCCTGGCCGATGGCACGCCGTGGACGGTGAAGTCGCAGACGCTGGCCAACGCCTACGTCAAGTACGACTTCAACCGCGAGGGCCTGTTCAACGGGGTGTCGGTCAAGCTGGGGGCCAACAATATCGCCGACAAGCGGCCACCGGTCTCCGATGACAGCTATGGTTACTCCTCGGCGGTTTACCAGGCGTACCCGCGCTACTGGTATGCCAGCGTGACCAAGGCGTTCTGATCCGCAGGTGGTTCCTTACATCGCTGCCCGGTCACTGCCGGGCAGCGCAGCAGGAGTTCAAATGGGCGCAACAGTGGCAGCAGAGCGTGCGTTGTGGTTGGCCGAGCATGTCCTGCCGTGCGAGCGGGGCCTGCGCGACTGGCTGCGGCGGCGCATGGCGCAGGCGCAGGACGTGGACGATGTGGTGCAGGAAACCTACGCGATCCTGGCGGCGATGGCCGACGTATCGCACGTGCGGCAACCGCGGGCCTACGTCTACCAGGTGGCGCAATCGGTGGTGCTGCAGCAGTTGCGGCGCGCCCAGGTGGTATCGATTGAAATGGTGGCCGAGTTCGACCGGCTGCCGATCACCGGTGAGGACGCCTCACCGGAACGGCTGGCGTCTTCGCGCCAGGAACTCAACAAAGTCACCGCGCTGATCGCGCAGTTGCCGGACAAATGCCGCCAGGCGTTCATCCTGCGACGGGTCGAGGGGTTCTCGCAGCGCGAGATCGCCGAGCGCATGCAGATCAGCGAAAACACGGTGGAAAAGCACGTGTGCAAGGGTATTCGGTTGTTGATGGAATCGATGAAACAGGATGCGGGTGATGCAGGGTCCACAGGGAAACCGGACAGCACGGAGGCAGTTCATGCACGGCACCGCTGATACCAACCCGATCGACGACCAGGCCGCCCAGTGGGTGGCGCGCGAGGATCGCGGCGCGCTGGCGCCGGACGAGGTGGCCGAGCGTGACCGCTGGCTGGCGGCCGACCGCCGCCATTTCGGCGCTTACGCGCGTGCCCACGCGGTGTACGCGCGCACCGGTCGGGCGCGCGCGCTGGGCAGCGCCGACCGCGTGCCACACACCCGCGTGCACGGCCCACGGCCGCGGCTGCAATGGGCCATGGGACTGGCAGCCACGCTGTGCCTGCTGGCGCTGGGCGTGCACGAACACAGCGATGCCGGCGACTACCACCTCACCCGCAAGGGCGAGATCCTGCGGGTGCCGCTGGCCGACGGCTCGGCGGTCACCCTGGATTCGGGCGCGGCGGTGCGCGTGCACTACACCGACGCGCGTCGCGAGATCACGCTGCTACGCGGCGAAGCCTTGTTCGACGTGGCCAAGAACCGGGCCCGCCCGTTCGTGGTGACCGCGCGCGATACCGCGGTGACCGCGGTAGGCACCAGTTTTTCGGTGAGCCTCAACGAACAACGCACGCACGGGGTGGAAGTGCTGGTGCGCGAGGGCATCGTGGATGTGGCCACGGCCACCGGCGCGGTTGCCCCGACCCGGTTGCAGGCCAACTACCGCGCGCTGGCCAACCGCACCCATGGCATCCGCATCGAGAGCGTTGCCCATGATGACCTTGACCAGCAGCTGGCATGGCGCGAGGGCATGCTGTCATTCAATGGCGACACGCTGTCGGTGGCCGCCGCGCAGTTCCAGCGCTACAGCGATGTGCGCATCATGATCGACGACCCGCTGGTGGGCAGCCGTCGCATCGTCGGGCTGTACTCGGCCAATGACCCGCTGGGCTTTGCGCGCAGCGTCGCGCTCAGCCTCGGCCTGGAGGTGGACCAGCAGGGCAACGACGTCTGGCTGCGCACGCCGCACAACGCCTTCCACAGCGCGCCGCGCTCACTGCAATGAACCGGGATGCCCGAATGACTGCCACTGTTTCGCGTGCGCGCCCGTTGGCGCTGCTGACCGCCCTGCTGCTGGCCAGTGGCCAGGCCTGCGTGGTTGCCAGTGCCGCCGACAACGACGTGCTGATCCGCAACGCCATGGTCTTCGACGCCACCGGGCGTGCGCCCTATGCGGCCAGTGTCCTGGTGCAGGACGGGCGCATCGCCGCCATCGGCACCGCCCTCAAGGCGCCGGCGCATACCCGCCAGGTGGATGCCAAGGGCCAGGCACTGCTGCCGGGCCTGTTCGACCTGCACACCCACTGGACCCCCAACGCCGAGCCGTCGACGCTGCCGCAGATCGCCACCCGCTATCTCGACGCTGGCGTCACCACCGTGAGCGATTTCCACCAGCCGCCGGAGGCCTATGCGCCGCGCCGCGCCTGGCTGCAGCGCATCGCCGCGCCGGATGTGAAGTTCGCCGCGCGCATGAGCACGCCGCTGGGCCACGGCGCCGACTGGGGCGATGAGAACACCACCCGCTGGGTCAACTCGCCCGAGGCGGCCACCGCGGCGGTGAAGCAGGTGGCGGCCTACAGGCCGGACTTCATCAAGGCGTTCACCGACGGCTGGCGCTACTCCAACGCGGCCGACAACAGCAGCATGGACGAGGAAACCCTGACGGCTCTCGTGGAAGAGGCGCACCGCCAGCATCTGCGCGTGTTCACCCACACGGTGATGGTCAAACGCGGCAAGACCGCCGCGCGTGCCGGGGTGGATGCGCTGGCGCACAGCGTGCAGGACGGCCCGGCCGACGCCGAGCTGATTGCGCTGATGAAGCAGCACGGCACCCGCTATTCGCCGTCGCTGGCGGTGTACCTGCCCGAGCGCGTGGATGGCAGCGGCAAGGCCCGCGCCGGCACCGAGGCCTACCGCCAGCGCGAGGCGAACTTCGCCAATGCCCTGCGCAACGTCAAAACCCTGCACGATGCCGGCATTCCGATCGTGCTTGGCACCGATGCCGGCATGACCGGCACCCCGCACGGCACGTCCACGCTGCGCGAGCTGGAGCTGTTCGTGCAGGCCGGGCTGACCCCGACCGAGGCCCTGGTGGCCGGCACCCGCGCCAGTGCCGAAGCACTGGCCCTGGAGGATCGCGGCAGCATCGAGGTGGGCAAGCGCGCCGACCTGCTGCTGGTCACGGGCAAGCCGTGGGAACGCATTGGCGACATCCGCAACACCCGGCAGGTCTACGTGGCCGGTCGGCAGGTGGTGGGCAAGGGCGTGCAGCTGCCGGCAGGCAACCGCGCCACATCGCTGCCACCGCTGCGCATCGACGCGCTGGTGGATGATTTCGAGCGCGCCGACCAGCGCACCGCGCTGGACACGCTGCGCAATGACGATGCCGACGGTGGCAACGACCGTACCGTGCAGGTCACCGACGTGATCGATCGCGATGGCGGTGGCAAGGCGCTGTCGATGCAGGCCCGGCTGTCGAGCAAGGACGACGCCTACGCAGGCGTGATCCTGCCGCTGACGCGCGGTTCGGTGGCACCGGCCGACGTGCGCGGCTGGAAAGGCGTGCGCGTGGATGTGCGCGGCGACGCCAGCGTGCGCCTGGAAGCACGCGGTCTGCAGGGCCGCCGCTGGGCCGCGCCGGTAGCGACCACGGGCACGTGGCAGACCGTGGACATTCCCTTCCACGCGTTGCAGGGGCAGCCGCCGTACCGCGCCAAGGGGCCGTTGCCCGCCTGGCAAGGCGATGACGTGCAGCAGCTGGTGTTCACCGGCACCGGCGCTGCCGGCACGAAGATCTGGTTCGAGATCGACAATGTCCGGTTCTACTGACGTGGTGTGGCGTCACGCACGGGGTGCGCTGGCGATGTTGGCCTGCATCGTGGGCGGGCCTGCACTCGCCGCCGATGCCTCCCATGACGTGCTGGCGGCGGTGGATGCCTACGCCACGCGACAGGCCGAGGTGGGCCAGCAGCTGTGGGCACAGCCGGAACTGGGCTACCTGGAAACCCGGTCATCGGCACTGCTGCAGGACGAGTTGCGCGCCGCCGGTTTCCGCATCGAGGCCGGCGTGGCCGGCATGCCCACCGCGTTCGTGGCCCGCTACGGCAAGCGCGGCAACGGACCGGTGATCGCCCTGCTGGCCGAGAGGGATGCGTTGCCCGGCATGTCGCAGGCCGCGCTGCCCACGCGCCGCCCCATTCCGGGCCAGGACGCGGGACAGGCCTGTGGCCACAACCTGTTCGGGGCCGCGGTGGTAGGCGCCGCGCAGGCCGTGGCGCAGTGGCTCGCGGCCAGTGGCCACGACGGCGAGGTGCGCGTGTATGGCACGCCGGCCGAGGAGGGCGGCAGCGGCAAGGTCTACATGACCCGCGCCGGCCTGTTCAATGACGTGGACGTGGCGCTGCATTGGCACCCGGCTGCGGCCAACTCCGCCGCTCAGGGCACCAGCCTGGCCAACATCAGTGGCAAGTTCCGCTTCAAGGGCATCGCCGCGCACGCCGCGCTCGCACCGGATCGCGGGCGCTCGGCGCTGGATGGCGTGGAAGCGCTCAACCACATGGCCAACATGATGCGCGAGCACGTGCCCGACGGCACCCGCATCCATTACGTGATCAGCAACGGCGGCGCTGCGCCGAACGTGGTGCCCGATGCCGCCGAAGCGTATTACTACGTCCGCCACGTCGACCCGGCGGTGGTGCGCGATGTGATCGAGCGGCTGCAGCTGGCCGCGCGCGGTGCGGCGATGGGCACCGGCACCGAGGTGGTGTTCGAACCCACCGGCGGGGTGTATTCGCTGCTGCCCAACGATGCGTTGGGCCGCGTCATGCAGGCCTCGCTGCAGCAGGTGGGCGGCGTGGTGTATGACGCGGCCGACACCGCGTTCGCCACCCAGCTGCAGCAGACCCTGCAGCAACGACCTGCCCTGGCCACCGCGGCCACGCTGGAGCCGTACCGCGACGATCAGGCCGGTGGCGCCTCCACCGATGTGGGCGACGTGAGCTGGAACGTACCCACCGTGGGCCTCAGTACTGCTACCTGGGTGCCCGGCACCCCGGCACACAGCTGGCAGGCGGTGGCGGCATCGGGGGCACCGATCGGCGCCAAGGGAGCGCTCACTGCGGCGAAGGTGTTGGCGCTCACCACGGTGGCGTTGTTGCAGTCGCCACAGACGGTGACGGCGGCGAAGAACGAATTCGCACAGCGGCGGGGCGCGCAGTTCCGTTATGTGCCGCTGCTGGAGCGCACCGCACCCCCGCTTGACTACCGCGTGCGCGCGAAGGATTAGTCAGGATCGGCGCCGCTCAATCCAGCGGCGCCATCACTTTCAACGCGGCCAGGTCGTAGCCCATGGCTTCGGCCTTGGCCTTGATGCTGTCGAACTGCGTGGCGTCCATGCGCGGCGAGCGCGACAGGATCCACAGGTATTTGCGGGCCGGGTCGCCCACCAGTGCCCACTGGTAGTCCGGGTCCAGCGCGATCACCCAGTAGTCGGCCCACACCAGCGGCACCCAGGCCAGCCAGTCGGGCACGAAGCGCACCTGCAGCTGGCCCGGTGCACCCTCCACCGGGCGTGCCACGCCTTCGGCCGCGATGCGCTCGCCATCGGCGGTGCGGCAGGCGTTGTGCACGCTGATGCGACCGTCACCGCGCAGCGCGTAGGTGGCCGTGATGTCGCCCACGCACTTCTTCTGGAACGACACCGGCAGGTGTGCGATCTCATGCCACTGGCCGGCGTAACGGCCCATGTCCAGGGCGGGCACCGAGCGCACGGGTTCGGCCGCCCACAGCGACGTGGCTGCAGACAGGAGAAGCAGGGCAAGCCACGGGCTGAGCAGGCGCATCGACGGCACTCCGGAACGGTCGACCGAGCTTAGGGGCAGGGCAGGGGCAAGGTGTGAAGTTTCTGTCATTTGCGGGTGCGCCCGAACGGCACCTTGATAGACGCGACGGCCAGGAGGACGTATCGGCCCCATTGGGCTGGCGGCGATACGCGCAGTGCGGACATCGCTTCTGACACGTTGCGTTTGAGTCCCGCGCAGTTCGATCTAACGGCTGCGGACGAAAGCTTTCATGGTTGCCTGCCAGCGCACGTCATCCGATCTGAAGTCCAGGCGCGCGCCGTCGCTCGCGCGGGTGACGTAGTGGAGGTCTGCCATGGTGTTCACGTCGCCCGGGTGCGACGGCAGCCAGAACACCAGCGTGTCCGTTTTCGCCGACCACTCCTGCACCAGGTCCCACTCGATTTCCTTGCGGACGATCTCGAACAGCTCGGCCGTGTTGCTTACGGTCCAGCCGGCATCGTGCAGGTGCGCCCTCAGTTCGATCATCCAGTCGCGCGCGTGCATCTGCGTCCTCGCAGGAAAGGGATCCGTGCAGATTCCGTACAACCGCACAAAGAAAAAGAGCCCGCATTTCTGCGAGCTCTTCTTGAATTATGGTGGCCGAGGACGGAATCGAACCGCCGACACGGGGATTTTCAATCCCCTGCTCTACCAACTGAGCTACTCGGCCACTTCATCGCTGCGTTGCCGCTGGCGAGGACGCGAATAATACGGAGGTATGCAGGGTTCGGCAAGCGTTTCGCGAAAAAAATTTCACATTTGTTGCCAGGCCTCGCGCGAAGGCCTGCAAGTGCTTGATCTGGCGTGCCCATGCGCGGCCGCCGTGCGCATGAACATCGGTTCAGTCCGCACCTCGCGCGCTGCGCGCAGTCAGTGCGTGTCGTCGGGCATGCACCACAGCAGCACGATGCCGATGACCATGATCACCGCGGCCAGCAGCAGCGATGCCTGGTAGGAGCCACTGTCGCGGGCGAGGGTGCCGGCCAGTGCCGGGGCCAGGATCTGCGCCACGCCGTAGCTCAGGGTCAGGTTGGCCATCGCCTTGGCGGGGTTACGTGGGTAATGGCGGCCGACCACGGTGAGGGTGAGGCTGACGATGCCGGCGAACGTAAGGCCGAACAGCACGGCGCTGCCCAGCCCGGCCAGCAGCCCATCATCCAGCAGCGGCAGCACGAACGAGACGGCCTGCAGCGCGAAGGCCAGCATCAGCGCGCGGATCAGCCCCATCCGCGCCGCCAGCCGGTCCCAGGCGAAGGTGGAGGGCACCGCGGCGAGCCCGACCAGCACCCATACCGCGCTGCCATGGCCGCCAAACGCAGGGGTCTGTTCCAGGATGGCCACGATGAAGGTGGCGCTGACCACGAAGCCGACGCCGGCGCAGAAGTAGGCGGCAACCAGCAGATGGCGCCAGCGCCGTCCGGGCGGGGCAGGCACCGCGCCCGTGGCCTGGGCCGGTGCGGTCCCCGGCGCAGGCATCCACGCCCAGGCCGGCACCAGGACCAGCAGCCCCAGGGCAGCCAGCCACATCCATTGGCCACTGGAACTGGCCTGCCCGGCCAGCGCGGCGGTGGCCAGCCCGGATACCACGATGCCCAGTCCCAGCCCGGCAAAATGCAGGCCCAGCCGCGGGCGCAGACCCTGTGCCAGCAACCAGTTCAGCACCAGTCCCGAGGCCAGCAGCAACCCGGCCGTGCTGGACAGACCCGCGACGAAACGCAGCACACCCCACAGCCACGGCGTGGTGGTGAGCCCCATCAGCCCCGTGGCCAGCACCGCCAGCACCAGGCCCACCCGGTAGAAGTGGAACTTCTGCCGCATGTCGCCCACCCGCGCCACCAGCAGCGTGCCCAGCAGGTAGCCCAGGTAGTTGAAGGTGGCCAGCCAGCCACCCTGGGCGGCGCTCAAGCCGGCGTCCACCCGCATCAGCGGCAGCAGCGGGGTATAGGCGAAGCGGGCCAGGCCCACGGTAAGCACCAGCGCGCAGACGCCGGCACCGATGACCTGCCAGGGACGACGTGCGGGCGCAGCAGGGACGAGGACAGTCATGGCGGCAGGCAGAAGGGGATTGGCCCATCCTCGGCACACGGCGGCTGACTGTCTTTCGATAGAATGACCCATGATGTCGACCAAGCGACAATCCCGGCCGCCCACGCGGGTGGCGCCCTGGCGCGAAGTGCCGGTGCCGGCGCTACAGCGGCTGCCGTGGCCGGTGGTGGCGCGCAGCCAGCAGCTGGCCGCCGGCGAGCGCTTCCCGCCGCACGCCCATCCCTGGAACCAACTGGTGTTCGCCACCGACGGCGTGCTGCAGGTCAGTGCCGCGAACGCGCGGCATGTGATCACCCCGCAGCAGGCGCTGTGGGTGCCCACCGGCACGCTGCACCACACCGGCGCACTGGGCGCGGCGGCCTTCCGCAACCTCTACGTGGCCGACGACGCGGCGCTGGGCATGCCCGACCAGTGCGTGGTGCTGGAGGTGTCCGCATTGCTGCGCGAACTGATCGTGGAGCTGGACCGCACCACGGCCGACCACGACCCGGACTACTACCTCACGCTGTGCCGCCTGATCAGCACCCAACTGCGCCGCCAACCGCGCCACACGCTGCACCTGCCGTGGCCGCAGGATGCACGGCTGCAGCGCTGGTGCCAGACCCTGCACGACCACCCCGGCGACGAGCGCGACATGGCGTACTGGGCCACCCGGCTGGGCGCATCGACACGCACGCTGGCGCGGCACTTCGAGCGTGAGACCGGCATGACCCTGCGCGCGTGGCGTACGCGGCTGCGCCTGCTGCGTGCGATCGAATGGCTGGCGCAGGGGCGTTCGCCCACCCTGATCGCGCACGAGCTGGGCTATGCATCGGCGTCGGCGTTCAACTACATGTTCCGGGTGGAAATGGGGATCAGCCCGTTGCAGTGGCGGCGAACACGCTGACCGTCGCACACTGTCGGGCTACACCTGCACACGCTGGAGCACGGCAATGCCCGATTGGAACGCACTCGATGATGCCTACGGCAGCGCCGCTACCGTGGGCGCGATGCTTGAGGAACTGGATGCGGGCACCGGCGAGGCGGACTGGGATGTGCTGTGGTCACACCTGTGCCACCAATCCACGGTGTATTCGGCCAGCCTGCAGGCGCTTCCCTATCTGTTGCGTGCCGCGCTGAAGGCGGTGCCGGCGCAGCGGATCGAGCCGTTGGTGCTGGCCGGTGCCATCGTCAGCCATGCCGACAGCGTGCCGGTGCAGGTGCCGGGCCATCCGCAACTTTTGCCGCTGCTGCAGGACTGCACCGCGCAGACCCTGCGCGAGATTGCCCAGGATGACCTGCCCGAGGCGTCGTTCCTGCACCTGCTGCAGGCCCGCCTGGCCTTCGGTGGTGAACGGGTCTGGTCGCGCGCGCTGGCCGGGGTGCTGGAAGGCGAACTGTCGGGCGTGTGCCCGGCATGCCAGGCCGATCTATACCTCGTCATCGACCCGCCGCAGGCCTTCGTCACGCACGAGGAGTGGATCGGGGGCGGGGCGGTGCGCACGGCGGTGATCGAAGCGGGGGCCGGTGATCCGGCCGCCGAGTCGGAGCGCTGGCTGCTGGAGATGGCACGCGCGCACCGCGACGGGCTCATCGCCACGCTGGGGCTGCTGTTCGGCACCTCATGCTGTACACAGTGCGACGCACCGTTCGAGCTGCGTGAGGCGGTACGGGTGGCCGGCTGAGCCCGGTGTCAGGTTCGCGCGTCGGCTACTTCGCCAGCGGACATGCCAGGCTGACCAGCCGATCACCCTCGAAGCGCGCTTCGATGATGCCGTCGCCTTCCTTGAACGCCTGCCAGTGCGCCAGTGCCGGTGCGCCGGGCAGTGGGTTGCCCAGGTGGAAATACACCTTGCCGCGGGAGTCGCCGGGCCGGACGTGTGCGCAACCGATCACCGGCGTGGCCATCTCCCCGCAGTCGCCTTGCAGCAGGCACAGCCGCGTATGGCACAGGCCGCGGCCCGACCAATGGCCCTGCGCGGCCAGGCAGCCCGGTTCGGTGGCCAGCACTGCCCACAGCACCAGGCCAAGCGCGGTGGTGGCCGACATCAACAGCAGCAGATAGCGCGCGGCGTTGGCGCGAAGGTGGCGGGCAAGGGCGGTCATCACGCCATGATGCGCCACGCGGCATCGGGGTGGCCATGGCGAGCGCGACACGCGGCGGCCAATGGAATGCTGTTGTCGTATCGGTACTGCCGATGCAGGCGGGGCAGGGGCTGGCCGTGCTACGTGGCCAGCACACGGATGGAACGCTGTTTTACCCCCACCCCAGGCGCATCGCCAGCGACTACCGTGGGCCCACACCTTCATGGAGTTGCCATCGATGAACGATCTGACCAACACCCGCGTGGTCCTCGCCTCGCGCCCGCAGGGCGAGCCGGTAGCCGCCAACTTCCGCCTGGAGCAGGCCGCCGTGCCGACGCCGGGTCCGGGCCAGGTGCTGCTGCGCAACCGTTGGCTGTCGCTGGATCCGTATATGCGCGGTCGCATGGAAGAGGGCCCCTCGTATGCCGCGCCGGTGGCTGTGGATGCGGTAATGGAGGGGCGCACGGTGTCCGAGGTGATTGCCTCCAACCATCCCGGCATTGCCGTCGGCGCGCAGGTCGTGGCCACGGGCAACTGGCAGACCCACGCGGTGGTGGACGGTGACAGCATCACCCGCGCGCTGGACGATACCGGCTTGCCGGTCAGCACCGCGCTGGGCGTGTATGGCATGCCTGGCTTCACCGCCTATGCCGGCCTGCAGGAGATCGGCCGGCTGCAGCCCGGCGAGACGCTGGTGGTAGCGGCCGCCAGCGGCCCGGTCGGGGCCACGGTGGGGCAGATCGCCAAGCTGCAGGGCGCGCGCACGGTGGGCATTGCCGGCGGCGAGCAGAAGCGCCGCTACCTGGAAACGCTGGGATTCGACGTGGCCCTGGACCATCGTGCCGACGACTTTGCTGCCCGCCTGCAAGCGGCGGTTCCCAACGGCATCGATGTGTACTTCGAGAATGTGGGCGGCCACGTCTTCGAGGCCGTGGTGCCGCTGCTCAACGACTTCGCGCGCATTCCGGTGTGCGGCACGATCGCCACCTACAACGCACGTGGCGCGGTACTGCCGGGACCGGACCGGCTGCCGGGCTTCATGAGCCAGGTGCTGCGCCAGCGGCTCACCGTGCGCGGCTTCATCCAGTCCGACTTCAACGCGCTGTTCCCCCGGTTCCTGGTCGACATGGCGCGCTGGCTGCAGGAGGGCAAGGTGCAGTACCGCGAAGACATCGTCGAGGGCCTGGCGCAGGCACCGGAGGCGTTCTTCGGCCTGCTCAAGGGGCGCAACTTCGGCAAGCTGGTGGTCAAGCTGGACTGAGCGGAGCGGTGCGCGGGCAGGTGCGTTAGAGCGCGGCGGCGTTGCCATGGCCCACACGGGTCCGTGACCGGCGCATCACCCCGCGCTGGCTAGGCTGGCAGCTATCCCGTGACACGGCCACAGCGAGTACCCAGCATGACCAGCAACGACAAGCAGCAGGGCCAGCAGGAAGGCACCAAGGAAGCCCAGCAGGACCGCAAGCAGGACGAAGTGGCCAAACAGCGCCCGGGCCAGACCGACCAGGCCATCCATGACGCGGAAACCCGGCGCCCGGAGCGCAAGGACCAGGGAGACGATTGACGGGTTTGCAGACGGGCTGCAACGCTCAGTGACCCAGCGGCTGCTGAGGTCACTGGGCGGGAACCGGGACAATCCTCGCGCCAAATATCTCCGAAGTGACGTAGTGCAGCAGCTCGACCTGGCCGTCGGTGACGCCTGTGATATGGAATGGACGAGAGAGTGTGTGGTCGACTTGGATGGGGGTCATGGTGTTGCTGGAGATGGTGTACAGGTAAATCAGTGTGTCCCGGGGAGGAAGCGACTCTACCTCGGCTGCCGTCAGGCCTTCGGTGTCCAGCGAAGGGAGGTCGGCCTGCCCGATGAGATGGTTGTTGTCGAAAATCTTCCAGCTGAAGTTGGTGGCGTCCTCTGGGCCCTCCGGATGCATCGGAGGCTTCGCCATATCCATCAGGGATCTTGCGGAAACAATCGAATATCCGGCGTTACCCACCTTTACAAGAAACCAGCGTTCGTCAGGACTGATCTCCAAGGTCTGGATGCTCGCTCTGGGCGCTGATGACCTGACTACCTCACCCTCCATGTTGACGATTCGTGCTTGTGCAGATCCGATCGCGAGGAGTCTGAACAGTTTCGACTTCTGGACGGGTCGCGAGGTCTCACGGAGCTTTTCAGGCTGCAGTGTGTAGGGGACAGCAAGCTGCTTCGAGCGCGCTTCGGAAGAAAGTGCCATGTCGGTCGACTCTTCTACGGCGGCTGCTACCGCAAGCGACGGCAAGGTGCAGGCTATAAGAACTGCACAGACCAGGCTGGGGTACCGCAGTGCCTGACGGAGTGGGGACGGCAATCGGAGATGCATGCGTCAGATTTCCTTCATTGGTTGCGCCTCAGATCTTCGAGTAATGCAGCTGCGATGGCGTCGCATATATCCTGTCGGACCTGCTCGTATCCATCGGTGATGCTCAGGAGCTTGTCTACATCCTCGTGGTCGATGAACTCGACCTCCAGCAGCGCAGCGCGAAGCGGATGGTACAAAGCAGTGTTTCCAAGTTGAGGGTCACTCAAGACCACAAGCTGCCTTTCCGACTTTACACCGCGATTTCTGGCGCCAGTATCATGGGCGAGGATGGCGCCGTAAGTCGCATCGTTGACTCTTTCCGCGAGTGCCGTGTCTTCGGCGAAGTTGACATTGTCTCTGCGCGGCCGGACCAATGTCTCCGTGCCTCTGGCGATCCCATTGGCTCCGTTGAAGTGGATGCTGAGTAGTATGTCGGCGCCGTTATCGCGGCCTGCATTCGCGCGGTCTGTTCCGGTTTTGTTTTCATCGTCAGGCCTCGTGAGATGAATTCGCAGATTCCTGTTTTCATTGGTGCGTAGTGTGCGAAGTGCACGAGCTGTGCGTAATCCGAACTCCAGTGTCAGCTGCTTCTCAAGAACGCCGCTCGTGTGTGATGTTGCATTGTTGGCTGAAGATCCGTCTTCATTTGCTGTACCCCCATGCCCTGGGTCAATCACAATAATCCCCGGAACTTCCAGATCAATCACATCCACCGCAGCTGCCGACCCTTCAAGTTGCACACTGATGCGAGCGGCATTGAATGCGACCGGTGCCAGGTTGACGCGGATTGCCGTATGCCCGGTCTCATCCACCGTAGTCGTGGCGTATTCCTGACTGAGCCGGGTGAATCCCACCGCGCTCAGTTCATCCGGCGCAGTAAAGCGGTCACGCTGTTCGGCAACGGCATGCGCCCAACTGCCCCGGAACACCGGATCAAGGGCGGGTTGACCTTCCTCGCTCGGCGGCACGAATAGCGGCGCCATGGACCATGTCACTGTCTTGCCCTGATGGTGGTTGTCCGGGTGGCCCTCGCTCCAGACACGGAGCTTCAGCTCGCGATGGGCAATGCGGTTGGTATGCGGGGCCACCTTGACCATCGGGTGTTTGTACGGGATGGCATGGGGCTCGGTCGAGCCCTCTACGGGGCGCTCATCTTCATCCAGGATCTGCGGGGCCAGCGCAACAGGATCCAGATGGAGGACGTCGCGCGGCCTGTCGATCCGCACCTCCTTGCGCACCTTGTTGGAGACCGGTGACGTCGAAGAACTGGCGATAGTGCGATACAGGATGCGTGCGGCAGTGATGACCATGACGTCAGCGCTCCTGCAATTGCAGCGATAGCGATTGGGCGGCGGCGGAGTTCACGACATGCGTGAGGCCGAGCCTATCGGTAAC
Organism: Stenotrophomonas sp. 2619; assembly: GCF_040548725.1. NCBI lineage: Bacteria > Pseudomonadati > Pseudomonadota > Gammaproteobacteria > Lysobacterales > Lysobacteraceae > Stenotrophomonas > Stenotrophomonas sp. 2619. The sequence continues at coordinate 136,240 of NZ_JBEPSF010000014.1, read as the reverse complement.
GCCAGACAGAACGTTTCCATCTTCAAGCAGGATGCGATAGGCAATATTGGGTAACGGCTCGCCGGTTGTCTTGTCCTTCAGAACGAAGGCTTCATCGAACAGCGCTGCCCGGTTGTCCGGCAGCGATGCAAGCTGCGCGGGCAGCCGTTCGCCGGCCAGAAAAGGATGCTGGCTGGCTTTGATGATGAAGTTCCCGGGCATGACGTAGTTCCTTTACTGGCGATGCGCTGTGCGTGGAGTCTTGTCTGCCATGACGCTGATTATTGCGGCCGATGTGCAAGACCATCTGATCCTTGCCGGGGATCATTGCGCCGTGCTGTCACGGGGGTCAAATGCGACAGAACACGTGATTATTCGCAATTATCAGAAAGTCTATTCCTGGAAGTACGGGGCTATTGCGGGCTCCGGCGACGTCGTGCTGATGGTGGTTTTCCTGCGCCTGTTTCTGCTCCATGAGCGCCAGAATGCGCATGTGGATGTGCTGCAGATTGCCAGTGAGGCAAAGGCGGCGCGTATTCGCGCAGGTAGTCCGCCGGGTGAGTGTGTAGGGAACATCTTCTTTACATTGCCCGCCTCTGATGGGTTCCGGATGCATGGCGTGTACATCGGCGAGCACAGGATCCGGTTGGAAACCGTCGACCCGATCAGTACGTGCTTCTCGATGCAGGAACAGCGATCACCGGACCGGACCGCATGCAACGCGTTCAACGGCCGCTTGAGACCGGCGCTGTTCTTCAGCGACACCCGCGCGTTCGATACGCACCATCTTGACCTGCTGCGCCGCTTCTTCGAGTGCCAAAGCGCGATGGATGATCGCGTGACCTGCTCCTTCGACGTCATGTTTCTCGACAAGCGCACCGGTATCGGCAGGTTCTGGACGGCACCGGACGGGATGGGGCGGCGGCTCTCACTCGGGGGTGAACTGGAGTCTGCCGGTGAGGGGCCGGTGAGCGCCCCCAGCCGGCTGCACCGTGGGGAGAGGCAAACGTAGCGGCCGCCGTCGAATGGCGCCTGTGCTCTGCCCATCCGCCTGGCGCGCAAAGGCGCCGGATGGAAAGGGGAGGGGGCGGCCCAACGAAAAAGGCCGGAAGCCCTGTTTTTGCAGGTATTCCGGCCTTTCCAATGCCCTGTCGGGCTGAATAAGTGGTGGAGCCAAGGAGGATCGAACTCCTGACCTCGTCGATGCGAACGACGCGCTCTCCCAGCTGAGCTATGGCCCCAAGGATGGTACAGACCGCGTGGGCGTTGCCTCGCGATGCACCTAGTCTAGCGCCGTGAATGGGCCGCTGCCAAGGGGCGGGGGCGATGGCCCGTGCGCAATGCAGCGCGGCGGAGGAAGAAGGCGAGGCGGTCCGTGTACCACGGGCCTTCAGACCGCGCGCGGCGCTCCGCTCTCGGCCGCCTCCTGCGTTTCTGAACGCAGGTCGGGGTTTGTGAAGACTTGTCACGATCCAATACAAGCAAAAACAATGACTTGGCGTTTTGCCCTAGTACGAAAGCACTAGCCCGGAAAAGGTAAAGAGGACCAAAAAGGGTGCCGATAAGAAGTGTGACGAAAATCCCACACTTTTCCCCTTCCGAGTACCAACGATGACGACCCGTGCCGCCACCGTTTTCTCTTCTTCCATCGGCGCGCGCCTCGCGCTGCTGATGGGCCTGATTACTGCCGTTGCCTTCGTCCTGCTGGCGGCGCTGATCTACCGCCAGGTTGCCCACAGCTACGAACAGCGCGTGCAGGCCGGCCTGCAGTCGTCCACCGCATTGATGCGCGATTCGGTCGAGCTGTATGACCGCAGCCTCAGCGACAGCACCGAACGCATGGCCGGTACCTTCCGCGCGCTGTTGCCCGACGGCGAGGCCAGCCTGGATGCGGCCGCGCCGGTCACCGTTGGCGAACGCCAGGTGCCGACGCTGCGCCTGGGCACCCAGGCGATCAACCTGCAGGAATCGGCGGTGGACCGCTTCGCCGCCGCCACCGGGGGCGTGGCCACCGTGTTCGTGCGCGAAGGCGACGACTTCGTGCGCGTGTCCACCTCGCTGCGCAACGCCGAGGGCGCCCGCGCGCTGGGCACCGCACTGGACCATGCCAACCCGGCCTACGCCTCGCTGCTGAAGGGCGGGCGTTACACCGGCCCGGCGCGGCTGTTCGGGGTGGACTACATGACCCACTACACGCCGATCACCAACGCGGCCGGCGAGGTGGTGGGGATCGCGTTCGTGGGGCAGAACTACTCCGATGGCCTGGCTGCACTGAAGGCGCGCCTGCGCACCGCGCAACTGGGCAAGCAGGGCCACTTCCTGGCCGTGGATACCCGGCCCGGCGAGCGCTTCGGCAGCCTGATCGCGGCGCCGTCGGCCGAAGGCGAGCTGTTGGCCACGCAGGTGGACGCGGCGGACCTGCCCGCGCTGGAGGCGCTGCTGGCGGGCCAGGCCGAGCAGGCCACGCTGCACCTGCGTACCGCGGCCGACGGCCCGGCGCAGGCCTATTTCGTGTCGGCCCAGGCGTATGGCCCCTGGAAGTGGGCGGTGCTGGGGCTGGAGCCGGTGTCGGTGCTGCAGAGCGTGCTGCACAGGCTCATGCTGCACATCGCGCTGGTGGCCGGGTTCGGCCTGCTGGCAGTGATCGTGGCACTGCTGGTGGTGGTGCGGCGCATGCTCAGCGTGCCGCTGGCGCAGGCCGGGCAGGTGGCGCGCGACGTGGCCGCCGGTCGCTTGGACCGCCAGATCGTGGTCCAGCGCCAGGACGAGGTGGGGCAGTTGATGGGCGCGCTGGCGCAGATGCAGGGCAAGCTGCGCGAGATCATCGCTGCGCAGAACGACATGAGCCAGTGCCATGCCGACGGTGCGATCAGCCACCGTATCGACGCCGGCCGCTTCGAGGGCGAGTTCGGCACGATGGTGAGGGGCACCAATGCGCTGGTCGATGCCCACATCAGCACCAAGATGCGCATGGTCGAACTGGTCCGGGCCTATGCCGACGGCGACCTGTCCGAGGCGATGGAGGCACTGCCCGGCGAGAAGGCGCGGATCACCGAGGCGGTCAACGGGGTGCGCGGCCGTCTGCAGGCGATCAACGGCGAGATCAAGCGGCTCGTCGCGGCGGCGGCCGACGGCGATTTCAGCGTGCGCGGCGACGCCGATGCCTACCAGTACGACTTCCGCGTGATGGTGCAGGGCCTCAATACCCTGATGGTCACTGCCGACCACAACCTGGCGGCGCTGTCGGGGCTGCTGCGCGCACTGGCCGACGGTGACCTGCGCGGGCGCATCGAGGGCCAGTTCAACGGCGTGTTCGCCACCATGCGCGACGACGCCAATGCGACCGTGGCGCAGTTGACCGCCATCGTGGGGGACATCCAGCAGGCGGCGGTGTCGGTGTCCACGGCGTCTGCGGAAATTGCCGCCGGCAACGAAGACCTGTCGCGCCGCACCGAACAGCAGGCAGCGAGCCTGGAAGAGTCGGCCGCCTCGCTGGAGGAGCTGACCGCGGCGGTGAAGCAGAATGCGGACCATGCCCGCCGTGCCGACCGGCTGGCCGCCGAGGCGGCCGAGGTAGCCGCGCAGGGCGGCGCCGCGGTAACGCAGGTGGTGCAGACCATGGCCGGCATCGAAGTGTCGTCACTGCGCATCGCCGACATCACCACGGTCATCGACGGGATCGCTTTCCAGACCAACATCCTGGCCTTGAACGCGGCGGTGGAAGCGGCGCGGGCCGGGGAGGAGGGGCGCGGGTTTGCCGTGGTCGCCTCCGAAGTACGCGCGCTGGCGCAGCGGTCGGCCCAGGCCGCGCGCGAGATCAAGGGGCTGATCGAGGCCTCCAGCACCCAGGTGGCCGAAGGCAGCCAGCTGGCTCACCAGGCCGGGCAGACGCTGCAGCGGGTGGTGGCGTCGGTGGGTGAACTGGGCGGGTTGATCGAGGAAATCGCCAGCGCCAGCCAGGAGCAGGCCGCCGGCATCGAACAGGTCAACCAGGGCATCGTGCAGATGGATGGGGTGACCCAGCAGAACGCGGCGCTGGTGGAAGAAGCCTCGGCAGCGGCACGGGCGTTGAACGCGCAAGCGGCCGACCTGCAGCACACCGTGGGCCGCTTCCGTCTGGCCGAACCGGCTGCCGCCGTGCGCCGTTCGGTGGCTGCCTGAGCCTGTCTGGCGGCGCGCGCAGCCCCGGCCGCGCGCGCCGCTGACCAGATCCGGCACAGCGTCAAGCCTACCGGCCGCTGCGCCGAGCGGGCATAATCCGCGCCAGAATTCCCGGCGGCTCAGCCAGCAGACCAGGGTAGGGGATGGACGGCCGTCCCCCGCATCGCCCTGCAACCAGCCTGCAACATCCACGCAATACCGTGCCCCATCGCTGTGAAGACAGCGGTGCCGATGTTGTTCATCCGCGTGTTCCCCACGCCACCCGATCTGTACTCCCCGAGACCCCTGCATGCCTGCCTTCCGCACCACCTCCGTGTCGCTGCCGTCCCGTCATTCCACCGCGCTGCCGCGCCGCCATGCACTGGCGCTGGCCTGCGCCACCGCCTCGCTGTTCGGCCTGGCCGGCACCGCGATGGCACAGGACGCGTCGCCGACCTCGCTGGACACCATCACCGTCAACGCCGACCACCGCGAGCGCAACCTGCAGGAAGTGCCGGTGTCGGTGGGCGTGGTGCAGGGCGAGCAGATCCGCGACTACACCGCCGGCGGCGATGACACCCTGCTGGCGCTGTCGGGCAAGGTGCCCAGCTTCTACGCCGAAACCACCACCGGGCGCATCTTCCCGCGCTTCTACATCCGCGGCCTGGGCAATATCGACTTCTACCTGGGTGCGTCGCAGCCGGTCTCGATCATCCAGGACGACGTGGTGCTGGAGCACGTGGTGCTGAAGTCCAACCCGGTCTACGACGTGGACCAGATCGAAGTGCTGCGCGGCCCGCAGGGCACGCTGTTCGGCCGCAACACCACCGCCGGCATCGTCAAGTTCGACACCATCAAGCCGAGCCAGGAATCCAGCGGCCGCGTGCAGGCCAGCTACGGCAGCTTCGGCAGCGTGGCCATCGATGGCGGCGTGGGCGGTGCGATCAACGACATCGCCTCGTTCCGCGTGTCGGCGCTGTACCAGCACCGCGATGACTACGTCGACAACACCTACACCGGGCCCAGCGCCGATGGCACCGTGGCCCCGCGCAAGAATGCGATGGGCGGCTTCGACGACCGCAACGTGCGCGCCCAGCTGCTGCTGCAGCCGACCGACAACTTCTCGCTGCTGGCTTCGGCCCACGCGCGCGACTACGACGGCACCTCGACCCTGTTCCTGCGTGGCGCGATCACCAAGGGCTCCAACAAGACCGACGTGGCGCGTGACCGCGTGGCCTACGACGAAGCCGACAACAACCCGCAGTCGTACAAGACCTACGGAGGTTCGGTGAAGGCCGTGTACGACTTCGGCGACCTGTCGCTGACCTCGATCACCGCCTACGAAACCACCTCCGGCTACAGCCGCGGCGACACCGACGGTGGCGCGGCGGTGAATTACCCGGTCAACGGCCTGCCCAACGGCTATGGCCAGTCGATGGGTCAGATCCGCGACCTGGACCAGTGGACCCAGGAAGTGCGCCTGGCCAATGGCGATGACAACCGCCTGAAGTGGCAGGTGGGCGCGTTCTACTTCGACGGCCGCGACACCACCGATTTCTACCAGCGCGCCTGGTTCCTGCAGGGCAACGCACGCAACCCGAACAACTGGGTGCGCCTGCGCAACGTCAACACCTCCTGGGCCGGCTTCGGCCAGGTCAGCTATGACGTGACCGACAAGTTCACCCTGACCGCCGGCGTGCGCCAGACCCGCGACGAAAAGCACACCCGCCTGCTCAAGACCGCCGACACCGCCGCCGGCGTGGTGACCTACAAGGGTCGCACCGACGTGGAAATGGCCGACACCACCCCGAGCTGGGACGTGAGCGCGATGTACGCGTTCAACCCGCAGTTCAGCGTGTATGCGCGCGTGGCCCGTGGCTTCCGTGGCCCGACCATCCAGGGCCGTTCGGCGGTGTTCAACGCCGACTTCACCACCGCCGATTCGGAAACCATCCTGTCCTGGGAAGCGGGCATCAAGAGCAGCCTGTGGGACAACCGCCTGCGCGTGAACGCGGCCGCGTTCACCTACGTGGTCAACGACATCCAGCTCAACGGCAACGATTCGGACGGCAACGGCGTGCTGTTCAACGCCGACAAGGCCAAGGCCTATGGCCTGGAAGCGGACATGCAGCTGCGCCCGATTCCGAACCTGAGCCTGAGCGCCGGCGTGAGCCTGCTGCACAGCGAGATCCAGGACGACCGCGTGTACGCCCAGGTCTGCGCCCTGAACGGCGCGGTGGTGTGCACCGTGAACGACCCGACCATCAAGGTCGGTGCGAACACGTTTGCCCAGATCAACGGCAACCCGCTGCCGAATGCGCCGAAGTACAACATCAACCTGGCCGCACGCTACGACGTGCCGGTCAACGACAGCGATGTGTTCTTCGTGTCCACCGACTGGAACAAGCAGGGTTACACCAGCTTCGTGCTGTACGACTCGGCCGAGTTCAATTCCAAGGGCAGCTTCGAAGGCGGCCTGAAGCTGGGCTACTCCGGCAACTACGGCGCGTGGGAAGTGGCGCTTTTCGCGCGCAACATCACCAATGAGAAGAACCTCAAGGGTGTGATCGAGAACTACATGGCCGCGGTGTACAACGAACCGCGCACCGTGGGCGTGTCGGTCAACATGAACTGGTAAGTGCCCGTGCACCGGCGGCGCGTTCGCGCGCTGCCGATGCTGAGCTATCCCCACAACGCCCTGCTCATGCAGGGCGTTGTGCGTTGCGTGCTATGGTCCCCGGCCCGCATCGGACGCGCGGTTGCCCCGATGCCACACGTTGAAAGGACCTTGACGATGCTCCGCCAGCTGTATGCGACCTACTCCGATCCTGCCGCTGCGAAGACGCTGGTGGCCGACTGCAGGGCCGCGGTGGTGCAGTGGCGCTGGGCCACCGAGTCGATGGCGTTCGCCACCCCGTTCCTGCAGGAAAAGCAGGGCGGCCCCAAGGCGCGGTGGGTCGCCGATGACAAGGCAGACCCGGCCAGGCATGTGCGGCATGGCTTCGATGCGCAGGGACGGGTGGTGATCGAATGCGGAAAACGCGGCACCACCACCGCGTGGCTGCATGCACCCGGTGTGCGCCACAGCCTGTCGTTTGACGACGGCGACATCGAATCGGGCTGGGAATGGCGCGAGCACGACGGCAAGCTGCAGGGGCTGGACCTGATCACCGACGATCGCGGTTTCAACGAGACCTACCATTGGGAGGGCGACCGGCTGCAGCGGGTGGTGATCGAAAACTGGTCCAGGCGCGAGCGCACCTGGTGGTGCCAGAACGTCTACACCTACAACGACGCCGGCCAGCTCGACACGATCGTGCTGGAGTACCTCGATGCCAAGGGCCGCTGCAGCGGCGAACGCCGCCTGGAGTACCAGCGCCCGCGTCCGGGCGAAACCCTGGCCACGGTGACCGCCGAGGTGGAGCGGTTGCTGATCGAGGCGATCAGCGCACAGCTGCCGCGCATTCCGCCCGGCGAACCGCTGTACTGCCTGCTGCTGTGCTTCACCGATGAAGACGTGCCTGCGGCCTGGCCGCCCTTCCTGGTGTGGGGCCGGCAGCCGTACCGGCAGGCGGTGCTGGACCGTGGCGACGACGAGGCGCGGTACTACCTGTGGGCGCCCGACGAGATCCGCGCGGTGCGGGGCGACGGCGAAGAGCACTGGTTCACCGAGCCAGCATTGACCGAGGCCTGCCACCGCCACAGCCAGTACATGGAACTGCGCCAAAGCAGCGCATCGGCCATGCGGGTGCTCAAGAACGTGGCGGCGTGGCTGGATGCCCCCGAGCGCCGCGCCCTGCTGAACACCACCGACGATTTCGTGGTGGCGGTGGCCGACAACACCGGCACCATCGATCCGGCGCCGGGCCTGCGCAAGGCGATCGGCCCGGAACGCTGGGCCGTGTTGAAAGCGCGCGGCTGCGTCTGACGCCGCGCGCGCCCATGTAGCGCCGACCGTTGGTCGGCTGCCCCGGCTCAGACCGGCTGGACGTCGTGCCGGTCGGGCACGGCATGCTGGCCGAAGGTGAGCTGCCAACTGCGCAGGTCCACCGTCTCGCGGTCGCGGGCCTGTTGGCGCGCGGCACGGCTGGCGCCGAACAGCTTGCCCTGGCCGTCGATCAGCGGGCGCATGCGCAGTACGTCGTCGTTGTCCGGCTCGGCGTCGGCGGCGCGCTCCAGCCATGTCTTGGCAAGGAACGCGTTGGCAGGCACGCCGTTGCCGAAGTGGAAGACATCGGCCAGGAAGCCTGCCGCCCATGCCCGGGTCGCGCTGTCGCCGCGCCACCACAGTGGCCCAAGCAGGTCGAACACCGCTTCCTGCTTGTCGGCGTCCTCCTCGCCCTGGTACAGCAGCACCGCCAGGTTCTTGTGCGCGGGCCGCCAGACCCGGTCGTGGGGCGCGGCCTCATCGACGCAGCGGCGATAGAGCGCGCGCGACTGTTGCTGGAGGGCCGGGTCGGGGGTCTGCTCGAAGGCGACGCCCAGTTGCCAGGCGCGGTTGTAGATCACCACCAGGTCGCCAGCGGCGATGGCCCGTTCGGTCCACACGCTTTCCTGCGCCGGATCGATGAAGGCGGGGAAGTCCTGGCCGCCGACACGCCCGCGGTACAGGTCCACCAGTGTCGCCATCGAGCGCGGATCACCCGCCGCGCCGAGCGCCAGCAGCATCTGTAGACCGGCCGGGGCGGACACTGCGCAGAACAGGTTGGCCGCCACGGTGGACAGGTCGACCTCGTCTTCCCGGGCCATGGCCAGCGCGCCGCGCAGGTGCTGGGTGGCCAGCCCGGCGTCGACGCGGAAGCCGAACAGCCCGGATTGGCGGCCGGCGGCCAGCCACGCCAGCGCATGCGCGCTGTCAGTCCAGTCCTCGACACTGGCCAGTACCTGCGAAAACAGCCTGTCGGCGCCGTCGACATGTGCAAACAGGGCGCAGGCTTCCAGCACGGTCAAGCCTTCATCGACCACGCAGGCGGGGTCCAGCGCGAACGCTTCGGCCAGGCAGTCATGCGCATGCGCCATCCGCACCGGGTCCCAGTGCACCTCGTTTTCCTGCGGTTCGTCGCGGCCCAGGTGGTAGTCCAGCATCGCCCACCAGCACAGCACCTGGGCCCGCGTCGACGCATCCAGGTGCAGGTCGAGCAGCGCAGCGTAGGCCTGGTCGTGCTGGGCCACGTCCTCGGCATCCTCGGCGTCGGGGTGAAAATAGAGCCAGTCGCGTTCCTTGATCACGCGCAGGCGGTTGCGCTGCGGCAGCATCAACCGCGAGGCCTCGGGGCCATCGATGAAGTCCTGCATCACCGCATGGCTGCCGCCCCAGCGCGGGTACAGGTAGTACAGGTAGGTTTCCAGCGCGTCGGTGTCGTTGGCACGGAGCGCCAGTGCCTGCTGCAGCCAGTAATCGGCGGCGTACTCGAACGTGTGTTCGCTGCGCCCGGCCAGCAGGGGAGGCAGGGCGGGCAGGGCCTCCAATGGACGGCCATACGGTGCCAGCACGGCGACGGCGGCCGCGAATCCGTCCGGATCCTGTTGCTGCTGCGCGGTGTACAGATCGGCGCGTCCTCCGCGCTGCAGCTGCTGCAGCCAGCGCGGCTCGCCCAGGTAGCAGGACATGCGCAGCATGCGACCCAGCACGAATGCCGGGCGTGGATGCCGTGCAATGGTGTTCAGCCAGGCGGCCATCGCGTGGTCGCGGGCCAGGCCGGCCGCGTCCCATTGCACCTGGCGGATGGTTTCGATGGTTTCGCTGGAACGGATGCGCCCGGAGACGCGATCCCACAGCGCCCCCAGCACGGCCCACGGGTGCGGGCTGTGCGGCTGTTGCGCGCACCACTGCCGCGCCTGCTCAAGGCGGGTGGGCAGGTCCTGCGCAGGATCCAGCAGGGTGGCCAGCAGCCAGCCGTATCCAAAGCGTGCGGTGCCACCGTCGAGCCAGTGCTGTTCCGCTTCGCCGAGCAGCCGGTCGACGTCATCGAAACGCTGCTGGTGCAGGGCGTCGCGCGCGCTGCGGCGAAGGGCCAACGCGTCGTGGGGGGAATGCGCCATGGGGGGCAGCGTCCTTGCAGGGAATCGGACGCGCATTCTAGGCAATCCGGCACCTGCCGTGACGGCCTACGTCGCTACCGGCAACGACGCCCTGTGCGTACAGGGCGTCGTGCGGGGACTACTTCGCGACCGGGGTGGCGGCCGGCGCCAGTTCGGCGAACAGACCACCGAGCAGGCCCATGCTGGCCTTGTCGGCGCCCATGTCCTCGGCGGCGTTGGCGATGGCGATCACGCCGCTGTTCTGCGCGGGGAACAGCACCACCCAGGCCAGCCAGTTGCCATCCGAGCCGCCGTGCACCAGTACCGGGCCCTGGCGGCCGGCGATGGACGGCTGCACGCCCCAATCCAGTCCGGACGGACTGCCCGGCTGTGCGGTCTGCATCAGCGCATACGACGCCGGCGTCAGCAGCGTGCCCTGGCCGCGGCTGCCGGCCAGTTGGTCGATGGCAAACAGCGCCAGGTCCTGCAGACGCATGTGCAGGTTGCCTGCCGCGGTGTAGATCGGCGGTACGCCGTCATCGGCCTTCTGCGGTGCAGCGGTGACGGGCTTGCCGGCACGATGGCCCAGCAGTTGCCCGGCCGGCGGTGCGCCGAATCCGGCCCCGGTCATGCCCAGCGGCTGGAAGACCTCGCGCTGGATCAGCGTCTCCACGTCCGTGCTGGTGGCGCGTTCGGCGATCACCGCCGCAACCAGGAAACCGCTGTTGCTGTAGGCAAATTCGGTGCCCGGCGGATGTACCGGTGCTTCGGACAGCGCCGCCTTGATGTAGGCCTCGCGTTGCACCGGCAGGGCGCGGCTGTCGGTGAAGAAGGCATCCAGCGCGGCGCCATCGGTGAGGTTCTCCGGCAGGCCGGCGCGGTGCGACAACAGCTGCACCAGCGTGACCTCGCGGTAGGCCGGCTGCATCTGCGCGGCCAGGTCGGGCAGCATCGCCGACAACGGTGCGTCCCACGTCAGCACGCCCTGTTCGACCAGCCGCGCGATCATCGCCACGGTGATCGGCTTGCCGGTGGAGCCGATCATCCAGGCATCGTTGTGGGTTGCGACGGTGCGGGCATCGTTGCGACGCACGCCGCTGACCGCCTGTTCGGTCACCTTGCCGTCGCGGATCACCACCCCGCCCATGGCCGGGGTGGCGGTGCCCTGCATCGCCTGCGCGATGCGTGTCTGCAGGTTGTCAGCGGCGCTGGCGCTGGCGGCAACGCACAGGAGTGACAGGCCCAGCCATCGGCGCAGGGCGCGCACGGTGGGGTGGGAGCAAGCTGCGGTCCGTCGGGCGGCGATTGTATGCATGGAAGTCCTTTGCGCAGCGGCGTGGGCAGGGTCTGCGCCAGCTCGGCGCAGCCCTGCGGAATGCGACGTCCACCGGCACCCTGCACAGGCGTGGAAGGCGGCGTGCGATTCACTCTTGCATGCGGTTCAGGCCGCCGTATGTGCCTGCGGTCATGGCCGCAGGCCCTGCATCGCGATCATGTTGGCGTCCGTACAGGATCGCGGCAGGTCTATCGCAAGGGACACTCGGCGCGTCGTGCTGCCGGAGCCCGAGGTGCCACGCGATGCGGTGTTCTGCATCGCGTCTTCCACCGCCGCGCAGTGCGCGCGACGCGCGGGTTCAGACCGCCGGCAACAGCGGTGCCAGCACCGGCTCCAGCTGCTGGCGCCGCCAGCCGGCCAATGCGTTCGGCCACTGGCGGCTTTCCAGGTAGCTTTCCAGATGCTTGCGCGAGGCCAGCACGCCGTCGGGCAGGCCCAGTTCGGCGGTGCGTGCACTGACCGCATCCTGCAGCCGCTTCAGGGCCTGCTTGTTGCTGTCGGTGCCAGGCAGGGCGAGCGGTGCGTCGGCTTCGTCGTCCAGCGGCGTGGTCAGTGCGTCCCAGACCGGGGCGAGCAGCTTGCGCGGGGCTTTCGGGAAACCTTCCATCAGCTTGTCCAGCGCGGCCATGTCCGCCGGCGGGGTGCGCGCGAGCAGGGCCGCCAGCTCGTTGTCCAGGATCCAGCTGCGCGGCTTGTCGCTGCTGCGCGCCTGCACATCGCGCCAGCGCAACAGGCGCAGCAGGCGCATCTGTGCCGCGGCGTCCATGAACTGCGCCGAGCGCATCGCCACGTGCGGCCAGCGGTCTTCGTCGTTCTCGACGCTGGCCAGCAGGCGTTCGGCGTCGTCCTGCAACCACTGGCGACGGTCCAGCTCGCCCAGCTTGGCGTCGATCGCGTCGTGGATCGCGAACAGGTACTCCACGTCATCGGCGGCGTAGTCCAGCTGCGCCTCCGACAGCGGCCGACGCATCCAGTCCGAGCGCGTCTCGCCCTTGGCCAGGGTCACCCCGGTGATCGCGTTGACCAGCTTCTGGTAGCCCATGCCGCCGCCGATGCCGGCCAGCGCCGCGCCGATCTGGGTATCGAACAGCGGCCGCGGCAGCACGCCGCAGGCGACCTTGAAGGTCACCAGGTCTTCGCTGGCGCTGTGCATGATCTTCAGGATGCTGGTATCGGCCAGCCACGTGGCCAGGGCCTCGTTCATGCCGGGAATCAGCGGGTCGATCAGCAGGATCTCCTCGCCAACGGCCATCTGCACCAGGGCCAGCTGCGGCCAGTAGGTGCGTTCGCGGATGAATTCGGTGTCCAGCCCGATGCGGGTGGGGCGCTGGCGGTAGCGCTCGTCCAGTTCCGCCGGGGTTTTGATCCAATAAGCCACGTGGGTTCCGTCTACTGCAGGGGGTGCACAGGGGGAGCAGGATAACGCGCCGTGGTCGGCCTGCGCGCCGGTATCATGAACCTGTCACCGCGTGGCGGCCGGCGCGGCTTGCCTCACCCGGTCGGATTCAGCAATGCTCGTGCCTGGCTGCAAGGAACCTGATTTTGCGCAACTCTGTCCTTTCCGCGTCGCTGTTGGCCGGTGTGCTGGTCGCCCTGGCCGCATGCTCGGCCGATGCACCGCCGCCGCCCGAGGCGGTGGCCAAGCCGGCTGCGCGTGCCCAGCCGGCCGCCGCCGCGCCGGCTGCGCGGGTGACCATCGGGGGCGAGGACGCGGCCGAGACCGTGCAGCGCTGGCAGCCGCCCGCGGTGGAGATTGCCGACGACGGTGTTGCCGCGGCACGGCGCCAGGCAGCGCAGGCCTTCGAGCAGGGCCGACTTTACGAGGATGCGCAGGCGGCGGTTCCGCTCTGGCTCGCGCTGCTGCAGCGCGATGCCAAGGACCGCCAGGCCGTGGCCGGGCTGAAGCGCGCACGCCAGCAGCTGCTGGAGGATGCCAACGCGTTGCTGGTTCGGCCGCTGAAGCAGCGCGAGGCCGTGGCACAGGCGAGCGACATGGCGCTGGTGTTGCTGACCATCGCCCCCGACGACCCGCGGGTTCGCCAGCTGCAGTCGCGGGTGGAAATGGCGCAGCGGGTGATCGCCTACAACCGTGCCGGCGAAGAGGATCTGCGTGCGGGCCGGATCGGCGAAGACGGCGATGGCGCCATTCCCAACTTCCGTGAGGCGCTGGCGCTCAATCCCGACGACGCCCGCGCCCGCCAGGGCCTGGCCGCCGCCGAGAGCGGGTTGATCGGCCGTGCGGAAACCGCCGCGCGTGCCAGCGATTTCGCCACGGCGGGAACCTGGCTGGCCGAGGCGGCCAAGGTGCGTGATTCGTCGATCACCATCGCCGATGCGTTCGAGCGCATCGAGCGCATCCGTGCCGATACGCTGACCCGCCTGCGTGACGAAGGCCTGCGTGACCTGGCCACGCCGCAGGGGCTGAAGGCGGCGCGTGAGAAGCTGGAAGACGCGCTGCGCATGGCCTTGCCCGGCGATCCCGTGGTGGGGCAGCTGCGCGAACGCATCGAGCTGGTGACCCACTACGGCAGTTTCCGGCCACGCCAGGTGTTCAGCGACGCCCTGCGCGATGGGGGCCGTGGCCCGCAGATGATCGTGGTGCCGCACGGCGGCTTCCAGATGGGCGCCGGGGACACCGAGCTGGGGGCCAGCGACGCGGAAAAGCCCTCGCATTACGTGCGGTTCGAGCGCGGCTTCGCGCTGTCGATCACCGAGGTCACCGTGGCCGATTTCCGCCGGTACGTGCAGGCCAGCAACGCCCGGCCACGCGCGACTCGGCGTGGCCATTCGATCGTCTACGACGAACGCAGCGGCAACTTCGTGCGGCACAGTGGCGTGGACTGGCAATCGGACTACAACGGCGGCCCGGCCCTGGCCAACTCGCCGGTGATGCACGTCAGCGTGCGCGATGCCGAGCACTACGCGATCTGGCTGTCCGAACAGACCGGTCGCTCGTACCGGCTGCCCAGCGAGGCCGAGTTCGAATACGTGCTGCGCGCCGGCAGCAGTGGCCGCTATCCGTGGGGCGATGCGGGTACGCCGCCGCCGCGCTCGGGCAACTTCACCGGCGCCGAGGATGTCTCGCCGTCGGGCCGGCGCTGGTACAACGCTTTTGTCGGCTATGGCGACGGCTGGTGGGGCCCGGCGCCGGTGGCCAGCTTCGAGCCCAATGCCTGGGGCGTGCACGATGTGGCCGGCAACCTCAGCGAGTGGGTGGCCGATTGCTGGCATGCCAGCTACCGGCGCGCACCGGCCGATGGCGCGGCCTGGTTCAACCCGGGCTGCCGGCAGCGGGTGATCCGCGGCGGCAACTGGGCCAATGCCCCCGAACAGACCCGCGCGGCCTGGCGGCAGTCGCAGGATTCGGACACCACCAGCGCCCGGATCGGGTTCCGCCTGGTGCGCGGGATCTGACCGGCGACGGCATCGACCCGGCACTCACGTCAAATCCCGCCGCAGCCACTAAGATGACGCCGTGCCGGCCAGGGTGGCGTCGGTCCAGCGAGGAACCTGCACCATGCGCAACGATCCATTCGGCGGCCAGCAACAGGGCCGCGCCCGGCGTCCAGGGCTGTTCGGCAACATCCGCTGGTGGGTGCTGCTGGCGTTCGCCGGTTATGCCGCCTTCTACTGGTTCTCCAACCGCGCGGTGGACCCGTACACCGGTGAAAGCGTGCTCATCGACAGTGCGCTGGACGCCAACCAGGAAAAAGCCCTCGGGCTTCAGGCCTACCAGGAGATCCTGGCGCAGGAGCGGCCGGTGGATCCCAACGCGCAGGTGTCGCGCGACGTGCGCGCGATTGCCCAGCGCCTGATTGCCAAGGTCGACGTGGTGGAAACCGCGTTGGCCGAAGAGCACGGGCTGAAGCCGGCGCATTTCTCGCGCGACTTCGAATGGGAAGTCAACGTGATCCAGTCCGAGCAGGCCAACGCGTTCTGCCTGCCTGGCGGCAAGATGGCGGTCTACACCGGGTTGATCCCGGTGGCGCGCACGGTGGATGCGATGGCCGTGGTGATGGGCCACGAGATCGCCCATGCCCTGCTGCGCCATGGTGCCCAGCGCATGGCCCAGCAGAAGCTGACCCAGATCGGGCAGATGGCCGGGGCCGCCAGCGGCATGGACCCGCAACAGCAACAGATGATGATGTCGGCGATGGGCTACGGCTACCTGCTGCCGTATGCGCGCAGCCACGAAACCCAGGCCGATGAAGTGGGCCTGATGCTCGCCGCCGCGGCTTGCTTCGACCCGCGCGAGGCGGTGCCGTTGTGGGAACGCATGGGCCAGGCCAGTGGCGGCCAGGCACCGCCGGAGTTTTCCTCGACGCACCCCAACCCCGGCACCCGCATCCAGAACCTGCAGGCACTGATGCCCAAGGCGATGGAGTACCGGCAGAAATTCTGCGAAAGCGCGGGCGGGTGACGGCGTTGTAACCGTTGGAAAGCGTAATCGGCGCACCGAGGACGTAGCGCCGGGCTCTGCCCGGCTTCCGTCAGGTCGTGGTGATCATTGATCACGTGCAGCCGGGCAGAGCCCGGCTCTACGAAAGCGCGGGCGGATCAGGACGTTGTAACCGACGGAACGCGGACGTAGCGCCGGGCTCTGCCCGGCTTCCGTCCGGTCGTGGTGATCATTGATCGCGTGTAGCCGGGCAGAGCCCGGCTCTACGGCGTGCGGTCTGCGCAGCCGGGCAGAGCCCGGCTCTACGCGGTTTGCTTTACTACGACGGCGATTGCGCCGTCCTGGACGCGTGCGGTGAGCGCGTCGCCGGGGCGTACCTGCAGCGGGGAACGTACCAGGCTGCCGTCTTCGTCGCGGGTGAGGATGCTGTAGCCGCGGGCCACGGTGGCCAGCGGGCTCACCGCTTCCATCGATCGGGCCAGGCCGCGCAGGTGCAGCTGGTTGCGTTGCAGCTGGCGCCCGATGGCCGCGTCGGCGCGCGGCATCAACCGTTGCAGCCGCTCGCGCAGTGCATCCAGGCGGCGCTGCGGATGGCCGTTGCGCAGCACCACGGCGGCGTGCCGCAGCTGCGCCTGCCGGCGTTCCTGCTGTTGCCGCCATACCGCGTCCAGGCGCCGGCCCAGGTCCTGCTGGCGCCGCTGCAGCAACTGCAGGCGCGCTTGCGGGCCTTGGGCATTCAAGCGCAGCAGGGCGCGGTCGGCGCGCTGCATGGCCTGGCCCAGACCGTGGCGCTGCAGCTGCACCATGCGGGCGGCCAGGCGGCGCACCTGCACCTGCAGGTCGCGCTTGTCCGGCACCAGCAGCTCGGCCGCCACCGACGGGGTGGGCGCGCGTAGGTCGGCCGCGAAATCGGCCAGGCTGAAGTCGGTTTCGTGGCCCACCGCAGACACCACCGGGGTGCTGCTGGCCGCAATCGCGCGGGCCAGGTGCTCGTCGTTGAACGCCCACAGGTCTTCCAGCGAGCCACCGCCGCGGGTCAGCAGGATCACGTCGTAGCGGCCGCTGGCGTCGGCCGCGCGCAGCAGCGCGGTGATCTGCGCGGCAGCGCTGTCACCCTGGACCAGGCTGGGCAGCAGGTCTACTTCCAGCAGCGGATAACGGCGTTCCAGCACGCTGAGCACGTCGCGTACCGCCGCACCGGTGGGCGAGGTGATCACCGCCAGCCGGCGGACATGCGCCGGCATCGGCCGCTTGCGCTCGGCGGCGAACAGGCCCTCGGCCTCCAGCCGTGCCTTGAGCTGCTCATAGGCGCGGCGCAGGGCGCCTTCGCCGGCTTCTTCCATGTGGTCCAGCACCAGCTGGTACTCGCCACGCGCTTCGTACAGGGTCAGCCGGCCGCGCGCGAGCACGCGCATGCCATCGCGCGGGACGAATTTCAGCCACTGGCTCTTGGGCTTGAACAACGCCGCGCGGATCTGCGCGCGTGCGTCCTTCAATGTGAAGTACATGTGCCCCGACGCCGGGCGGGTAACGCTGCCGAGCTCGGCTTCCACCCAGATCAGCGGGAAGGCGCCTTCCAGCAGGTCGCGGGCCAGGATGTTGAGCTGGCTGGGCGTGAGGATCTGCGCGCTGCGGTCCATGGACAGGTCAAACGGTACGAACGGGCGCCCATGGTCGCACAAGCGTCATGCGCCGGGGTTCCGTGCCGCGTGCTGCTGCAGGGCCCAGGCGACGTGTTCGCGCACGATCGGCGAGGCATGCGCGCGGCGCGCGTCCAGCGCCGCCAGCGTCTGCGTACTGGTGGGCGCATTGCCCAGCGCCACGGCGATGTTGCGCAACCAGCGCTCGTGGCCGCTGCGCCGGATCGGACTGCCTTCGGTGCGGCGCAGGAATTCGTCCTCCTCCCACGCGAACAGCTGCGCCAGCGAGGCGGTATCCAGATCGTTGCGGGCGCGGAAGTCCGGCTCGTCGGTGCGCCGCGCGAACTTGTTCCAGGGGCATACCAGCTGGCAGTCGTCACAGCCGTAGATGCGGTTGCCCATCAACGGCCGCATGTCTTCGGGAATGGCGCCGTCGTGCTCGATGGTCAGGTAGGAAATGCACCGCCGCGCATCCAGCCGCTGCGGGCCGATGATGGCCTGGGTGGGGCATACATCGATGCAGCGCGTGCAGGTGCCGCAGTGCGCGGTGGCCGGCGTGTCCACCGGCAGCGGCAGGTCGATGTAGATCTCGCCGAGGAAGAACCAGGACCCCCCCTGCTTGTCGATCAGGCAGGTGTGCTTGCCGATCCAGCCCAGCCCGGCATTGCGCGCCAGGGCGCGTTCCAGCACGGGCGCCGAGTCGACGAACACCCGGTAGCCGAACGCGCCGATCTCGGCGGCGATCGCATCGGCGAACTTCTGCAGGCGGTTGCGCATCAGCTTGTGGTAATCGCGGCCCAGCGCATACCGCGCCACATAGGCGCGGTCGCCGTCGTGCAGGGTGTCCCACGCCTGGGCGTCGTCCTTGTGGCCGTAGTCCATGCCCACCGAAATCACCCGCACGGTGCCGGGCAGCAGCTCGGCCGGGCGCGCGCGCATCGTGCCGTGCCGGGCCATCCAGTCCATGGTGCCGTACAGGCCCTTGCCCAGCCAGTCGGCCAGGTGCGCTTCGTCCTCGCCCAGTTCGATGCCGGACACGCCGCAGCGCTGGAAGCCATGCGCGCGCGCGATCTCGCGCACGCGCTCGGTGGCGCGGGCCAGGTTGACGGGGGCGGGGAGGGGCACAGCAGACATGGGGGGAAGTATAGAATCCCGGCATGCCCAAGCTTGCTGAACTGTTCGATATACCTGCTGCGCGTCAGATCGATGCGCGCGCCAGCGCCCTGCTCGGCGACGGCGGTGCCGCGCTGATGGAACAGGCGGGGCAGGCCGCCTGGCAGTGCCTGCTGGAGCAATGGCCGCAGGCCCAGCGCCTGTGCGTGGTGGTAGGGCCCGGCAACAACGGCGGCGACGGCTATGTGCTGGCACGGCTGGCCCGGCAGGCCGGGCGCGCGGTCCATGTGCTGCGCCTGGCCACCGATGCCGCGGCCACCGCGCTGGCCCGTGCGGCCCAGCAGGCCTGGCAGGACGACGGCGGGCAGGTGGCCGTGTTTGACGGTGCATTGCCCCCGGCCGATGTCGTGGTGGACGCGCTGTACGGGCTGGGCCTGAACCGCGCGCCGGCCGGCGAGGCGGTGGCGCTGATCGAGGCCATCAACCAGGCCGGCGTGCCGGTCCTGGCGCTGGACGTACCCAGCGGCGTGGACGCCAACACCGGCGCGGTGCCGGGCAGTGCCGTACGCGCCCGCGTCACCCTGCAGTTCATCGTCTGCCACCAGGGCCTGTATACCGGCGCCGCGCTGGAACACGTGGGTGCGCGGCGGCTGGCACCGTTACAGCTGCCCGATGGCGCGGACGCGCAGGTGAACGCCAGCGCCGTGCCATGGCAGGCGCCGCGGCTGGTCGGGCAGCTCCCGGCGCGGCGCGCCAATACCCACAAGGGCGAATCGGGCCACGTGCTCTGCGTGGGTGGCAACCGCGGCAGCGGCGGCGCGGTGATGCTGGCCAGCGAGGCGGCGTTGCGTGCCGGCGCCGGATTGGTCAGCGTGGCGACCCAGGCGCTGCACGTGGCCCCGCTGCTGGCGCGCCTGCCCGAGGCCATGGCACACGCGGTAGAAGACGCGCAGGACCTGCAGGCCCTGTTGGCGCGGGCCGGCGTGATCGCGATCGGACCGGGCCTGGGCCAGGACGACTGGGCGCGCGAGCTGTGGCGGCAGGTGCTGGGCAGCGGCAGGCCGCTGGTGGTCGATGCCGACGCGCTGAACCTGCTGGCTGCCGTGCCACAGCCGCTGCACGACGCCATCCTGACCCCGCACCCGGGCGAGGCGGCGCGCCTGCTCGCGGTGGACACGGCCACGATCCAGGCTGACCGTTTTGCTGCCGCACAGGCCCTGGCCGAGCGCTTCCACGCCGTGGTGGTGCTCAAGGGCGCCGGCAGCATCATCGCCGCCCCCGGGCAACTGCCGCGGGTGATCGCGGCGGGCAACCCGGGCATGGCCGTGGGGGGCATGGGCGATCTGCTGACCGGCATCATCGCCGCGTTGCGCGCACAGGGGCTGGACGCCTTCGATGCGGCCGCCAGTGGTGCACTGCTGCATGGGCTGGCCGGCGACGCCGCCGCCAGCGAGGGCCAGCGTGGCCTGCTCCCCACCGACCTGCTGGTGCCGCTGCGCCGGCTGGTGAATCCGGAACCTCGACCCGCATGATCACGTTTTTCCTCGCCCAGACCGACGACACCGACCTGCTTGGGCAGTGGCTGGCCGCGACCCGTCCGCCGCAGGCGGTGATGCAGCTGCAGGGCGACCTCGGCGCGGGCAAATCGACGCTGGCGCGTGCGCTGTTGCGCGCGCTGGGCGTTCAGGGGGCCATCCGCAGCCCCACCTACACGCTGGTGGAGCGCTATCCACTGGCCGACGGTCACGAAGCCTGGCACCTGGATCTGTACCGCATCGGCCAGGCCGATGAGCTGGATTTCCTCGGTCTGGACGAGGGCAGCGCCTCGCTGTGGCTGATCGAATGGCCCGAGCGCGGGGCGGGCGCGCTGCCCCCCACCGACCTGATCGTGGCGCTGGAGATCGAGGGGCAAGGGCGTCGCGTGCGTCTCAATGCGACCAGCGACGCGGGTCGTGAATGGCTCGCCCGGTTGCCACAAGGGGGCGACTTGCAGGCCCTTTCTGTCGGCTGACACTAGGAAACACCGGCAGGTTACGGATTATTAAGGGAAAAGGAGTTGCATTTCATTCAGGGCGGTGATTGAATCCTGACCTATGCCAATGGGGAAACCACTCACCGCCATCTGTGCCGCCGTCGGACTTTGTCTGGCGAGCGCCCTGGCGTGGGCCGGTGAAGTGCGCCAGGTGGGTCTGGAGACCGGTGCCACCGGCACCCGCGCGGAAATCGCGCTGTCCGGCAGCGGCGGTTACAAGACCCTGACCCTGGCCGGCCCGAACCGTCTGGTCGTGGATTTCCCGGACTCCAGCGCGGTACGCAATCTCAAGCTGCCTGCGCCCAAGGGCGTGGTCACGGCCGTGCGCACCGGTCAGCCGGTGCCCGGTACGTTCCGGGTGGTGTTCGACCTGGCCGAATCGGTTGCGCCATTCCGGCCGCAGATGGTCAAGCAGGGCGACGAGTCGCGGCTGGTGATCGAATGGCCGGGCGATGCGCCGTCCAGCGTGGCCAGCACGCCCGCACCCGCACCCGCACAAACGCCGACGCCCGCACCTGCCCCGGCAGGGACGGTCGCGGGCGCCGCACCGCCGGTACAGACGGCCGCCAACACGGCGCAGGCGCGCAGCGATGCGGCGCGTGCCACCGCACTGCTGACCGCCTCGGTGCGCCAGCAGGCCAGCGCCACGGCCGCCACGCCGGTGCCGACGCCCACGCCGCCGGCCGCCGCCGCGGTGAATGTGGCAGCGGCCGGCAACGCCAATGCCGCCAGCAACTCGGCCACCCCGGCGGCGATCCTGGCCGGCCAGGCCACCGCCGCGGTGGTGCCTGCACCGACGCCGGTCGTGGTGCCTGCCGAGCCGCCGCGTCCGGTGATGCCCAGCGAAATTTCGCGGATCAAGATGCGTCCGGGCATGCGCCCGCTGATCGTGGCGATCGATCCCGGCCACGGTGGCCAGGATCCTGGTGCGGTAGGCCCTACCGGCAAGCGGGAAAAAGACATCACCCTGGCGGTGGCGCGTGAACTGGCGCGCCAGGTCAATGCCACGCCCGGCCTGAAAGCCTTCCTGACCCGCGACACCGACGTGTTCATTCCGCTGCCGATGCGCGCGCAGAAGGCACGTTCGGCCAAGGCCGACATCTTCATTTCGATCCACGCCGACGCGGCTGAAAACCGTGCCGCCACCGGCTCGTCGGTGTACGTGTTGTCGACCAAGGGCGCCTCGTCCCAGCGTGCGCGCTGGCTGGCCGACAAGGAAAACGCCGCCGATCTGGTCGGTGGCGTGCGCCTGCAGCAGACCGAAGGCACCTTGGCCAACGTGCTGCTGGACCTGGCCCAGAGCGGGTACATGAAGGCGTCCGAAGATGCCGCCGGCCACGTGCTGGGCGGGCTCAAGCGGATCGGCAAGAACCACAAGCCCAACATCGAACGCGCCAACTTCGCGGTGCTGCGCACCTCGGACATGCCGGCGATGCTGGTCGAAACCGCCTTCATCTCCAATCCCGATGAAGAGCGTCGCCTGATCGACCCGGCCTACCAGCGCCAGATTGCCGGTGCGGTACTCGACGGCGTGCACACCTTCTTCAGCCGCCAACCGCCGCCGGGCACGCTCTACGCCGCCCGCGCCGAAGCCGAGATCCAGGCTGCCAGCACGGTAGCCGGCGGCAGCAAATAATCCGCAAGGCGGATTATTTGCGGTAGAGCCGACCGTTGGTCGGCTGGCGTCGACACGTAACCCCACCCGGTAGAGCCGACCGTTGGTCGGCTGGCGGGCTACGCTATCATCTGTCGATGACGTACAGCCCCCGATTCCCCCTCGCTTCCGCCGGCGCCGGTTCCCCCTGCGGGAGCGACGCATGAGCATCCGCCAGCTGCCCGAGATCCTGATCAACCAGATCGCCGCCGGCGAGGTGGTGGAGCGCCCGGCGTCGGTGGTCAAGGAACTGGTCGAAAACGCACTGGACGCCGGTGCCACCCGCGTGGACATCGACCTGGAGGAAGGCGGCGTACGCCTGATCCGGATCCGTGACGATGGCGGCGGCATCGCGCCGGAGGAACTGCCGCTGGCGGTGTCCCGCCACGCCACCAGCAAGATCGCCAGCCTGGATGACCTCGAAGCGGTGGCCACGCTCGGCTTCCGCGGCGAAGCGCTGCCGTCGATTGCCTCGGTGAGCCGCTTCACCCTCTCCTCGCGCCGTCCCGGCGATGCGCACGGGTCGGCCCTGCAGATCGAAGGCGGCAAGCTCGGTGAGGTCACCCCACGCGCGCATGCGCCGGGCACCACCGTGGAAGTGCGCGAGCTGTTCTACAACGTGCCGGCGCGCCGCAAGTTCCTGCGCGCCGAGCGCACCGAGCTGGGCCATATCGAAGAGTGGCTGCGCTCGCTGGCACTCGCGCGCCCGGACGTGGAACTGCGGGTGTCGCACAACGGCAAGCCGTCGCGCCGTTACAAGCCCGGCGATCTGTATTCCGATGCGCGCCTGGGCGAAACCCTGGGCGAGGATTTTGCCGCGCAGGCGCTGCGCGTGGACCACAGCGGCGCCGGCCTGCGCCTGCATGGCTGGATCGCACAGCCGCACTATTCGCGCGCGAGTACCGACCAGCAATACCTCTACGTCAACGGCCGTTCGGTGCGTGACCGCAGCGTGGCCCACGCAGTGAAGATGGCCTATGGCGATGTGCTGTTCCATGGCCGCCAGCCGGCCTACGTGCTGTTCCTGGAACTGGACCCGACCCGGGTCGACGTCAACGTGCACCCGGCCAAGCACGAGGTGCGCTTCCGCGACTCACGCCTGATCCATGACTTCGTCTACCGCACGCTGAAGGAAGCGCTGGCCGAAACGCGCGCCGGCATGACCGCCACTGCAGGTGCCGCCGATGCCAACGCGTTGCCCGGCACCGCACCGGGCACTGCGGCAGGTTATGGCGCGCCCGGCGGTGGCGGCGGCTACGCGCTGGGCGGCGGTGGTGGTGGCGGTGGTGGCAGCATGGCCGGCCAGTGGCGTCCGCAGCAGTCACCGTTGGGCCTGCAGGTGGCCGATGCACCGTCGGCCTACGCCGCGCTGTACGCCACGCCTGCCGGTGGCATGTCCGCTGCGCTGCCGCCGATGCCCAGCTTTAACGGCTTGCCGGCCACCGCGGCCGACAGCGGCGTGCCGCCGCTGGGCTATGCCGTGGCGCAGTTGCACGGCATCTACATCCTGGCCGAGAACGCCGAAGGGCTGATCGTCGTGGACATGCACGCCGCGCACGAGCGCATCGGCTACGAGCGCCTGAAAACCGCACACGACGGCATGGGCCTGCACGCGCAGCCGCTGCTGGTGCCGATCACCCTGGCAGTGGGCGAGCGCGATGCCGACACCGCCGAGCGCGAGGCTGACACGCTGGTGGCGCTGGGCTTTGAGATCACCCGCTCCGGTCCGGGGTCGCTGCACGTGCGCAGCATTCCCGCACTGCTGGCCAACGCCGAACCGGAAGGCCTGCTGCGTGACGTGCTCACCGACCTGCGCGAGCACGGTCAAAGCCGGCGCATCGCCAGCGCCCGCGACGAGTTGCTGTCCACGATGGCCTGCCACGGCGCGGTGCGCGCCAACCGGCGACTGACGGTGCCGGAAATGAACGCGCTGTTGCGCGACATGGAAATCACCGAGCGCTCGGGTCAGTGCAATCACGGCCGACCGACCTGGGCGCGTTTTTCACTGGCGGAAATCGACCGCTGGTTCCTGCGCGGACGTTGAAGGGGACAATCATGCGAAGGTGGGGAAGGGCGCTGGGCGCGATGGTACTGGCGCTGGGACTGGCCGCGTGCGGGGACAAAGACGCTGCACCACCGGTTGCCGCTGCGGTGGATCCGGCGTTCGCCGCCGAACAGCAGCAGTGGCGCCAGAAGCGCTACGAAGAACTGCATGCCGCCGACGGCTGGACCAGCCTGGTGGGCCTGCATTGGCTGGAATACAAGGCGCACTACATCGGCAGCGGGCCAGGCAGCGGCATCCGCCTGGCGGTCGGGCCGGCCAAGCTGGGCATGGTGGCACGCGACGGCGACACGGTATGGTTCACGCCCGAGCGCGGCGCTGCCTTGCGGGTGGACGACAAACCGCTCACCGGCCGCATCCGGTTCGCCAGTGACCGCGACCCCGCTCCGACCTTGATCGCCTTCGACGACGGCAAGGGCCAGTTGAGCCTGATCCATCGCGGCGAGCGCTATGCGCTGCGGGTGAAGCATGCCGATGCGGCCAGCCGGGCCAATTTCACCGGGCTGCAGTACTGGCCAGGCGGCCCGTCGTGGCGGGTGAACGCGCGCTTCGTGCCGCACGCGCCGGGCAAAACCCTGCCCATCGTGGACATCACCGGGCTGACCACGCAGATGCCCAATGCCGGCGCGCTGGAGTTCGAACGCGACGGCCGCACCTGGCGGCTGGAAGCGCTGGGCGAACCCGGGCGCGAGCTGTTCGTGATCTTTGCCGACCGCACCAGTGGGC
The DNA here is from genome assembly GCF_040548725.1 of Stenotrophomonas sp. 2619. NCBI lineage: Bacteria > Pseudomonadati > Pseudomonadota > Gammaproteobacteria > Lysobacterales > Lysobacteraceae > Stenotrophomonas > Stenotrophomonas sp. 2619. The sequence goes on along the minus strand of NZ_JBEPSF010000014.1, from coordinate 111,138 downwards.
ACGGCAGCTATCCGGCCGGGCGCTACCTGGACGTGGCTGCGCCGGATGCGACCGGCCAGGTGCAGGTGGATTTCAACCACGCCTACAATCCCCCGTGCGCGTTCACCCCGTTTGCAACGTGCCCGTTGGCACCGCCGGAAAACCGCCTGGACCTGCGCATTGACGCGGGCGAGCAGGCCTACCACGCCCCTGAAGGAGAGGCCTGAACCATGTCGATGTTGTCGCGAATGCTGTCCCCGGTGTTGATGGTCAGCCTGCTGTTGGGCAGTGGCATGGTGCAGGCGCGCGGTGACGCCCCGGCGGCCAAGGCCACCCCGCCGGTGCCGCTGCTGTGGAAGGTGACCGGCCCGGGCGACAGCCGGGTGTATCTGCTGGGCTCGTTCCACCTGCTGCGTGCACAGGATTATCCGCTTGCAGCAGATGTGGACCAGGCCTTCGCCGCCTCCAAGCGGGTGGTGTTCGAGCTGTCGCCGCAGGACATGCAGTCGCCGCAGCTGACCCAGAAGATGCTGCAGGCCGCGGTGCGCACCGACGGTACCGAGCTCAAGCGTGACCTGGACCCGGCGACGTGGACCAAGCTGCAGGCCTACGCCACCGCGAACAATCTGCCGCTGGCGCAACTGCAGGGTATGAAGCCCTGGTTCGTGGGGCTGACCATCACGCTGGGGCAGTTCACCAAGATGGGCCTGGACCCGAACCTGGGGCTGGATCGCCACTTCATGCAGCGTGCCGCGGCGGCCGGCAAGCCGACCTCCGGGCTGGAGGACATCGACACCCAGGTAGGCGTGCTGTCGGGGATGTCGGCGGCAGAGCAGCAGCAGATGGTGGCCGAGGCGCTGGATCAGGCCGACAAGGCTGACGCGGAAGGGCGCAAGCTGCACGACGCGTGGCGCCGCGGCGATGACAAGCTGCTGTGGACCTCGATGGCGGCGCAGATGCGCGGTCAGTACCCGCAGCTGTACAAGCGCATCAATACCGATCGCAATGATGCCTGGGTGCCCAAGCTGCAGCAGTACCTGCAGGCCGGGCAGGGCGGCACGCTGGTGGTGGTGGGCACGCTGCACCTGCTGGGCGACGATGGCGTGGTGGCCAAGCTCAAGGCCAAGGGCTTCACGGTCGAGCGCGTGTGCACCGGGTGTGCCAAGCCGAAGCGCTGATCGCGCACGCGGCGGATACGAAAAAGGCGCGGCCGTGGGGCTGCGCCTTTTTCATTGCCCCGTGCCGGGCGTTGCCTCAGCGGCGGGTCTTGCCGGCGCCGGGGGCCGGGGTGTCCGGCTTGCCGGTCCCGGTGCCGGTGGAGGTGCCACCGGGGCGCGGGCCGAAGCCGGGGCCCATGTTGCGCTGGAAGTCCTGCCAGAGCTCCAGATTGCGCTCGGTCAGCTGGTTCATCATCGCCCACGGGGTCTGGCCGAGCAGGTTGCCCATCTGCTGGCGGAACTGCTGCTGCTGGTCCAGGAAGACCTGCATGCTGCGCTCCAGGTAGTTGCCCATGAAGCCCTGCAGGGAGTCGCCGTAGAAGCGGATCAGCTGGCTGAGCAGCTGCGTGGACAGCATCGGCTCACCGTCCTGTTCCTGGTCGGCGATGATCTGCAGCAGCACTGAACGGGTCAGGTCGTCGCCGCTCTTGGCATCGCGCACTTCGAAATCTTCGCCGTCGAGGATGAGCTGGCGCACGTCTTCGATGGTGATGTAACTGGAAATTTCGGTGTCGTAGAGCCGACGGTTCGGGTATTTCTTGATAATGCGGTTCGCAGCCATGAAACGGTCACTCATCACAGTAGGCGCGCAGCATGGCGCAGTGCAGCAGCACATGCAACCGCCGGAAGGCCCATGCGGCGGGGTATAGGACCGGTTTTATGTTGCGCAGCATGGATTTGCGCCGGGTGCAGCATTCGGGAATGGCGCGTATTTTGCAGACGTAGAAAGTCCTGCAAACGTTTTCCGTAGCGCCGACCGTTGGTCGGCGCGTTTCGGCGCGGCCCCGTTTACCACCCCATGTGGTGGCCGCCGTTGATGTCCAGGTTCGATCCGGTGATCCACGAGGCTTCTTCGTTGACCAGGAAGGCGACCGCGTAGGCGATTTCCTCGGGCTTGCCGAGGCGGCCGGTGGGGATGTCGGCGATGATCTTGGCGCGCACTTCGTCGGGCACGGCCATGACCATGTCAGTGGCCACGTAGCCGGGGGAAATGGTGTTCACGGTGATGCCGAAGCCGGCATTCTCGCGGGCCAGGGAGATGGTGAAGCCGTGCATGCCGGCCTTGGCGGCGGCGTAGTTGGCCTGTCCGTACTGGCCCTTCAGGCCGTTGATCGAGCTGATCTGGATGACCCGGCCCCAGCCGCGGCGGCGCATGCCTTCGATGACCGGGCGGGTGACATTGAACACCGAGTTGAGGTTGGTGTTGATGACGTCGTGCCACTGGTCGGCGCGCATGCGGTGGAAGGTGGTGTCGCGGGTGATGCCGGCGTTGTTGACCAGGATCTCGATCGGGCCGAGCGCGGCTTCCACCGCATGGACCATGGCCTCGGCGGTGTCCGGGTCGGCGACGTCGCCGGGGAAGATCGCCACGTCGCAGCCGCGCGCCAGCATCATGTCGCGCCAGGCCAATGCCTTGGCGTGGTCACGGTAATTGGTGGCGACCCGATGGCCCTGGTCGGCCAGGCGTTGGCAGATGGCAGTACCGATACCGCCGGTACCGCCGGTGACCAGTGCGACGCGAGATGTCATGGGCTGCTACTCCGAAAGGCTGTGCCAACAAGGGGGAAGGGGATTCTGCAACATCGCCGCGGCAAATGGGACGTCAGCCGGGCACGGCGGGTGCAGGGATGTCGTGGGCCGGCAGGCGGGCCGGATCGAAGCCGGCACGGGCGTTGGCAAGCAACGCGTCCACGCTGGCAGCGTTGCGCACCACGGCCGGGTCCTGGCCCAGCGCCGCCCAGGCCTGGCGCAGGGCAGGCAGGGGGTGGGCCGGGTCGAGCGGGCGTGCAGCGTCGGACTTGGACAGCTTGCGGCCGTGCGCGTCCAGCAGCAGGGGCAGGTGCAGGTAGGCCGGGCTCGGCAGGCCAAGCGCGCGCTGCAGCAGGATCTGGCGCGGGGTGGAGTCGAGCAGGTCGGCCCCGCGCACCACGTCGGTGATGGCCTGGGCGCCGTCGTCTACAACCACGGCCAGCTGGTAGGCCCAGTAGCCATCGGCGCGGCGCAGCACGAAGTCGCCGACGTCGGCGTGGACGTCCTGTTCCACCGGGCCGCGCAGGCCGTCGTGGAAGGCAATCCGGGTGCCGGGCGGTACCCGCAGGCGGATGGCCGGTTGTGCGCGCGGGCCGCGTGCCACGCAATGGTGGTGGATGCCATGCTGGTCGGCCAGCTCGCTGCGGCTGCAATGGCAGGCAAACGCGGTGCCTTCGTCGAGCAGGCGCTCCAGGGCGCGCTGGTAGAGGGCGTCGCGCTGGCTTTGGCGCACGATCGGGCCGTCGCTGCTGAGGCCAAGCGCGGTCAGGGCGGCCAGTTGCTGGTCGATGGCACCGGGCACGGTGCGCGGCGGGTCGACGTCTTCCACGCGCACCGACCACTCTCCGCCGGCGTGGCGGGCAAGCAGCCAGCTGCCCAGTGCGGCGAGCAGCGAGCCGGGGTGCAGGGGGCCGGTGGGCGAGGGCGCGAAGCGGCCGCGGTAGGGGGTAATAGCCATGAACTATGAATCGTCGGTCAGTTTGCGACTTGAATTCAACCTGAAGTCCCCGCAGATTTGCAGTCATCAACCTCCAATGAGCGTCATTTTCCCATGTTCAGTCGCATTGCTCTCTTCCTTCTGACCAACCTTGCCGTGCTGGTCCTGGCGGGCATCGTGATGTCGCTGTTGGGCGTGAACCCCAACCAGATGAGCGGCCTGCTGGTGATGGCGGCCATCTTCGGCTTCGGTGGTTCCTTCATTTCGCTGTTGCTGTCCAAGTGGATGGCCAAGCGTTCCACGGGCGCGGTGGTGATCACCGAGCCGCGCAATCCGACCGAGCGCTGGCTGCTGGCCACGGTCGAGCGGCAGGCCCGGGAGGCGGGCATCGGCATGCCGGAAGTGGCGGTGTACGACGGCCCGGAAATCAACGCGTTCGCGACCGGTGCCAATCGCAACAAGGCGTTGGTGGCGGTCTCCACGGGGCTGCTGCACAACATGAGCGAGGATGAGGCCGAGGCGGTGCTGGGCCACGAGATCGCGCACGTGGCCAACGGTGACATGATCACGATGGCGTTGCTGCAGGGCGTGCTGAATACGTTCGTGATCGTGCTGGCCCGCATCGTGGGTGGTTTCATCGACAGCGCGCTGTCCGGCAACCGCGAGGGCGGCGGCCGTGGCTTTGCGTACTACATCATCGTGTTCGTGCTGGAGATGGTGTTCGGCGTGGGCGCGACGGTGATTTCGATGTGGTTCTCGCGCCACCGCGAGTTCCGCGCCGATGCCGGCGGCGCACATCTGGCCGGCCGCCAGAAGATGATCGCGGCGCTGGAGCGGCTGAAGCTCAACCACGGCCAGAGCACGCTGCCGACCCAGATCGCCGCCTTCGGCATCGCCGGTTCGACGGCCCGCAAGCTGTTCATGAGCCACCCGCCGCTGGAAGAGCGCATCGCCGCCCTGAAGGCCAGCACCGCAGCCTGATCCACGGTGCGCTGAGACCGCAGAACGCCCGGCTTCGGCCGGGCGTTTTGTTTGGGATCGACTGGCACAGATTGCGGGCGTAATACCGCGGGGCTTGGCCGCGCCTGCCGGTGAGCGAAGCAGCAAAAGCGCCACGGGGATCGTCTGCTGCGGGCTGGCTGGCCCGGGTGGGGGTACGGGACACGCTGCAAGTCCCGCTTCGCGGCCCGGCCCAGCCGCCGACGGCTGGGCGTTCGGACGCATGCGAGGCAGTGCCTCGCAAGCAATGCGTCCTCACCCATGTAAGCTCCGTCGCCGCATCCATGCGGCTCAGGGGGCCGCACCCCCACCCGCGCCAGCCCCTGACAGAGGGTCGGTGGCCTGGGCAACAGCGAGGCGCAAAGCGGACCTCCCCCGCGCAGCTCCAAGGCTGTGCTGCGGGATTCCAGGCTTTTGCTTCGCATGGCCACCGACCCGCCCAGTTCGGGAATGCACTGCGCATGGTGCTTTTGCCGTTGCCTTGGCGGCTGCTTTATCAGGGCAGTCGGTACGCCACATACAACAACGGCGCCCGAGGGCGCCGTTGTTGGAAGGGTGCAGGATGCGGCGGATCAGAACTTGGCGTCGAACTCGGCGGCGTAGCCGGTGTTGACCAGCACCTTCTGCAGTACGTCGGTGTTCTTCACGTTGCCGGCCACGATCTGCTGGGTCTCCGGGCCGCGGCTGTCCATGCGGGCCGGGGTGGCGCCCTTGTAGTCACAGACCCGGCCACCGGCCTCGCGGACCAGCAGCACGCCGGCGGCGATGTCCCAGGCCTTCAGCCCGGCCTCGAAGTAGGCGTCGGCGCGGCCGCAGGCCACGTAGGCCAGATCCAGCGCCGCCGAACCGGTACGGCGCACATCTTCGGCGTGCACCAGCAGCGCATCCACAGCCTTCAGCTGCGAACTGGCGCGCTGGCGCTCGCGCGGGGCGAAACCGGTGTGGATCATCGCACCGCCCATGTCCTTGCGGTCGGCCACGCGGATGCGACGGTCGTTCAGCACCGCACCAGCGCCACGGCTGGCGGTGAACAGTTCATTGCGGAGCGGATCGAAGATCACCGCATCGATCGGCTCGCCGTTCTCGACCAGCGCGATGGACACACAGTAGTGCGGGAAGCCGCGCAGGTAGTTGCTGGTGCCGTCCAGCGGGTCGATGACCCACATATAACGGTTCACACCCTGCACGCCACCTTCCTCGCCCATGATCCCGTACTCGGGATAGGCGCGCTTGAGTTCCTTGACGATGACCTTTTCCGCATCCGCATCGACTTCACTGGCATAGTCCATGCGCCCCTTCTGCACGACGTTCAACGCCTCCAGCTTGTTGATGTTGCGCAACAGGACGTTGCCGGCGAGGCGGGCGGCCTTGACCATGACGGTGACGGCGGGTTTCTGCATGGCGAAAAGCTCCCGGAAAGGCAGAGTGGGGGTACTGGCGGGGGAAAAGAGCGGTCCCGGCGCAGAGGCCGGTCGCACAGTTTACCATCTGTGGCTGTCCTGCTCGCGTTTGGCCTGTTCATGTCCGTTGAAACCGCTCCTACCCGTATCCGATTCGTCCTGGTCGGCACCCAGCACCCCGGCAACATGGGCGCTGCGGCGCGCGCCATGAAGACCATGGGCCTGTCCCGGCTGGTCCTGGTGGCACCGGAAAAGCCGCTGGATGATGAAGCGTTCCGGCGCTCGGCCGGCGCCGAGGACGTGCTCGGCGACGCACCGGTCGTGGCCACCCTGGCCGAGGCCGTCGCCGACTGCACCCTGGTCCTGGGCTGCACCGCGCGTGCCCGCCGGGTCCAGCTTGAGGAACTGCTGCCGGCCGTTGCCGCCCAGCGCGCCCTGGCCAAGGCCGCCGAACCGGCCGAAGTGGCCTTCGTGTTTGGCCGCGAGCGTACCGGCCTGACCAACGAGGAACTGCAGCTGTGCCACCTGGCCGTGCATATCCCGTCCAACCCCGACTTCAGTTCATTGAACCTGGCCGCCGCCGTGCAGGTGCTGGCCTATGAAACGCGCATGGCCGTGCTGGGCGGCATTGCCGGCGCCGCGCCGGCCGACCCCGAGTTCCGTGAGCAGCCGGCCAGCCATGCCCAGGTCGAAGGCATGTTCACCCAGCTTGGCCAGACCCTGGACGACATCGACTTCCACAAGGGCCGCGCCCCGGAATCGGCGATGCGCAAACTGCGCCGCCTGTTCCTGCGTACCGGGTTGAGCGAACAGGAAGTCCGCCTGTTGCGCGGCATCCTGTCCGACGCACAGCGGATGGCGCGGCTGGCCAACACCAAGCCCGAATGAGCTGACGCAGTTCTCACTTTTTCGGGTAGGCTGTTCGGATTCCTTGGGGGGAGTGATGGGAGTGCCGGGTCTGCGATGGCTGCTGCAGGGAGGTCTGCTGTGTCTGGCTATCGTGCTGATGGCCGGACCTGCGTCAGCGGCACCGGACAACGTGCTGGTACTGGGCCGGATCAGCGACAACCCCAAGTCACACTATGCGCAACTGCAACCCCTGCTCGATTACGTGGTTCCGCGCATGCGCGACGTCGGTATCACCGAAGGCCGCATCCTGATGGCACCCGACGCCCAGCAGATGGCCAGCTACCTGCGCCGTGGCCGGGTGGACTGGGTCACTGAAACCTCCGGCACCGCGGTGGCGCTGGGCCTGCGCAGCGGCGCCCAGCCCCTGCTGCTGACCGAGCGCAGCGGCGTGCGTGACTACCACACCGTCTTTTTTGTGCGCCGCGACAGCACCATTGCGACACTGGCCGACCTCAAGGGGCACACCCTGGCGTTGCAGAACGTGGCCTCCACCAGTGCCTACCTGGTGCCGGTGATGACCTTGTTGCAGCAGGGCCTGACCCCGGAGATCCTGCTCTCGGCGCGCGATGCGGCCGCCCCCGATACGGTGGGCTACGTGTTCGCACGCTCGGAGGGCAACATCGCCACCCTGGTTCACAAGGGCGTGGTGGACGCCGGGGCGGTCAGCAGCGTGGACTGGACCGACGGGCATCGCATTCCGGCCACCTTCCGCCGTGATTTCCGTGTCATCCATCGTACCGAGCCGTACCCGCGCGCAGTGGAAATGGTGCGCGCCGGTCTGGATGAACGGGTGCGCGACCGGTTGCAGGCGGTGCTGCTGGAGGCGGCATCGGATCCCAAGGCGCAGGATGCGCTGCAGACATTTTTTGGTACGTCCGGATTCCATCGGGTGGATGCGCAGATGCAGCACCGGTTGGATGAACTCAAACAAGGCTTGGCTCGCGTGCGGATGGAAGTGGAATGAGGCTGTTGGGTTCCGGAATGCAGGCACGCTTCGTGCTGGCGATGAGCGGTGCGATGCTGGTGGTGATCGCCATCGTCGCGGTGGTACTTGGGCGCCAGGCGACGATGCAGGATGAGGTCCAGCACCTCAGTGGCAACGTCATCCATGACCTGTTCGACCGCAGCGTGCGCAGCCGCGGTGAAGCGCTGGCGCGGGAACTGTCCGACGCCCTGGCCAACCCGCTGTATTACAACGACCTGGAGCAGGTCGGCGCGCTGGTGCGCAACACCTCGCGGCAGCAGGTGGTGCGCTACGTGCTGGTCTTCGACGAGGACGGCAAGCTGATCCACGACGGCTCCGCCGAGGTGATCGACTTCGGCCGGCCCATGAGCGACCCACTGGCGGCCGGCGCGGTCGCCGCGCGCGCGCTGGTGGTGCAGCAGTCGCCCAAGGTGCTCGACAACGCGATGCCGATCATGATCGGCAACCAGCGCATCGGCGGGGTCCGGGTGGGGATGGCGCTGGATGACGTGCAGGCGATGGAGCAGCGCGCCAACCAGACCCTGGGTGAACGCCTGCAGCAGGTGGGCAAGCGCCACCTCGGCTGGCTTCTGCTGATGCTGGGGCTGCTGGTCGGCATCGGCGTGGGCATGATCATCTACGTGCAGCGCACGCTGGTGGCCCCGATCCGCTGGCTGGCCGGGGCCGCGCGCCAGATCGAGGCGGGCGACTACCAGCTGACGCTGCATGAAAGCCCGCGCAAGGACGAAGTGGGCGAACTGGTGCGTGCGTTCGGCCGGATGAGCGAGTCGATCGCCCGCCACGACCGCGAAGTGCGGCACATGGCCTACACCGATGCGCTGACCGGGCTGACCAACCGCCTGGCGTTCCGCGAGGCGCTGGATCACCGGCTGATGGCCGCGCGCGCCTCCAACCATCGGCTGGCGCTGCTGTTTGCCGACATGGACGATTTCAAGCGCGTCAACGACACCCTGGGCCATGAGGCCGGCGATGAAGCGCTGCTGCAGTTCGCCCAGCGCATCAGTACCGCCGTGGCGCAGGCCGGGGGCGACGAGGCGCTGCTGGCCCGCTTTGGTGGCGATGAATTCGTGATCCTGCTCGGTGACGGCGACGTGGCCGCCCATGCCCGCCAACTGGCCGAGGTCCTGGTCCGTGAACTGGGCAAGCCGCTGTTCGTGCAGGGGCGCGAGTTGTTCCTGGGTACGTCCATCGGCGTGACCCTGTTCCCCGACGATGCGGCCGATGCGACCACGCTGTTGAAGAATGGCGACATCGCGATGTACCAGGCCAAGGTGGCCGGCAAGAACTGCTACCGCTATTACAGCCGTGCGATGGACCATGCGGTGGAGCGCCGGGTGCACATGGAGCAGGAGCTGCGCGGCGCCTGGGAGCGCGGCGAACTGCGGCTGGTCTACCAGCCGATCTTCCGCACCCGCGACCGGCGCATGGTGGGGGTGGAGGTACTGCTGCGCTGGCAGCACCCCACGCTGGGCACGATCCCGCCGTCGGTGTTCATCGAAGTGGCCGAACAGAGTGGCCTGATCGAGGTGATCGGCCCGAAGGTGCTGCGCGCGGCCTGCATGGAAGCGGTGCAGTGGCCGCATGGGGTGGACGGGGACGGCCTGTTTGTCTCGGTCAACGTATCGCCGCGCCAGCTGCGTGGCGGCGAGCTGCCCAACCTGGTCGCCGACTGCCTGCGCGACACTGGCCTGCCGGCCTCGCGGCTGCACCTGGAGCTGACCGAAACGGCGGTGATCGGCGATGAAATGCTGGCCGCGGCGCTGCTGGACAAGCTGCACCGCACCGGGGTGAAGGTGTGGCTGGACGACTTCGGTACTGGCTTCTCCGGCCTGAGCCACCTGCGCCAGGTGCCGGTGGATGGGGTCAAGATCGACAAGAGCTTCGTGGCCGACATGCAGCGCGACCCGGACGACCTGGCCCTGACCACGGCGATCATCGCCATGGCCCATGCGCTGGGCATCACCGTGGTGGCCGAGGGCATCGAACAGGAAGTGCAGTTCGACCTGCTCTGCCAGCGCGGCTGCGACCTGGGCCAGGGCTACTGGTTGAGCCACCCGGTCAGCGCCACGGATGTGGTGGAGATGATCGAGGCCGGCGTGTAGGGCGCAAGCCCGTAGCGCCGGTCTCTGCCCGGCTGGATCTACATTGCCGGATCAGCCGGGCAGAGCCCGGCTCTACGTGCGTTCGTGAATCAGCCGGGCAGAGCCCGGCTCTACGTGCGTTCGTGAATCAGCCGGGCAGAGCCCGGCTCTACGTGCGTTGGTGGATCAGCCGGGCAGAGCCGGCTCTACGGGGCGGCCACCGTTGGTGGTCGCTCGCCTCACACCGGGCGCTTGCTGCCGTCGCCGGAAATCTCGCGCACCAGCTTGGGCACCAGGTAGCCCGACAGCCGCGTCGTCAGCTGCGCGTGCAGCGCCTTGGCCGTCTCGTCGCTGACCTCGAAGTGGGCCACGCCCTCCACCCGGTCCACCTGGTAGAGGTAGTACGGCAGCACGCCGGCGGCGAAGCTGCGCTCGCTCAGGTCCTGCAGGGCCTGCAGCGAGTCGTTGACCCCGCGCAGCAGCACCGCCTGGTTGAGCAGGGTGGCCCCGGCACCGCGCAGGCGGGCCATCGCCGCGTCCACGCTGGCGTCGAATTCATTGGCATGGTTGGCATGGATCACGAACGCCAGCGGCCAGGGCAGGCTGGCCAGCCACTGCACCAGGTCCTCGTCCACGCGTTCGGGCAGCACCACCGGCAGGCGGCTGTGGATGCGCAGCCGGCGCAGATGCGGGATCTGCCGGAGCGCATCGGTCAGCTCGACCAGCTTGTGGGTGGCCAGGGACAACGGGTCGCCGCCGGACAGGATCACCTCGTCGATGTCCGGGTCCTGGGCGATGGCATCCACCGCCTCGCGCCAGCCTTCCTTCGCCGCGTTCTCGGTGCCGTAGTCGAAGTGGCGGCGGAAGCAGTAGCGGCAGTTGATCGCGCAGCTGCCGGTGGTCACCAGCAGGGCGCGGCCGCGATACTTCTGGATGACCCCGGTGGCCTTCTTGGCCAGGCCGTCGCCGACCGCGTCCAGGCTGAAGCCCGGCACCACCTGCATTTCATCGCTGATCGGCAGCACCTGGCGCAGCAGCGGGTCGTGGCGGTCGCCGTGCCGCATGCGGGCGATGAAGCCCTGCGGCACGCGCACCGCGAACTGGCTGGCCGCTTCGGCCGATACGGGCAGGGCATCCGGGTCCAGGCCCAGCTGCTGCAGCAGCACCCGCGGGTCGCGTACCGCCTGGCGCCACAGCTGTTGCCAGCGCACGGGGGTGGGCAGGGGCGTGGCGGAAAGCTGCATGGAATGGGGGCCTGCGGTTATCATGTCGGTCAGAAAAACGAGTCACCCCACCGGTGCCGGTGGGTTTTCCATTCTATCCGGCTCGCCGCGCCTGCGCGGCGTTTGCCCATTCAGGAGTTTCAGCATGGCCACTGTGGGCATGAACGATGTCAAGAACGGGATGAAGATCCTGGTCAACAATGAACCGGCGGTCATCACCGAGACCGAATACGTCAAGCCGGGCAAGGGCCAGGCCTTCACCCGCATGAAGTACCGCTTCATCAAGTCGGGCCGCGTGGTCGAAATGACCATGAAGGCGACCGACGACGTGGAGAAGGCGGACGTGGTCGATACCAACATGGACTTCATGTACAGCGACGGCGAGTATTGGCACTTCATGGACCCGGAATCCTTCGAGCAGGTCCAGGCCGTCAAGTCCGGCATGGGCGGCGCCGAAAAGTGGCTGAAGGGCGAAGAGTCCTGCATCGTCACCCTGTGGAACGGCGAGCCGATCTTCGTCCAGCCGCCGAACTTCGTCGAACTGAAGATCGTCGAAACCGATCCGGGCGTCCGTGGCGACACCTCCGGCGGCGGCGGCAAGCCGGCCACCCTGGAAACCGGCGCCGTGGTCCGCGTGCCGCTGTTCGTCAACCAGGATGAAATCATCAAGGTCGACACCCGCTCGGGCGAATACTCCGCACGCGCAGGCAAGTAATCCGACCAAAGGTCGGATTACGGTAGAGCCGACCGTTGGTCGGCTGCGGCATCGGCCAACCACCGCACCGGTAGAGCCGACCGGTGGTCGGCTGCAGCATCGGCCAACCACCGCACCGGTAGAGCCGACCGTTGGTCGGCTGCAGCATCGGCTGACCACCATACCGGTAGAGCCGACCGTTGGTCGGCTGTCGTATCGGCCAGCACCGCACCCGGTACAGCCGACCAACGGTCGGCTGTACCTCCAGAGCGTCCCGGTCGCCCACACCTTCGGGCCGTCCGCCCAGACAAGTGAGCACGCATGACCGACACCGCACGCATTCCCGAAACCTGTGACCTGCTGATCGAAGCCGGTTACGTGGTCCCGATCGAACCGCATGCGGTGGTGCTGGAAGACCATGCCGTGGCCGTGCGCGGCAGCGAGATCATCGCGATCCTGCCGCGGGCCGAGGCGCGTGAGCGTTTTGCGCCGAAGCAGACCGTCTCGCGCCCCGACGCGGCGCTGATGCCGGGCCTGGTCAACGCGCACACCCACAACCCGATGACCCTGCTGCGGGGCGTCGCCGACGACCTGCCGCTGATGGTCTGGTTGCAGCAGCACATCTGGCCGGTGGAAGCGGCGGTGATCGGCCCGGAATTCGTGGCCGACGGCACCACCCTGGCCATCGCCGAGATGCTGCGCGGTGGCACCACCTGTGCCAACGAAAACTACTTCTTCTCCGACGTCCAGGCCGCCGTCTACAAGCAGCACGGCTTCCGTGCGCTGGTCGGCGCGGTGATCATCGATTTCCCGACCGCCTGGGCCAAGACCGACGACGAGTACTTCGCCAAGGCCGGCGAGCTGCACGACCAGTGGCGCAACGACCCGCTGATCGGTACCTCGTTCGCGCCGCACGCGCCGTACACCGTCAACGATGCCAATTTCGAACGCGTGCGCATGCTGTCCGACCAGCTGGACATGCAGGTGCACCTGCACACGCATGAAACCGCGCAGGAAATCACCGACTCGATCAAACTGCACGGCCAGCGCCCGTTGGCGCGGCTGGACCGCCTGGGCCTGGTCAACGACCGCCTGATCGCGGTGCACATGACCCAGCTGACCGAAGCGGAAATCCACCTGTGCGCCGAGCGCGGCGTCAGCGTGGTGCATTGCCCCGAATCCAACCTCAAGCTGGCCTCCGGCTTCTGCCCGGCGTGCGCGCTGCAGCGTGCGGGCGTGAACCTGGCCATCGGCACCGACGGTTGCGCCAGCAACAACGACCTGGACATGTTCAGCGAGAACCGCACCGCGGCGATCCTGGCCAAGGCCGTGGCCAACGATGCCACCGCGCTCGACGCGGCCACCACGCTGCGCGCGGCCACCCTGGGCGGCGCACGCGCGCTGGGCTTCGGCGACCGCATCGGCTCGATCGAAGTGGGCAAGCAGGCCGATCTGGTCTGCGTGGACCTGTCCGCACTGGAAACCCAGCCGCTGCACCATGTGCTCTCGCAGCTTGTCTACGCAGCCGGCCGCCACCAGGTCAGCGATGTCTGGATTGCCGGCCAGCCCAAGCTGGTGCAGCGCGAACTGGTCGGCATGGACACCGCGGCGATCGTCGCCAACGCGCGCCAGTGGCGCGAGCGCATCCGACACATCCGTGCTTGACGCACCAAGGACCCCCATGAACACCCCCCACGCGTCCACCAATTTCGACCAGGCCGAACTGGACAAGTTCGCCGCCCTCGCCAACCGCTGGTGGGACGTCGACGGCCCGCAGAAGCCGCTGCATGCCCTGAACCCGGTCCGCCTGCAGTACGTTGCCCGGCGCGTGCCCCTGCGCGGCGCCCGCGTGCTGGATATCGGCTGTGGTGGCGGCCTGCTCAGCGAGGCGCTGGCCAAGGAAGGCGCCGACGTCACCGCGATCGATCTGGCGCCGGAACTGGTCAAAGTGGCGCGCCTGCACAGCCTGGAGTCGGGCGTGACGGTGGATTACCGCGTGCAGGCCGCCGAGGACCTGGCCGCCGAACAGCCGGGCAGTTTCGACGTGGTCACCTGCATGGAAATGCTGGAGCACGTGCCGGACCCGGGCGCGATCATCGCCGCCTGCCACCGACTGCTGAAGCCGGGCGGCCAGCTGTTCCTGTCCACGGTCAACCGCACCCCGGCCGCCTTCGCGGTGGCCATCGTCGGTGCCGAGTACGTGGCGCGCCTGCTGCCCAAGGGCACCCATCACTACCAGGACTTCATCAAGCCGGCCGAGCTGGGCAAGTGGCTGCGCGAAGCCGACCTGAGCCTGCGCGATGTCAGCGGCATGGCCTACGAGCCGTGGCGCAACCGCGCGCGGCTGAGCAGCCGCACCGACATCAACTACCTGGCCCATGCGGTCAAGCCGGACGATGCCGCAGGTGTCTGAGTCCGGTTTTCCGCACGCGGTTCTGTTCGACCTGGACGGCACGCTGCTGGACAGCGCGCCGGACATGCTGGCCACCGCCAACGCGATGCTGGCCGCGCGCGACCGCGCCCCGATCCGCCTGGACGCGTTGCGCCCGGTGGTGTCCAAGGGCTCGCGCGCGATGGTGTCGGTGGCCTTCCCGGAGCTGGGCCAGGTCGAGCGCGATGCGCTGGTGCCCGAGTTCCTGCAGCGTTATGAAGCCCTGATCGGCCAGCACGCGGTGCTGTTCGACGGCGTGGCCGGCATGCTTGATGCGCTGGATGCGGCGGGCTGCGCCTGGGGCATCGTCACCAACAAGCCCGAATACCTGGCGCGGCTGATCGTGCCGCAGCTGGGGTGGGACACGCGCTGCAACGTGCTGATCGGCGGCGACACCCTGGCCCAGCGCAAGCCGCACCCGCTGCCGCTGCTGGCCGCTGCCGAACGCATGAACGTCGATCCGGCCACCTGCATCTACGTGGGCGATGACGAGCGCGACATCGTGGCGGCCAACGCCGCGGGCATGGCCTCGGTCGCTGCCCTCTGGGGCTACCGGCTGGACGCCGACGACCCGCTGGCCTGGGGTGCCGAGCGCATGATCGAGCACCCCGCGCAGCTGCAGCGCGCCGACGCCTGGCCGCCCGCACGCGGCTGACCCGGCAGGTACCCGCCGTTGGCGGGTACACACCACACCCCAGGCACGCAGCGGCACTGAGCCGCTGCGCACCCCCGGTAGGTACCCACCGTTGATGGGTGCCGCCCCTTTGCAAGGAACACCCCGTGACAACTTCCAGTGCCCTCGACAGTTTCCTGGACAAGTGGCGCACCCGCTGGCCGGAATGGTCGGTGGCCGAACCGTTTGTGCCCGAGGCGCAGCGCGCCCTGGTGGTGGCGTGGTTCACGCTGCTGCAGGAGTTCGACGACATCCTCAACACCAGTGGCGACCCGATGCCGGCCGACGCCAAGCTGGCGTGGTGGGGCGAAGAGCTGCGCAGCTGGGCCGGGCAGCGCTCACGCCATCCGTTGGGGCGGCTGCTGGAGCCGGTGCGCGCGCCGTGGACCGCGCTGGCCGATGCGCTGCCGGACCTGATCGACGCCCGCGCGGCCGCGCCGGACCCTGCGCAGGCATTCAAGGTGCTGCAGCCGTACGCGGCCGCGGTGGCCGCGGTGGAAGCGGTGATGTTTGAAGCGCCCGCGCGCGGCGATGTGGCCACCCCGGTGCTGGTGCAGACGCTGGCCCAGCGGCTGAATGCCGCGGGTGTCGCGGCCGTGCCGCGTTCGCTGCTGGCCGCCGGCGATGGCGATGCCGCGCAACGCTGGGCGCAGCAGCTGCTGGCGCGGTGGCCGGCCCGCGTGCCCGGCCCGCGCGCACGGCGCATGTACGCCTCGCTGGCGCGCACGCGGCTGCAGGCCAGTGCGCAGGGCCGCGAACTGAAGGTCACGCCGATGCGCACGCTGTTGCGCACGTGGTGGGCCGGCCGCGGCTGATCGGGCGACCCGTAGCGCCGGGCTCTGCCCGGCTGCTGTTCGCGCGATGGATGGATGGTGGGGAGCCGGCCAGCGGCCGGCACTACCGGTTGCTCGGCGCGCCGGATTGCAGCACCCGTAGCGCCGGGCTCTGCCCGGCTGCCGTTCGCGCGATGCACGGATGGCGGGGAGCCGGCCAGCGGCCGGCACTACCGGTTACTTACCGCGCTCGAGCACCAGCAGTGGGTCGATGCGGGTGTCGAACCAGTTCATGCCCCAATGCAGGTGCGGGCCGGTGGCACGGCCGGTGGCCCCGACCGCGGCAATCACCTGGCTCTGCTCGACCCGGTCGCCCACCTTCACGTCGATCCGGGACAGGTGCAGGAAGTTCGAGCTGATCCCGAAGCCGTGGTCCAGCAGCAGCGTGCCGCCGGTGAGGTACAGGTCCGGGCCGGCGAAGGTGACCACGCCGGCGGCCGGGGCCTTGACCGGCGTGCCGGTGGGGACGGCGATGTCCATCCCCGAATGGCCCGCACCGGGCTGGCCGTTGTACACCCGGGCATTGCCGAAGCGGCCGCTGATGCGCCCCTGCACCGGCCAGATGAAGGGCTTGGCGAAGTCGGCGCGGTCGTCGTCGCGCGCACGCGCCGCCGTCACCTGGGCCTGCTCGCGCTTGATCCGTTCGGCAATCGCCGGGGGCGGGTTGACCGTTTTGGGTGGCACGCCGTTGACGCGTTCGGTCGGCCAGTCGCGCGGGGTCACCGCGATGCTCACCGTGTCACTGCCGCCGTCGGGGCGCTGCACCTGGAGCTGCAGCGGTCCCTTCTCATCGCGGCCGATCCCGAACACCACGCTGCCATAGCCGCTCACCCGCAACGTGCGGCCGGCGTACTGCACCACGCTGCCCGCCGGCACCTTGCCGATCACCATCGCGCCCTGCGAGGCGCTGGCCGGAAACACCACCCGGCTGTCGGCCTGCGCCACAGCGGGGGAGGGCAGCAGTGCGGCCACGCCCACGGCGCCCGCCGCGAGCAGGCCCAGGCCCAACACACGCGCCCGCATCAGCGGTCGAAGCTCATGCGCTGGCCGTTCGGCGCGCCCACCAGCTTCTCGCCGTCCCACGCCAGCTCGCCGTTGACCCAGGTCGAGGCAATGCGCGAGCGGAAGGTCATGCCTTCGAACGGCGACCAGCCGCACTTGGACAGCACGTCCTCACGCTTCACGGTGAACGGCACGTCCTCCACCAGCACCAGGTCGGCGAAGTAGCCTTCGCGCAGGTAGCCGCGCTGGCTCACATCGAACAGCTGCGCCGGGGCATGGGCGAATTTCTGCACCACCTGGGTGATTTCAAGCTTGCCTTCGTGCACCAGCTCCAGCGCGGCCACCAGCGCGTACTGCACCAGCGGCAGGCCCGACGGCGCCTGCGGGTAGGGCTTCTGCTTTTCTTCCCAGGTGTGCGGGGCGTGGTCGGTGGCCAGCACGTCGATCACGTCCTCGGCCACGGCGCGGGTGAGCGCTTCGCGGTCGCTGGCTTCCTTGATCGCCGGGTTGCACTTGATCAGGTTGCCCAGCCGCGCGTAATCGCTGCGGTCAAAGCGCAGGAAATGGATGCAGGTTTCGGCGGTGATCTGCTTGCGGCTGCCGTCGGCGCGGATCAGCGGGCCGCGCTCGAACAGCTTGAGCTCGTCGGCGGTGGAGATGTGCAGCACGTGCAGGCGGGTGCCATGCTTTTTGGCCAGCGACACGGCCAGCTCGGAGGACTTCAGGCAGGCCTCGCGCGAGCGGATGTCCGGATGCTGTTCGGCGCTGAGCGCATCGCCGTACTTCTCGGCGTACTCCTTGGCCTTGGCGTCGATCATCGGGGTGTCTTCACAGTGCGTGATGATCGGCGTCGGCGCGTCGCGGAAGATCGCGTCCAGGGTCTCCGGGTTGTCCACCAGCATGTTGCCGGTGGAGGCGCCCATGAACACCTTGATGCCCGGCGCGGTCTTGGGGTCCAGCGACTGGATGTGTTCCAGGTTGTCGTTGCTGGCACCCATGTAGAAGCCGTAGTTGGCGCGCGCACGGCCGGCGGCGGCGTCGTATTTGGCCTGCAGGATCTCGGCGTTGAGCGTGGGCGGGTTGGTGTTGGGCATGTCCATGAAGCTGGTCAGCCCGCCGGCCACGGCCGCGGCCGACTCGGTGGCGATGTCGCCCTTGTGGGTCAGGCCCGGCTCCCGGAAGTGGACCTGGTCGTCGATCATGCCCGGCAGCAGCCAGCGGCCGGCGGCATCGACCACGGTTTCACCCGGGCGCGCCTCCAGGCTGGCACCGATCTGCGCGATGCGGCCGTTTTCGATGCGCAGGTCGCCCTGGCGGATGGAGCCTTCGTTGACCAGGCGGGCGTTGACGATGAGCGTGGAGGACATTTCAGTGTTTTCCTGTGCAGCGGCAGGCGGCGTCGTGCGCGGCGCGCGGCGGCACCTCGTCGATGCCACCGGGATGGAAGGGATGGCAGCGGCCCAGGCGGCGCGCGGCGAGCCAGCTGCCGCGCGCGGGCCCATGCGTGGCGATGGCTTGCATGGCGTATTCAGAACAGCTGGGCATGAAGCGGCAGCGCGGCCCCAACAGCGGGCTGATGAAGCGCTTGTAGAAGCGCAGCAGGGCAATGAGCAGGCGTGAGATCACCCGACAATCTTAAGGCAGTTGGCATGAAGGGCGCATTTGTCGCAGGATGGGACGTTGGTCCCCTCCGCGCCCACGCGCGTGGCGGGCCGCCCCGGCCGTTGGCCGGGTCAGGTACCGAACTGCGCAAGCCGGCCCCGCTGGACGGGCGGACCGGCTCCACGCCTTGCGACTCCGGGGCTGAACGGAGTAGGCGGTGTGGTTGCTGCTGCTGGTCGGGTAGGCTATAAAGGCCCGCTTTCCCGGGCCCCGGGGAAACCAAGGAAGAGCGTTTCGTGGCTGCTAAAAAAACTGCAAAGAAGGCCGTCAAGGCCGCCAAGAAAACCGCCAAGCCTGTTGCTAAGAAGTTGGCGGCCAAGTCCGTTGCCAAAAAACCGGCCCCCAAGCCGGCTGGCAAGCCTGCATCCAAAAAACCGGCGGCCAGGACGGCACCCGTAAAGAAACCGGTCGTCAAGACCCCGGCCAAGGCGGTGAAGAAAGCCGTCGCCAAGAAGCCGGTGGTCAGCAAGGCGCCGGTGAAGAAGGCTGCACCCGCCAAGAAGGTCGTGGCCAAGAAGGCCGCGGTGACCAAGCCGGTCGCCAAGGCGCCGGTGAAGAAGGCCGCACCGGCGACGACCGTCGCGAAAAAATCCGTGAAGCCGGCAGCTGTCACGCCGGCCTCCAAGCCTGCACCGGCGAAGAAGGTGGCGGCCAAGCAGCCGCCGGCCAAGCCGGTGAAGGCAAGTAAAACCGCCAGCAAGCCCGTGGCAACCAAGCCGGCCGCCAAGCCGGTTGCAGCACCCGTAGTGAAGTCCGCACCGACGCCGGCATCGCCGGCGCCGGCCAAGTCTGTCCCGGCCAAGAGCGCGGCCAAACCTGTTACCCCACCGGCGTCCGCGCCGGCGCCGGCAGCAGCGGCCCCCGCCTCCAAGGCCCCGCAAAACAAGAATCCCGTGCCCGTTTCGAAATCGCCTGCAAAAACCCCCGCCAAGTCCGAGTCCGCCCCCAAGCCCGTGTCGCGTCCGGTCGGCAAGGTCGCCGTTGCCGTGGCAGCGCGCTCGTCCGCCCCGGCACCGCGCACCAAGGTCAAGGTGGTGGAGTACAAGACTGACGAAGCCACCGGTCGTCCGATCCTGCCCGACGGCTACAAGCCGAGTGCGGAAGAGGAATACATGAGCCCGCTGCAGCTGGAGTATTTCCGCCAGCGCCTGCAGCACTGGCGCAATGATCTGGTCGAGGAATCCAAGCAGACCATCGCCAACCTGCAGGAAGAAGTGCGTGACATCGGCGATGAAGCCGAACGCGCCACCCGCGAGACCGAAAACTCGCTGGAACTGCGTACCCGCGATCGTTACCGCAAGCTGATCGGCAAGATCAACAGCACGCTGAAGCGTCTGGAAGACGGTGACTACGGCTACTGCGTGGACACCGGCGAAGAGATCGGCCTGGACCGTCTGGAAGCGCGTCTCACCGCTGAGCGCACCATCGACGCCCAGGAACGTTGGGAGCACCTGCAGAAGCAGCAGGGCGACTGAGGTTCTGGTGGTTGATGAATAGTGAAAAGCCCGGCTTCGGCCGGGTTTTTTTGTGGTTCGGTGGCGAGGGGTGAGGGGTGACCCGCCAGCGCCTTGACGGTGCGTCGCATGTGCGGGTCGGAACCCATCGCGGTGGTGCGATGACGGCGTACCGACCAACGGTCGGTACCTACTGCAGATCCCGCAGGTTCAACCGGCGCAGCGTCGGATTCTTCCAGGCGGTGATGCCGGCCACGCTGAGCACGGCAAAACCGCCCAGCACCACGGCCGGGGCCAGGCCCAACAGTTTGGCCATCGTGCCCGCATAGAACGCGCCCAGTTCGTTGGACGAGCTGATGAAGATGCCGTTGATGGACGACACCCGGCCGCGCATTTCCTCCGGCGTGGCCAGCTGCAGGATGGTCGAGCGGATCACCACCGACACCCCGTCGAAGGCACCGTAGAACAACAGGATCAGCGCCGACAGCCAGAAGCTGTGCGACAGCCCGAAGCCGATCACGCACAGGCCGAAGCCGGCCACCGCGAACAGCAGCACGCGGCCGGCATTGCGCTGCAGCGGCCGGCGGGCCAGCCACAGGCCCACGCAGACCGACCCGAGCGCGGGCGCGGCGCGCAGGATGCCCAGGCCTTCCGGGCCGTGGTGCAGGATTTCATGCAGGAACGCCGGCAGCATCGCCACCACGCCGCCGAGCAGCACCGAGAACATGTCCAGCGCCATCGCCCCGACCATGATCCGGTTGCCAAGCACGAAGCGACCGCCTTCGGCGATGCTCTTGAAGATCGGCGCGGCCGGGCCGCTGTGCACCGGTTCGGAGACGCGCAGCACGGCTAGGCAGCCAACCGCGACCAGCGCGACCGCCACGGCCACGCCGTAGGCCACGCCTTTGCCACCCCAGGCCACCAGCAGGCCGCCCAGCGCCGGGCCGGCCACCATGCCGGCCTGGAACACCACCGCGCCCAGGCCCGCACCGCGCGCGTACTGCTGGCGCTCGAGCACGCGGGCGAACAGGGCGTTGTAGATCGGCGACAGGAACGCGCGGACCATGCCGGTCATGGCGATGGCCGCATAGATCGGCCACACCCCGTGGAACGGCAGCCAGCCCTGTGCAACGGCGGTGAGCACCACGGCGGTCAGCACCAGGCCGCTGGCGGCGACCATGCCCAGCCGGCGGCGGGGCAGGTGGTCGACCAGGTAGCCGGCGAACGGGGCCACGCAGAAGAACGGCAGCACCTCGGCCAGCCCCACCAGGCCCAGCGAGAACGGATTGCGGGTCACTTCGTAGATGTGCCAGCCCACCGTGACCGCCACGATCTGGTAGGAGAGCATCGCGCAGATGCGGTAGGCCAGCAGCAGCGAGAAGCCGGGACGGGCCAGCAGGGTCAGCGCGCTTTCGGCGGGCTCGGCAGGGGCGTCGGTACTCACGACTGGGCGTGCTGCGACTGCGCGGTCTCGCGGATGAAGGCCAGCATCGCCGCAACGCCGTTGCTGCGGGTCGGTGACAGGTGGCGGGACAGCCCGATGTCCTGGATGTAGCTCGGTTCGGTGGCCAGGATCTCGGCCGCCGAACGGCCCGAATACACCCGCAGGGCGAGGTAGATCAGCCCGGAGACGATCGCCGAGTCACTGATGGCGTGGAAGCGCAGCTGCTGCGCGTTGCCCTCGGGCACGATCCACACCATCGACTGGCAGCCGAGCAGGCGGTGCTCTTCGGTCTTCCACGCGTCGGGGAAGGTGGGCAGCTTGCGGCCGAGGTCGATCAGGTACTGGTAGCGTTCGGACCAGTCACCGAAGAAGGCGAATTCATCGGCGATGGCCGCCTGTGCCTCGGCAGCGGTGGGTTCAAGCGGGAACGGGGAAGCAAGGGTCATGGGGGACTCCGGGCCGGTAGCTGCCTTCCGTGGTCAGGCCGTGATGGTTCGGGGGGAACACCCGGCCATCCGTGGCCGGATCTGTGTCGCGGTAGCGCCCGGCGGTTGGCCGGGCGGCGAATCAACGCTTGCGCACCCAGCGCACGCCCTGGGCGGTATCTTCCAGCGCGATGCCCTCAGCGGCCAGCTGGTCGCGGATGGCGTCGGCGCGGGCAAAGTCGCGGCCCTGCTTGGCGGCGGTGCGGGCGTCGATCAAGCCCTGGATGCGCGCATCGTCATCGCTGTCGCCCGGTGCGTTGCCAAACCAGGCGGCCGGATCCTGCTGCAACAGGCCCAGCGCCAGGCCAGCGCCGAGCAGCGCGGTCTTCCAGCGGGCCTGGTCGGCCGGCGCGGCCTTGCGTGCCTCGCCGGCGATGCGGGCCAGTTCGGCCAGCGCCTGCGGCGTGTTGAGGTCGTCGTCCAGGGCCGCTTCCATCTCGGCCGGGATGACCGCGGTGGCCTCCACGGCCGCCAGGTCGCGCAGGGTGCCGTACAGCCGGTCCAGCGTGCGCGCGGACTGTTCGATCAGCGCGTCGGACCAGTCCAGCGGCTGCCGGTAGTGCGCCGACAGCAGCGCGTAGCGCAGCGCCTCGGGGGCGTGCTTGCGCACCAGGTCGTGGACGCGCTCGATATTGCCGATCGACTTGCTCATCTTGGCGCCGCCAAAGTTGAGCATGCCGTTGTGCAGCCAGAACCGGGCGAAAGTCTGGCCACCGTGCGCGCACTCGCTCTGCGCAATCTCGTTTTCGTGGTGCGGGAACTGCAGGTCCACGCCACCGGCATGGATATCGATGGTCGGGCCCAGATGCGCGGCGGCCATCGCCGAGCATTCGATGTGCCAGCCCGGGCGGCCCCGGCCCCACGGCGATTCCCAGCCCGGCAGGTCGTCGCTGGACGGCTTCCACAGGACGAAGTCGCCCGGGTCGCGCTTGTACGGGGCCACGTCCACGCGCGCACCGGCCAGCATTTCGTCCGGGTCGCGGCGCGACAACTTGCCATAGCCGGCATAGGAACCGACCGAAAACAGCACGTGGCCTTCGGCGGCGTAGGCGTGGCCGGCCGCGATCAGCTGCTCGATCATGGTGACGATCTGCGGGATGTGCGCGGTGGCTTCCGGCTCGATGTCCGGCGGCACCACGCCCAGCGCGGCCATGTCTTCCCGGTAGGCCGCGGCAAACCGGTCGGTGATCGCCGAGATCGGCACGCCCTGGTCACGCGCGGCGGTGTTGATCTTGTCGTCCACGTCGGTGATGTTGCGGGCGTAACGCAGGCCACCGAAGCGGCGCCGCAGCAGGTCGGCCAGCACCCCGAAGACCACCGGGCCGCGGGCGTTGCCGATGTGGACATAGTTGTAGACCGTGGGGCCGCACACATACAGGGTCGGACAGGTCGGATCGAGCGGGGTGAACGGTTCGAGCTGGCGTGTCAGGTTGTTGTGCAGGCGCAGGGTCATGGGGGCGGTGGTTGGGGGCAAAAGGGGGCGAGCCCGCGATTTTAGATCACATCGGCGCCCAGCGCCGGAGCCGCGCGGCAACCGGCTCGGGGCAGGGGGGCTATGGGCAGAATCATCGCGGAAGGGTAATGTTCAGCCCCTTGTGCCTGGCACTGCCTAAACTATCCCTCTTGTCCACTTCCCTGTTGCCAATGAAATCCGCTTCGTTGCTGACCCTGACCTGCCTGCTTGGCGGTGCTGCCTCCGTGGCCTGCGCCCAGGACGGCGAGGTCCGGAACCGGGTGGTGATCGTGGAGAACGTGAAGTTCGACTACGCCCAGGTGCTCAACGTCGAACCGGTGTTCCAGACCCTGCGCGCGACCCGCACTGAAGAACATTGCGAGCCGGTGTCCACGCGCACCCTGGCCCCGGTCAACGTCACCGGGGAAGAGCCGCAGGAAGACAAAGGCCGGTTCGGCCGTTTCATGGACTCGGTGCGCTCGATCTTCCGCCGCGAAGACGGCACCGAGGAAGAGATGCCGGTGGCCGAAGCGCCCGCGCCGGCCGCCAACAACGGCCCGCTGTTGACCCGCGAATGCCGGATCATCCCGGTAGGCCGCGAGTTCCGCCGGCCGATCGCCTATGACGTGGATTACGTCTACAAGGGCACCAAGTACCGCTCGCGCCTGCCCGAAGATCCGGGCAACCGGCTCAAGATCCGCGTCTCGATCACCCCGTGGATCGGGGCCGAGCAGGGCGGCGCGGCCAATCCCTGAGACGGCTCACCGGCCTCGCGAGGGGCGTCCGGCCCCGTGACAGGGCGTACCCCCGCCTGGGTGTGTGCCCCCGATTGACATTCAGGCCTTGCACCCACCCGGGGTGCATGCAAAGATGGGCGGCCATGAAACTCACCGACTTCCAGCACGACACCAGCGCCGCCCGTATGGCTACGGGCATGACGTCGCGTGCCCGCCGACCGGAACCCCACATTTTCGCTGGGTAACCGGAGCTTCGTGCTGTCTGTTCGGAAAACCCAGCCCCCGCGCTGGGTTTTTTCGTTTCTACGATCTGAAAAGTTTCATCTGTATACGTTTTGTTGAGCCCTGAACGCGCCCCGGCGCCCCCAACCTCCGCCGGAAACGGTGGAAAACCAGCCGCAAAGGATCGATCGATGTCCCTGAAGCACTTCCTGAACACCCAGGACTGGAGCCGCACCGACCTGGATGCCCTGCTGACCCAGGCCGCGCTGTTCAAGCGCAACAAGCTGGGCGACGAGCTCAAGGGCAAGTCGATTGCCCTGGTGTTCTTCAATCCCTCCATGCGCACCCGCACCAGCTTCGAGCTGGGCGCCTTCCAGCTGGGTGGGCACGCCATCGTGCTGCAGCCGGGCAAGGACGCATGGCCGATCGAGTTCAACCTGGGCACGGTGATGGACGGGGACACCGAGGAGCACATCGCCGAAGTGGCCAAGGTGCTGGGCCGCTACTGCGACCTGATCGCCGTGCGCGCCTTCCCGAAGTTCATCGACTGGGCCAAGGACCGCGAAGACATCGTGCTCAAGAGCTTCGCCAAGTACTCGCCGGTGCCGGTGATCAACATGGAAACCATCACCCATCCGTGCCAGGAACTGGCTCACGTGATGGCGCTGCAGGAGCATTTCGGCACCCAGGACCTGCGCGGCAAGAAGTACGTGCTGACCTGGACCTACCACCCCAAGCCGCTGAACACCGCGGTGGCCAACTCGGCGCTGACCATCGCCACCCGCATGGGCATGGACGTGACCCTGCTGTGCCCGACCCCGGATTACATCCTGGACGAGCGCTACATGGGCTGGGCCGAGCAGAACGTGGCCGAGAGCGGTGGGTCGCTGCAGGTCAGCCACGACATCGCCAGCGCCTATGCCGGCGCCGACGTGGTGTACGCCAAGAGCTGGGGCGCGCTGCCGTTCTTCGGCAACTGGGAACCGGAAAAGCCGATCCGCGACCAGTACCAGCACTTCATCGTGGACGAAGCCAAGATGGCGCTGACCAACAACGGCGTGTTCAGCCACTGCCTGCCGCTGCGCCGCAACGTGAAGGCCACCGACGGCGTGATGGACTCGGCGCAGTGCATCGCGATCAACGAAGCTGAAAACCGCCTGCATGTGCAGAAGGCCATCATGTCGGCGTTGATCGGCCGGTAAAGCCGACACGGGCATCGAATAGTTCAGCCGACCAACGCATCGAATATTTCAGCCGACCAACGGTCGGCTCTACACCGCATCTTTATCCCCAATTGGACCTGACCCCCATGAGCAACAAAGACATCGTCCTGGCTTTCTCCGGTGGACTCGACACCAGCTTCTGCGTGCCTTACCTGCAGGAGCGCGGCTACAACGTGCACACCGTGTTCGCCGACACCGGCGGCGTGGATGACGAAGAGCGCGATTTCATCGAGAAGCGTGCCGCCGAACTGGGCGTCACCAGCCACGTCACCGTCGACGGTGGTCCGGCGATCTGGAGCGGCTTCGTCAAGCCGTTCGTGTGGGCCGGCGAAGGCTACCAGGGCCAGTACCCGCTGCTGGTCTCCGACCGGTACCTGATCGTGGACGCCGCACTCAAGCGCGCCGCCGAGCTGGGCACCAACATCATCGCCCACGGCTGCACCGGCATGGGCAACGACCAGGTCCGCTTCGACCTGGCCGTGAAGGCGCTCGGCGACTACCAGATCGTCGCGCCGATCCGCGAAATCCAGAAGGAACACACCCAGACCCGCGCCTACGAGCAGAAGTACCTGGAAGAGCGCGGGTTCGGCGTGCGCGCCAAGCAGCAGGCCTACACCATCAACGAGAACCTGCTGGGCCTGACCATGTCCGGCGGCGAGATCGACCGTTGGGAAGCGCCGGGCGAGGGTGCCCGTGGCTGGTGCGCACCGCGTGCCGAGTGGCCGGAACAGGCACTGACGGTCACCCTGAAGTTCGTCGAAGGCGAAGCCGTCGAGCTGGACGGCAAGGCGCTGCCGGGTGAGCAGATCCTGGCCAAGCTCAACAAGCTGTTCGCCCCGTACGGCGTGGGCCGTGGCGTGTACACCGGCGACACCGTGATCGGCCTGAAGGGCCGCATCGTGTTCGAAGCGCCGGGCCTGGTCTCGCTGCTGGCCGCGCACCGCGCGCTGGAAGACGCCGTGCTGACCAAGCAGCAGAACCGCTTCAAGCCGGACGTGGCGCGCAAGTGGGTGGAGCTGGTGTACGAAGGCTTCTACCACGACCCGCTGAAGACCGACATCGAGGCCTTCCTGAAGTCCTCCCAGGCCAAGGTCAACGGCGAAGTGGTGCTGGAAACCCGTGGCGGTCGCGTCGATGCCGTCGCGGTGAAGTCGCCGCACCTGCTCAACACCAAGGGCGCTACGTATGCGCAGTCGGCCGACTGGGGCGTGGAAGAAGCCGAAGGCTTCATCAAGCTGTTTGGCATGAGCTCGACCTTGTACGCGCAGGTCAACCGCTAAGGCGATTCACCGGGTGCCGGCCGCTGGCCGGCGCCGCGCAACGCCGATACCGATTTTGAACCCTACGGGTACTCAGACACATGCTTGAACAGACACTCGATCACCTGCAGCAGCTCGTGTCCTTCGACACGCGCAACCCGCCGCGTGCGATCACCACCGGCGGCATCTTCGATTACCTGCGTGCGAACCTGCCCGGGTTCAACGTGGAGGTGATCGACCATGGCGACGGTGCGGTCAGCCTGTATGCGGTGCGTGGCACGCCGAAGTACCTGTTCAACGTGCACCTGGATACCGTGCCGGACTCGCCGCATTGGACGGCCGATCCGCACGTGATGCGGCGCGCCGAGGATCGCGTGATCGGACTGGGCGTGTGTGACATCAAGGGCGCTGCGGCGGCGTTGGTGGCCGCAGCCAACGCCAGCGATGGCGATGCCGCGTTCCTGTTCTCCAGCGACGAGGAAGCCAACGATCCACGCTGCATCGCCGCGTTCCTGGCCCGTGGCATTCCGTATGAAGCGGTGCTGGTGGCCGAGCCGACCATGAGCGAAGCGGTGCTCGCGCACCGTGGCATCAGTTCGGTCCTGATGCAGTTCACCGGCCGCGCCGGGCATGCCTCGGGCAAGCAGGATGCGGCGGCCAGCGCGCTTCACCAGGCCATGCGCTGGGGCAACCGCGCGCTGGACCATGTGGAATCGCTGGCCCATGCACGCTTCGGTGGGCTGACCGGCCTGCGCTTCAACATCGGCCGGGTCGAAGGCGGTATCAAGGCCAACATGATCGCGCCCGCCGCCGAAGTACGGTTCGGCTTCCGCCCGCTGCCGTCGATGGACATCGATGCACTGCTGGCCACCTTCGCCGGGTTCGCCGAACCGGCCGCCGCGCAGTTCACCGAAACCTTCCGGGGCCCCAGTTTCCCGGCCGGCGACATCGCCGAAGCGGAAAACCGCCGCCTGGCCGCGCGCGACGTGGCCGATGCGCTGGATATTCCGATCGGCAACGCGGTGGACTTCTGGACCGAGGCCTCGCTGTTCTCAGCCGGCGGCTACACCACGCTGGTGTACGGCCCGGGCGACATCGCCCAGGCCCACACCGCCGATGAGTTCGTGACGCTGGAGCAGCTGCAGCGTTACACCGAATCCGTGCACCGCATCATCGCGCGCGGCGCCTGATCGAATGACGCCGTCGTGGCTCCCCACTGACGGAACCCCCATCGCGGCCCCGGCCGCCTGTGACGATACCGAAATGCCTTCTTCCCAGCCCCACCGCCAGACCCGCCAGACCATCGTGCGCCTGCTTTCGAGCATGGCCAGCGCGAAGGAGATCAGCCAGTACCTCAAGCGTTTCTCGCAGCTGGACGCCAAGCGCTTTGCCGTGGTCAAGGTCGGCGGCGCGGTGCTGCGCGATGACCTGGACGCGCTGACCTCCTCGCTGTCGTTCCTGCAGGAAGTCGGGCTCACCCCGATCGTGCTGCACGGCGCCGGCCCGCAGCTGGACGCCGAACTGTCGGCGGCCGGCATCGTCAAGGAAACCGTCAACGGCCTGCGCGTGACCTCGCCGGAAGGCCTGGCGATCGTGCGCCGGGTGTTCCAGGCCTCCAACCTGCAACTGGTGGAAGCGCTGCAGCAGAACGGCGCCCGCGCCACCTCGATCACCGGTGGCGTGTTCGAAGCCGAGTACATGGACCAGGCCACCTATG
Source organism: Stenotrophomonas sp. 2619 (assembly GCF_040548725.1). Lineage (NCBI taxonomy): Bacteria > Pseudomonadati > Pseudomonadota > Gammaproteobacteria > Lysobacterales > Lysobacteraceae > Stenotrophomonas > Stenotrophomonas sp. 2619. Next base: position 82,589 of record NZ_JBEPSF010000014.1, on the reverse strand, counting down.
GCCTGGTGGGCGAGGTGAAGAAGGTCAACCTGGCGCCGATCGAAGCCAGCCTGCGCGCCGGCTCGATCCCGGTGATCACCAGCCTGGGCGAAACCCGCTGCGGGCAGATCCTGAACGTCAACGCCGATTTTGCCGCCAACGAACTGGTGCAGGAACTGCAGCCGTACAAGATCATCTTCCTGACCGGCACCGGCGGCCTGCTCGACGAAGAGGGCAAGGTGATCGACTCGATCAACCTGTCCACCGAGTACGACCAGCTGATGCAGCAGCCGTGGATCCACGGCGGCATGCGGGTGAAGATCGAACAGATCAAGGACCTGCTGGACCGGTTGCCGCTGGAGTCGTCGGTGTCCATCACCCGGCCGTCGGACCTGGCCAAGGAACTGTTCACCCACAAGGGCTCGGGCACGCTGGTGCGCAAGGGCGAAAAGGTGCTGCGCGCCACGTCGTGGGACGCACTGGACCTGCCGCGCCTGAAAGGCCTGATCGAATCCAGCTTCGGCCGCACCCTGGTGCCGGATTACTTTGAAAAGACCAAGCTGCTGCGCGCCTATGTCAGCGAGAACTACCGCGCCGCGGTGATCCTCACCGACGAGGCCGAAGGCGTGTACCTGGACAAGTTCGCGGTGCTTGACGACGCGCAGGGTGAAGGCCTGGGCCGCGCGGTGTGGAACGTGATGCTGGAGGAAACCCCGCAGCTGTTCTGGCGCTCGCGCAATGGCAACCCGATCAACCACTTCTACTACGCCGAGTCCGATGGCTGCTACAAGCAGGGCACCTGGAAGGTGTTCTGGTTTGGCGCCGACGGCTTCGAGCGCATCCGTACCTACGTTGAACACTGCGCCCTGCGCACCCCGAGCCTGGAGGGCTGAACCCGATGAATCACGCCGATTGGACCAAGGTGCCCACGCTGGCCGGCACCCACGCCCGGCTGGAGCCGCTGCAGATGGCGCACATCGACGGTCTGCGCGGCGCGCTGGGCGACGGTACGCTGTCCAATCTCTGGTACACCCAGGTGCCCAGCGCCAAGACCATGACCGGCTACGTGCAGGCCGCGCTGCAGGCCCAGGCCGACGGCAAGGTGTTGCCGTTCGTGGTGCTCAACGCGGCCGATGAGGTCGTGGGCACCACCCGCTACTACGCGATGGAAGAAGAAGTGCCGCGCCTGAGCATCGGCTACACCTGGTACGGGCAGGACGCGCAGCGCACCGGCATCAACACCGAGACCAAGCTGATGCTGCTTACCCATGCCTTCGAACGGCTGGCGTGTCTGAGCGTGGTGTTCGAAACCAGCTGGTTCAACTTCGCCTCGCGCACCGCGATCGCGCGGCTGGGTGCCAAGCAGGACGGCGTGCTGCGCAACCACAAGCGCCACCCCGACGGCACCCCGCGCGACACCGTCATCTTCTCCATCATCGACGCGGAATGGCAGGGCGTGAAGCGCCATCTGCAGCACCGCCTGGACGCACACGCATGAGCAGTTCCCCCTCGTACACCGTCGGCATCGTCGGCGCCCGTGGCCATACCGGCGCCGAGCTGATCAAGCTGATTGCCGCACACCCGAACCTGCAGCTGGGCTTTGTGTCCTCGCGCGAACTGGCCGGGCAGCGGGTGAGCGATCACCACGCCGACTGGCAGGGTGACCTGCACTTTGAGAACCTCGATGCCGACGCGGTCGCCGCCAAGGGCATGGACGCCGTGATCCTGGCGCTGCCCAACGGGCTGGCCGCGCCGTTCGTCACCGCGCTGGACGCGGCCCGCCCGGACACGGTGATCGTGGACCTGTCGGCCGACCACCGCTTCGAGCCGAGCTGGTACTACGGCCTGCCCGAACTGACCCGCGGCGACTACCTCGGCCAGAAGCACATCAGCAACCCGGGCTGCTACGCCACCGCGATGCAGCTGGCGATCAGCCCGTTGCTGACCCAGCTGGCCGGCCCGCCGCAGTGCTTCGGCGTGTCCGGGTATTCCGGCGCCGGCACCACCCCGTCGGACAAGAACAACCCGGAACTGCTGCGTGACAACCTGATGCCGTACGCGCTCACCAACCACATGCACGAGCGCGAAGTCACCGCGCACCTGCGCGTGCCGGTGGAGTTCATGCCGCACGTGGCACCGCATTTCCGCGGCATCACCATGACCGTCAACCTGTGGCTGAACACCCCGGTCAAGCGCGAGGACGTGATCGCGCAGTACCGGCAGTACTACGCCAATGAAGCGCTGATCGAGGTCATCGACGAGGCGCCGTGGGTCAGCCAGATCGCCGGCCGTCATGGCGTGCAGATCGGTGGCTTCGACGTGGCCCCGGGCGGCAAACGGGTCGTGGTTGTCGCCACCCTGGACAACCTGCTCAAGGGCGCGGCCACCCAGGCCATCCAGAACCTCAACCTGGCGCTGGGTCTGGACGAACTGGCCGCGATCCCGCACTGAACCCTTTCCGGCGCACACCGGCAGCGGTGCGCGCACAACCCGGCGGAGCGATTCCGCCAACGGAGCAAGACATGGCAGACCTTCTGTGGCAGAAGCCGGGCGTCGCCGTCGACGCCAAGATCCAGACTTTCCTGGCGGGCGATGACGTGATCCTGGATCGCGAGTTCTTCCTGTATGACGTGGCCGCCAGCAAGGCGCACGCGCAGGGCCTGCAGCACATCGGCATCCTGTCCAGCGACGAGCTGGATGGCCTGCTGCGCGAGCTGGACGTGCTGGGCGCCGATTTCCGCAGCGGTGCATTCGTGCTGGATGAGCGCTTCGAGGATTGCCATTCGGCGATCGAAGCCCGCCTGACCGAGCGCCTGGGCGATGCCGGCCGCAAGATCCACACCGGGCGCAGCCGCAACGACCAGATCCTGGTGGCCACCCGCCTGTGGTTGAAGGACAAGCTGCTGCACGTGGCCGGCCTGAGCCGGGAGATCGCCAAGGTGGCGCTGGACCGCGCCGAGGCCGAGAAGGACCTGCCGGTACCGGGTTACACCCACATCCAGCGCGCCGTGGTGTCCTCGGCGGGCATGTGGTGGGCCGGCTGGGCCGAGGCCTTCATCGACAACGCGATCCGTGCCCACGACACCTTCGCGCTGATCGACGCCAACCCGCTTGGCACCGCCGCCGGGTACGGCGTGAACCTGCCGCTGGACCGCGCCCACACCACCGCCGCGCTCGGTTTTGCGCGCATGCAGGTGTCGCCGATCTACGCGCAGCTGTCGCGCGGCAAGTTCGAACTGGCCGCGCTGGAAGCGCTGGGCGGTGCCACCCTGGACCTGCGCCGCATCGCCTGGGACCTGTCGCTGTTCACCAGCGGCGAGTTCGGCTTCGTGGCGCTGCCGCCGCAGTACACCACCGGCAGCTCGATCATGCCCAACAAGCGCAACCCGGACGTGATCGAACTGATGCGCGCCACCCACGCCAGCGTGGCCGCCGCCCGTACCGAGATCGAGCAGCTGCTGTCGCTGCCGTCCGGCTACCACCGCGACCTGCAGAGCAGCAAGGGCGCCATCTTCCACGGCTTCGGTCGTGGCCTGGCCGCACTGGAACTGCTGCCGGCGTTGCTGGCCAACCTGGAATGGCGCGACGACAAGCTGCGCGCGGCGATCGACTCGGGCATGTATGCCACCGACGTGGCGGTTGAAGCGGCCGTGGCCGGCGTTCCGTTCCGCGAAGCCTACAAGGCCGCTGCGGCCGGGGCCGACAGCGCAGGGCAGGGGCGTACGCCCGAAGGCAGCCTGGCCGCGCGCGTGTCGCCCGGTGCGGCCGCCGACCTGCGGCTGGACGAACTGCGCGCCCGCTGGGCCGCGCTGGTGTGATCACGACGGCGACCGCAAGGTCGCCGTTTTTGCAACTGTACTGCCCGGCGCTGCCCGGCAACCGAAGGGACACCCGATGAACATCTGCTACCTGGTACTGGTCACCCGCACCCCGGCGTTCCGCGACGAGGTCGGCGCCGAGCACGCACGCTTCCTCGATGACGTGCGCGCGCGCGGCCAGCTGCTGCTCACCGGCGGCTTCACCGACAAGAGCGGCGGCGCCTATGTGCTGCAGGACGTGGCCGACCTGGCCGCCGCGCAGGCGCTGGTGGACACCGATCCGCTGCTGGTGCACGGCAGTGCCACCGCCAGCATCCACGAATGGGCCACCCGCTGAGGCATGCAGCCGTGATGAGCCCCACCGTGCACTCACCGTTTCTCGAACAGACGCTGCCGCCGTGGAAGCGTGCCGTGCTCAAGGTCGGCAGCAGCCTGCTGGCTGCCGATGGCGGCGGGCTGTCGCCGCGTCATGCACTGGGCCTGGCCCAGTTCGTCTCGGCCAACGTACTGGCCGGGCGCGAGGTGGTGATCGTGTCGTCCGGCGCGGTGGCCGCGGGCCGCGCGATCGTGCCGCGCGCGCTGGAAGCCGGTGCGGCGATGGCCGCGCGCCAGGCGCTGGCCGCGCTGGGCCAGGCGCAGTTGATTGGCCTGTGGCAGCGCTTCTTCGAGCGCCCGGTGGCGCAGGTGCTGCTCACCCACGACGACCTGCGCAACCGCCGCCGCTACCTCAACGCGCGCGCCACCCTCAACGAGCTGCTGCGCCTGGGCGCGTTGCCGGTGGTGAACGAAAACGACACCGTGTCGGTGGACGAGCTCAAGCTGGGCGACAACGACAACCTGGCCGCCACGGTCGCGGCGTTGATCGATGCCGACGTGCTGTTCATCGCCACCGACATCGATGGCCTGTACAGTGCCGACCCGCGCCGTAACCCGCAGGCCCGCCCGATCCACGACGTGCCCGAGCTCACCGGCGAGGTGCTGGCCATGGCCGGCGGCGCCGGCAGCGGGGCCGGTACTGGCGGCATGCATACCAAGCTCGAAGCGGCAGCCAAGGCCGGGCGGGTCGGCATCGACACCTGCCTGTTCAATGGCCGCGACAGCGAGGTGGTGCGCGCGTTGGCCCAGGGTCGGCTGTTCGGCACCCGCATCCACGCCGGACAGACCCGGGTGGCCGCCCGCAAGTACTGGTTGCGGCATGCCCCGCTGGAACCCGGCGCGATCCTCATCGACGACGGTGCGGCCGCCGCGCTGCGCGACAAGGGGGCCTCGCTGCTGCCCGGTGGCGTGCGCGGTGCCGAGGGCGATTTCCGCCGCGGCGACATGATTGAAGTGCGCCTGCGGAATGAGCAGGGCGAGGTATGCCTGGCGCGCGGCGTCAGCCAGTACTCGGCCAGTGACATCCGCCGCATCGCCGGCCACCACTCGCGCGACATCGAGCGCGTGCTCGGTTACAACTACGGTGGCAACGTGATCCACCGCGATGACCTGGTAGTGCTGTAACGCGTAAGAACATCCACGGTAGAGCCACGCCATGCAGGGCTGCGCAGCCTGGGCCCGTTTGACGTCCTGCAGCCACGCATGGCGTGGCTCTACCCTGTACTTCAGAGGATAATGAGATGGTTGCCAGCCCCCCCACCGACATCCGCGCCCAGGCACTGGCCTGCCGCACCGCGGCGCAGCAGCTGGCGCAGCTGTCTTCCAGCGCCAAGACCGCGCTGCTGGACGCGATGGCCGCCGCGCTGGAGGCCGATGCCGGGCACATCCTGGCGGCCAATGCACGCGACCTGGCCGCCGCGCGCGACAAAGGCACCGGCAGCGCCATGCTCGACCGCCTGGCGCTGGACTCCACGCGCCTGGCCGGCATCGCCGCGGCCCTGCGTGAAGTGGCCGCGCTGCCCGATCCGGTGGGCCTGGTCACCCGTGACGACGTGCGCCCCAATGGCATCCGCGTGCAGAAAGTGCGCGTGCCGCTGGGTGTGATCGTGATGATCTACGAAGCGCGCCCGAACGTGACCGCCGACGCTGCCGCGCTGTGCATCAAGGCCGGCAACGGAGTGATCCTGCGCGGCGGCTCGGAAGCCATCCACTCCAACACCGCCATTGCCGCCGCGCTCAAGCGCGCGCTGCGCGAGGCAGGCGTGGCCGACGCGGCGTTGACGCTGGTCGAGGACCTGCGCCGCGAGACCATGCTGGAACTGCTGCAGCTCAACGACTTGGTCGACCTGGCGATCCCGCGCGGCGGCGAAGGCCTGATCCGCTTCGTGGCCGAGCATGCGCGGGTGCCGGTGATCAAGCATTACAAAGGCGTGTGCCACCTGTACGTGGACCGCGCGGCGAACCTCGAACGGGCACTGGCGCTGCTGGTGGACGGCAAGTGCAGCCGGCCGTCGGCCTGCAATTCGCTGGAAACGCTGCTGGTGCATGCCGACATCGCGGCCACCTTCCTGCCACTGGCCGACACGGCTCTGCGCGCGCGCGGGGTGCAGCTGCGCGCCGACGCGCGCGCGCGCGCGTGGCTGGCCGATGCGCAGCCGGCTACCGACGCCGACTACGCCGCCGAATACCTGGACCTGATCATCGCCGTGCGCGTGGTCGATGACCTCGACCAGGCCCTGGCCCATATCCAGCAGTACAGCTCGGATCACACTGAGGTGATCGCTACCGAAGATGCGCAGGCGGCCGAACAGTTCGTGCACGCGTTGCGCTCGGCGGTGGTGATGGTCAACGCATCGTCGCGGTTCTCCGACGGCGGCGAGCTGGGCCTGGGCGCGGAGATCGGCATTTCGACCACGCGCCTGCACGCCTACGGCCCGATGGGTCTGGAAGCACTGACGGTGGAACGGTTCGTGGTGCGCGGAGAAGGGCAGACGCGGTAGGTGTGTTGTTGTTTGCAGGGCTGCCGCCCTGCACCCGCTACCGCCACGGCAACCGCCACGGCAACCGCAACGGCAACCGCAACGGCAACCGCAACGGCAACCGCAACGGCAACCGCAGAAGCTTGCCATCCGTGGGATGGCGGGGTGGGTCCGGTTGCGGGGGACGCCGTAAACCCGTCCCTGGGGGCTTGGCCGCGGCATCCATGCCGCGGACACCCCCGCAACCGGACCCACCCCGCCTCCGACAGATTCCCGTATCTGACAGTAGATCCACGCCATGCGTGGATGCTCTTCGATTTCAATTCGAATTATTCGATATCGATATCGATATCAATATCGATAAGACTTCGTCCCCGCATGGCATGGCTCTCCCCACCGTCACCAGGAAACTGTCGGGGGTGGGGCGGTGTGGGTGGGAAGGACCGTCGGCGCCATGGATGGCGCCGCCGAGCCCCCATGGACGGGTTTACGGCGTGTCCTGCCCACCCACACCGCCCCGCCCAGCCAGCAGAAACCCAGAGCCGCATTGGCCGTTGACGTGGCTCCGGCTCCGGCTCCGGCTCCGGCTCCGGCTTCAGCTTCGGCAGGTGCAGGGCGCAGCCCTGCCGAGACCCCCCCCTTACAGCAGCGGCTGGCGCGTCAGCCCCACCGGCCTTGCATGGTCGTCCATGTGCAGCGTGACCGCTTTGCTACTGGCCAGTAGCGCGGCCAGTTCGGCGCTGGCGCCCAGGTCGCGGGCGATCTCCTCGCGGGTGGTGTCTTCATGCGGCGTGCGGCGCTCCTTGCCGGCAAACCGCATGCGGTTGTACTCGGCCCAGGCAATCAGCAGCACCGCCGTGCAGACCAGCATCACCGGCAACGCGAAGATGATGAAGGGATCGAGCGTCTGCTTGTACTCGTACAGCTGCAGCCAGGCCAGACGCCCGCCGAGCAGCCAGGAAATCAGCGTCACCAGCGGCGCCCACAGGTAGAAGTAGAACCCCCAGAAGGCCAGGGTCACAAACCCCCAGGCGGTGCGTTGCAGACGCGGCTGCTGGCGCGGTTTCTGGATCAGGCGCGAGTCGAAGCGGCGGGTGGATTTGACAGTGTTCATCGGATTCCCCGGTCGGGACTGACCCAGACCGCCCGCTTGCCGCGGCGCTTGAGCAGCGTCTTCGGCAGGGCCACCAGGGTCGTGAACAGGCTGATGAGCCAGTACGCCATCGGGTACCAGATCACCCAGAAGTAGTTGCGTCCAATGTGGGTTTCGTAACGACGATCAATGATCAGGCTGCTGGCAAACTGCAGCAGGCACACCAGCGCCAGAATCACCCCGTGCCATTGCGGCAGCAGCGTGGCGATGTACAGGTCCTGCGGCAGGGGGATGAACTTGCCCAGCGCCCAGAGCACGATGATGGCCAGCATGGTGTAGGCCCACAGCACGCTCAGCAGGTACTCCAGCAGCACGCCCCACATGCGCCGCTTGCGCCAGTGGAACAGCGAGCTGCCATGCCGCAGCATCACTTCCACGCCGCCCTGGGCCCAGCGCAGGCGCTGCCGCCACAGGCCCTTGAGCGTTTCGGGCATCAGGATGAAGCACAGCGCGTTGGGTTCGTAGCGGATGTCCCAGTGGTCCAGCTGCAGGCGCCAACTGATGTCGATGTCCTCGGTGACCATGTCGTCGGCCCAGTAACCGATGCGGTGCAGCGCGCTGCGGCGGAACGCGGCGATCACGCCGGAGATGGTGAAGATGCGCCCATACACGCGCTGGGCGCGCTTGATCATGCCGATGATCGAGGAGAACTCGGCCACTTGGAGGCGCCCCAGCAGGGTGGAGCGGTTGCGGATGCGCGGGTTGCCGGTCACCGCCCCCACGCGCGGGCCACTGGTCAGGTGCCAGACCATCCAGTGGGTGGCGTACTCCTCCAGCATCGCATCGCCATCAATGCACACCAGGTATTCCGACCGTGCCGCCAGGGCGCCCATGCGCAGCGCATTGGCCTTGCCCAGGTTGCGGTCCAGGTGCACCACGCGCAGCCGCGGATGCAGGGCGGCCATCGCGTCCAGACGGGCACCGGTGTCGTCGCTGCTGCCATCGTTGATGGCGATCACTTCGAAGTCCGGATAGTTCTGGCGCAGCGCCGAACCGAGCGTGTCGGCCAGGTTGTCCGCTTCGTTGTGGCACGGGATCAGGATCGACGCGAACGGGTAGGCGTCCATCGGCGGCGGATCATTGCGATCGCGCGCCTTCCGCTCACGTCGGAAGAAGTAGTACAGGCCGCCGGACATCCAGAAAAACGCCATCACCATCGGATAGAAGAAGGCGAACTGGAACAGCGCGAACAGGAAGGGATGCATGGCAGCCTCACTTTTCCTCGTACGGGAAGCTGCGCGAGGACATCGCCGCGCGCGCATCGTAAGTGGACGGACGGCCGGCGATGAAGTCGTCGGGGTACCAGGCGAAATGACGCACGCCCTGCGCCTGCAGGCGACGGATCTGCGCACGCAGGCGCTCACCGGGAATCGGTTTCTGGGTACGCCAGTCCACCGTCTGCAGTTCGAACATGGTCTGGGACAGCTGCGGGTCGTGCGCACGCACCGCCACCACCAGCTTGTCCAGCCATTTTTCCGGGTTGCGGCTGCCTTCCATCCACGGCATCGCCATCAACGCGGTGTGGTCGTAGGCCTTGTTGAACAGGTCCAGGCGCTGGGCGAACCAGCTGGCGCTCTGCGGCTGCAGCACCGGTTGCGCGTACAGGTTGCGCACCGTGGCCAGCTTGGGCCGCCAGCGTTGCGCGGCGGTGCGCAGCTCCAGGGTGAAGTCGATCAGCGCCTGGGTGCGCGCACCGTCATCGCCTTCGGGCGGCAGCTGGCTCAGCTCGGTGTCGCGCAGGTAGGCATCGTCGTGGAACAGCAGCCCCTCGAAGTAGGAGTTGATTGCCAGGTCTTCGTAGATGTCATCGATGATCCGGCGCACCTTCGGGCGGGTGAAGTCCAGCCGGAAGATGCCGTCGCGCTCGGGGCTCTCGATCGCCAGCGCCTTGCGGATGGCCGGGTCCTTGAGCTCATAGCCCAGCACCGGCAGCCATGCGAACACCTTCACCCCGGCGCGCGTCTTGAGCTGCCACGCCACCCGGTTGAACAGGTCCGCGCGCATCGGCAGGTGCCGGTTGGGGAAGTACAGCGCGTCGGCCGAGCCGTTGCCGTCCGGGTCGGCGAAGGCCTGCAGGAACACGTGGGTGGGGCCGATCTTCTTGACCCGCTCGATCAGCGCATCCAGGTTTTTGGCCAGCTGCACCGGGTCGGCGTCGTACACCGCGTCCAGGTCGATCTGCAGGGCGCGCATGCCGTCGCGTTCGACGTCGCGGCGCAGTTCGTAGGCCAGCTGCACCACGGTCGGGTTGTTGGTCACCAGCAACCGGGCCAGGCCATGCAGGTCACGCGTGACCGGCGTGCTGCGGCCTTCCAGGTCGAAGGACACCGGCATGCCAAGCTGCTCGGCGATGTCGTTGCTCAGCGCGTTGTAGGCGGCATACGGCCACACGATCGCCTTGGGCGACACGCCCACGTTCTTCTGGATGCGGTCCACGCTCAGCTGCAGGTCCGCGCGCAGCCGGGCGTCGTACTGGGCGGCGGTTTCGTAGCGCTTGGCGGTCGGGTCGTAGATGCGGGTGATCACCGCCGGGGTGGAGTTGCCCTGCGGGTTGGACTGCACGCCGTGGTGCAGGTTGTCGGTGTGGCTGGCCAGTTCGATCAACCCGCTCTTCTGCATCTCGCGCAGTTGTTCCCAGGTGAGGAAATCATCGCGGGTGAAGGGGCGGTAGCCGTAATCGATCTGGCGACCGGCGGGCATGTCCACGTAATCGGTGATCACCGCCACCAGCGCCGGGTAGTTGTAGGCGCGCAGCAGCGGGAACACTTTGCTGTACACGCTGCGCAGGCCGTCATCGAAGGTCAGCAGCACCGGCTTGGGCGGCAGCGGGGCGCCGCCCTGGGAGGCGGTGATCAGCTGCGACAGCGACACCGGGTGGTAGCCGTGCGCGGACAGCCAGTCCAGGTGGGCGGAGAAATTCTGGGTGCTGGTCGCATAGGCGTCCAGGTCGCTGGTGGTGGCCACGTCATCGCGGATGTCGTGGTAGCTGAGCACCAGCAGGCCGTTGTCGGCTGCGTCCAGCACCGCCGGCTGCGGTTGCGCGTGCGCGGGAGCGACCACGGCCAGCATCGCCAGCAGCAGCCCCAGGGTCCAGCGTTTCAGATCCATATGGTCCATCTCATTCTCCCCAGCGCAGGCCGACATCCAGGCCGACGTGTCGTTCGCGTTGTCCGTCGTAGACCGGTCGCGACCAGCTCACGCCGTACTCGAAGATCCGGCCTTCGCCGATCTGCCATTCGTGGCGGTACTCGGCCGACGGCACGATCGCGCTGCCAAAGCCCTGCTGCCAGTACTGGCCCACCGACACCGTCAGGCGGTGCCGGAAGTGGCGTTCGTAGTGGCGCCACAACTGCTGGTCCACGCGCAGGCCCAGTTCCACCGAGTGGTCCTCGGACGGGTTGAAGTAGGGCACGTCGTCGCGGCTGCCCTGGCTGGCGTAGAGACTGCCCAGGCCGTCCAGGATCAGCGTGGGGCGGGTCAGCAGGCGCTGCTCGATGGCGGTGGTGACGGTATCGCGGCGATTGCCATCGTCGTAGCGGAACTGGCTGGCGCCAATGCTCCAGTGGGTGCGTTCGTTGCGGCGGTAGTCCGCGGCCACGGCCACGCTGTCGGCGGTGATGCCCGACACGCGTGCCTGCAGCGAGGCGTCGGCGTCGTTGCGCGCGGCGGTGACGCCCACGTGCCACTGGTCGCTGAACTGCCAGCCGAGGCCGGCGCTCAGGCCGGTATCGCCGATGTGGTCGTTGGCACGGTTGACGAAGGCTTCGGCATCGGCGCGGCCATAGCGGTAGCGCGTGCCCAGGCCCACCCGCAGCGGGTTGATGGTCTGGTCCTGGAAGTCGACGTTGCGGCGGTCGGCAAAGGCCACCACGCGCCAGCGGTCGTCGAGGATCGGCGACTGCACTTCCACGCCGTAACGGCCGTCATCGTTGCCCAATGGCGATGCGCCACCGCCGCCGGAACTGCGCCCGCCCTCGGCGTAGGCATGCAACTGCCAGCCGCGGTGGGCGCGCCAGCTGCGGTCCAGGCGCTGCACTGACGGTTGGCCAGGGTACCGTTCCACCAGGGTGTCGCGGATCGGGCGGGCGAGGTCGTCGCGCTGCAGTTCCACGTAGGCGTCGTACTGGCCCAGGCGGGCCGGGACATCGCGCGGGTCCAGCGTGTTGGCCATGCTGTAGCGCTCCAGCGCCCGGCGCGGCCAACCGCGCATCAGGTAGACGTTGCCCAGCGAAGATTGCGTGCCGGTGTTGCCCGGGCCAATGTCGACCATCTTTTCCAGGTCGCGCTGGGCGGCGGGCAGGTCGCCGCTGTAGGCGCGCACCATGGCCAGGTTGAGGTCGGCTTCGTAACGCGGCCAGTTGGCGTGCGGTGCCTTGGCGCCGTTGGTCCAGCGCCAGGCCGGTTCGTCGGCCTGCCACTTCTGCAGCAGCGCGATGGCGGTGTCGGCCTGTTCGCTTTCCAGGTAGGCGTAGGCCAGTTCGGAGCGCACCTGCGGCTGCGAGGGGTCGGCCTTCATGGCCGCTTCGAGCACGGGGATGGCTTCCTGTGGATGCTGGGTGGCCATCAGCGAATCGCCGATCGGGGCCATCAGGTAGTTCGGCACCGGATGGCCTTCGGCCAGCAGGCTGCGGTATTCATCGCGCACCTGCGTGTGCCGGCCCAGCCGGTTGAGCAGGATCAGGCGGTCGTAGCGGATGCGCAGCGGCGCGGCCTGCACGCTGCTGCCGTCGCGGTCGAGATACTGCTGCATCTGCGCCAGCGCGCTTTCGGCTTCGTCCAGCCGGGTGTCTTCACTGGCCCCGTAGGCCAGGCTCCAGCCGACCAGCTTGGCCAGGTAGTTGGCCTCGAAGCGTTGCTTCTGGCCGTCATCGAACAGCTGCGGGCGGGCCTGGTACAGCTGCCAGGCGCGGTGCGCATTGCCGATGTCGGACAGGGTCAGGACCTGCAGCTTGTACAGCAGCGCGTCGTCGGGCGATTGCAGCTGCGCCCGCTCGATCGCGGCCAGCGCATCCAGCCATTGGGCATGGTCGCGGAACTGGCTGATCTGCCCCAGTTGATCCGCAGTGGCGGCGGCGCGTGCGCCGGTGCTGGTCAGACAGAGTGTGGCGCATGCCAGGCCGACGCAAAGCGCCAGCGGCCGATGGTTGTACATGGAACCCCCAGTGCATCCCTTCAAAGAATATGGTGTGCGAAAAGTGTGACGCACATCACATGCCAATCCTGCCTGACTGCGCAATTGTTTACAAATTGTTAAATCGGGCGTATGGGCATCCAGCTGTCGAGGAAGACTCGAAACAGGTCATAACGTACTGAATGCAAAGACCGACCGGCCGCCGCCACGGCGATGTCCCCGGGGTCGTTGCGTACTGAAGCCGTTCAGTGAAACGCGCTGGAGAGATCCAGGCCCGGACTGCCTGCCGTTGCCGGCAGGTCAGTGAGTGACACGCTACGTCAGCAGGTGCGCAAGCGGTGTGTAGAAGCGACGCTTACCACTGGTCTTCCAGTTTCTGCGGCTTGCAGGCCACCCACGACGCGGTGAGCAGGACCAGCGCACAGATCACCAGGAAGCCGAACGGCAGGTGCCAGCCACCGCTCACTTCGTGCAGCCAGCCGAACAGGAACGGGCCCAGGCAGCTGAAGGCGTAACCCACGCCCTGCATGAAGCCGGACAGGGCCGCCGAGCCGGCGGGCGTGCGGGTGCGCAGGTTGATCAGGGTCAGCGCGAGCGGGAACGTGGACGGCCCGATGCCCAGCAGGACGGCCCACAGCCACGGCGCCTTCATGGGGGCGAAGAGCAGGCCGGCGAAGGCGATGAGGAAGGCCGAGAAGCCGATCAGGACCAGCGGGAAGGGGTTGCGCAGGCGCACGGCCAAGGCGGGCATGGTGAGCGAGGGCAGCAGGCCGCAGGCGGCGAAGATGGCGACCATGATGCCGCCGAAGGCGGGGGTGGCACCGGCTTCGACGACGATGCGCGGCAGCCAGGTGAACATGGAGTAGGTCATGAGCGAGGTCATGCCGAACATGAGGGTCATGCCCCAGCCAAGCGGGGTGCGCCAGACCTTGCCATGCGGCTGGGCGGCCGGGTCGGCGGCGGTGTCGAGCGGGTCCGGATGCGGGCGGCGGCGGGCCAGCGCCATCCAGGGCAGCGCGGCGGCCAGGGCGAGGATGGCCCAGATGCCCAGCGACACGCGCCAGCCGGCGCTCTGCGCCAGGGGCACGGCGAGCAGGGCGGGCATCATGGTGCCGATCTGCAGGACGGTGATGTAGAGGGTGCTGACGGTGCCGACGCGGTTGGCGAAGTAGCGCTTGACCAGGGGCGGGACGACGACGTTGCCGATGCCCATGCCGGCGAGGGCGACGATGGAGCCGAACAGCAGGCTGCCGATGCCGCCAGCCATGGAGCGCAGTAGCAGGCCGACGGTGGCCAGGCCCATGGCGAGCAGGGCGGTGCGTTCCAGGCCGATGCGGCGGGCCACCATGGGGGTGGTGACGCCGAACAGGGCGAACGAGGCGGTGGGCAGCATGCCGAGCACGCCGGTCATGGTGGTGCCGAAGCCGAAGGTCTGGCCGAGCAGGTCGAGCAGGGGGGTGACCGAGGTGACGGCGGTGCGCAGGTTGAGCGCGGCCAGCAGGATGGCGGCAAAGGCGAGCATGCGTCCGCGCAGCAGGGAGGAGGCGTGTGGGTCGGTAGGGGTCATGGGCGTGGATCTCGTGCAGGTGGCGCGATCACGGTGGGGGGCCGGATGTGCGGAAACGCCGCCACGGGCACATGGCCGGGGGCTGCGTGGGGTCGAAGAGGAATGGCGCGCGCCGCGCGCGTCCCGAAGCGGGGCATTGTACCTGCGCCAAATGAATGGGTCGTGCCAACGGGCCGGACGGAAATCAATGGCTGGCCGCGTAGCGCCGGGCTCTGCCCGGCTGCTAGTCCGGCTGCTAGTGCCGCCATCGTTCAATTCTGCCGGGCAGAGCCCGGCGCTACGCGACGATGCCATCCAGGCTGGGGCGTGCCCCAATCAACAGACACAAAAAAGCCCGGAGGACATGTGTCTTCCAGGCTTCAATGTGACCATCAAATGGTCGGGGAGACAGGATTCGAACCTGCGACCTCTACGTCCCGAACGTAGCGCTCTACCAGACTGAGCTACACCCCGTAAGGAGCCGCCTATTGTATCGATCCCGCCCTTCGGCGGCAAGGGGGACCGTGTTGCTTTCCTTCGGCGCCGCGTTGCCACGGCTTAGACACAAAAGCCTGGAAATCGTGCTTCCAGGCTTCAATGCGACCACCTGAGTGGTCGGGGAGACAGGATTCGAACCTGCGACCTCTACGTCCCGAACGTAGCGCTCTACCAGACTGAGCTACACCCCGAAGGAGCCGCCAAGAATACGGTGTGAAGGCCGTATCGGCAACTCTTTTTTACACTTTCAGCGTTGCTCGTTGTCCAGTCGGCTGGTTTCGCGGGCTTCGAACCACATGCCGTTGAGAATGGCCACGACCGAAGCAAGGCCGGCGCCGAGGATCCAGGCGAAATACCACATGTTCACTCTCCTTCATTCGGGGGTGGTGCCGACCGGTGGTCGGCACGCATGAAACCACTCAATACGCGTTGGGGTTGTCGCCCATTTCTTCGGCGGTCGTCTTGCCCTTCATGACGCGGTACACCCAGCTGGTATACGCAATGATGATCGGCAGGAAGATGGCCGTGGCCAGCAGCATGATCCACAGCGTGAGATGGCTGGACGAACTGTCCCAGACGGTCAGGCTGGAGATGGGCTGGCTGGAGGACGGCAGCAGGAACGGGAAGATCGCAAAGCCGACGGTGAGGATGATGCCGGCGATGGACGCACCCGAGGCGAGGAAGGCCAGGCCGCCACGGCGGGCACGCAGCAGCACTGCACTGGCCAGGGCACCGAGCAGGCCGATCAGCGGGAACACCACGGTGGCGGGCATGCTGCTGTAGTTGCGCAGCCAGCCGCCGGCGACGCTGCCCAGTTCTACGGTCTTCAACAGCGGGTTGGTCGGACCGTCGGTGACCACCTGCGAGGTGATCTGGTAGCCCGGCAGGCCGAAGGCCACCCAGGCGCCGGCAGCGGCAAACAACACGAAGCTCGCCAGTGCAGCCACGCTGCCATAGCGGGCCGAACGCTCGGCCACCGGACCGTCGGTCTTGAGCACCAGCATCGCCGCACCGTGCGACACCACCATCGCCACGCTGACCAGGCCCGCCACCAGGGCGAACGGGTTGAGCAGGCCGATCAGCGTGCCGGTGTAGAAGATGCGCATGCTGTCATCGAAGTGGAACGGCACGCCGACCAGCACGTTGCCCACCGCCACGCCTGCGATCAGTGCCGGCAACAGGCCGCCGACAAACAGCGCCCGGTCCCAGTTCTGGCGCCAGCGCTTGCCGGGCATCTTGCTGCGGTACTTGAAGGCGACCGGGCGCAGGATCAGCCCGAACAGCATCAGGAACACGGCCAGGTAGAAGCCGGAGAAGCTCACCGCGTACAGCGGCGGCCACGCGGCGAAGATCGCGCCGCCGCCGAGCACCAACCAGACCTGGTTGCCTTCCCAGACCGGACCGACGGTGTTGATCACCAGCCGGCGTTCGTCATCGGTACGGGCCACGAACGGCAGCAGGGTGCCAACGCCCAGGTCGAACCCGTCCATGACGGCCCAGCCGACCAGCAGGATGCCGAGCAGCAGCCACCAGATCACGCGGAGCGTGGTGTAATCAAGTGCAATGAATTCCATCTGGATTCTCCTGCCTCAGGCTTGGCCGGGGGCGGCGGCAACGTGGGAAACGGGGCGGATGTCGGCCTGCAGCGTGGGCAGGATCTCTTCCGGACCCTTGCGGATCGCCTTCAGCATCAGCTTGACCTCGATCACCAGCAGCACCGTGTACAGCGCGGTGAACACCGCCAGCGTGGTCAGGATTTCATGCAGGGCCAGGCCCGATGCGGCGTAGAAGGTGGGCAGCACGCCATCCACCGCCCACGGCTGGCGACCGTATTCGGCCACGAACCAACCGCATTCGATTGCGATCCACGGGGCCGGCAGCGACCACACGGCCAGGCGCAGGAACCAGCGCTTGTCCTGGAAGCTGTTGCGGCACGAGAAGTAGAACGCCAGGGCGAAGAAGGCGATCAGGTAGAAGCCCAGGCCGGCCATGATGCGGAAGGTCCAGAACAGCGGTGCCACGCGCGGTACCGTGTCCATCGCCGCCTTGGAGATTTCTTCCGGGGTGGCGTTGAGGATGTCCTCGCGGTAACGCTTCAGCAGCAGGCCGTGGCCCAGATCCTGCCAATGACGGTCGAACATCTCGCGCGCTTCGACGTCGTTCTTGTCCTTGCGCACGCGTTCCAGCGCACCGTACGCCAGCTGGCCGCCGCGGATGCGGTTCTCGGCGCGGCCCACCAGTTCCAGGATGCCCGGGATCGGCTGGTCCAGCGAACGGGTGGCGATCAGACCCATCAGGTACGGAATCTTGATCGCGTAATCGTTGGTGTGGGTGGTCTGGTTGGGAATGCCGAAGGCGGTGAAGTCGGCCGGGGCACGCTCGGTTTCCCACATCGCTTCAATCGCCGCCAGCTTCATCTTCTGGTGTTCGCTGGCGGCGTACCCGCTTTCGTCACCCAGCACTACCACCGACAGCGACGACAGCAGGCCGAAGGCCGCCGCCACCGCGAACGAACGGCGGGCCATGTCCTTGTACTTGCCCCGCAGCAGGTACAGCGCACTGATGGACATCACGAAGATGGCGCCGGTCACGTAGCCGGCACTGACGGTGTGCACGAACTTGGCCTGCGCCACCGGGTTGAACAGCACCGCGGCGAAGTCCACCACTTCCATGCGCATCGTTTCGGGATTGAACACCGCACCGGTCGGGTTCTGCATCCAGCCGTTGGCGATCAGGATCCACACCGCCGACAGGTTGGTGCCCAGCGCCATCAGCCAGGTCACGGTAAGGTGCTTGACCGCGCTCAACCGCTTCCAGCCAAAGAAGAACAGGCCGATGAAGGTGGCTTCCAGGAAGAACGCCATCAGCCCTTCGATGGCCAGCGGTGCGCCGAAGATGTCACCCACGTAGTGGCTGTAGTACGACCAGTTCATGCCGAACTGGAATTCCATCACCAGGCCGGTGGCCACGCCGATGGCGAAGTTGATGCCGAACAGCGTGCCCCAGAACAGGGTCATCTGCCGCCAGACCTGTTTGCGGGTCATGACGTACACGCTCTCCATGATGGCCACCATGAAGGACAGCCCGAGCGTGAGGGGGACGAATAGGAAGTGGTACATCGCGGTCAGAGCGAATTGCAGCCGCGACAGTTCTACGACTGTCTGATCAATCATGGCCTGGCTACCTCGTTGGGTGTTTGCGTTTCAGGTGGCGGGAAGGGGGGTCTACGGGATGAATTCTGTGACCTGCAACTTCAAATAGCCTTGATTCAGATCAATGTACGAGCGGTCTTGCCAAGGAATCGTATGCGTTCCTGGCAGCCTGCGACCGCTTGCCGCACGGGGGCCATGCCGGCACCCACTACAATCGACGGAAACCTCCCTGTGTCCCTGCGTGATCTGCCTTGAGCATACCCCCCGACGCCACTGTTGTTGAAACCACGGCCCTGCGCCGTCGCCGCCTGCACTGGCTGGGCGGGCTGGGCATGGCCGCGCGGGGGCGCCAGCGCATGGCTGCGCTGTGCATCTGCGTGTCCGGGGCGCTGTTGATCGGTCAGGCCGCCGCCATCGCCTGGTTGATCCAGGCGGTGCTGGTACAGCACCGGCCGTTGGAAGATGCCACCCCCGTGCTGCTGGGCCTGCTGGCGGTACTGGTCGCGCGCGCGTTGCTGGGCAGCGCTACCCAGGCCGCGGCCGGCGATGTGGCCGATGCCGCACGGCTGGCCCTGCGTGAACGGGTCTACCGGCGCCTGCTGGAGCGCGGGCCGTTGTGGCTGCGCCAACAGCGTACCGGCGAGCTGGGCGAGCTGATGCTGGCCCATGCCGATGCAATCGAGAACTATTACGCCGGTTATCAGCCGGTCCGCATCGAAGTAGTGGTGGTGCCGCTGCTGATCGCGCTGGCGGTGGCCTGGACCGATTGGGTAGTCGCGTTGATCCTGGTGTTCACCGCGCCGCTGGTGCCGTTCTTCATGATGCTGGTGGGCTGGGGTGCAGAAGCGGCCGGGCGCGCGCAGCTGGGCGAGCTGGCCCGCATGAGCGGGCATTTCGCCGACCGCATCAAGGGCCTGGGCCTGCTGCGCCTGTACGGGCGCGGCGAGGCCGAGCTGGAGGGGGTGGCCGCCGCGGCCGAAGGCGTGCGCGAGCGCACCATGAAAGTGCTGCGCATCGCCTTCCTGTCGTCCACCGTGCTGGAATTCTTCGCCTCGGTCAGCGTGGCCATGGTCGCGCTGTATTTCGGGCTGAGCTACCTGGGCCTGATGTCGTTGCACGCGCAGGTGCCCACACTGGGCGTGGGCATGTTCTGCCTGTTGCTGGCGCCGGAGTTCTACGCGCCGCTGCGGCGCCTGGCCGCGCACTACCACGACCGCGCCAACGCGCTGGCCGCCGCCGCCGAGGTGGAGCGCCTGCTTGGTGAGCTGCCTGATGCGGAGGAGGGCGGCGACGCCCCTGCCGCCGTTGCGCGTGCGCCCGAATTGCTGGAACAGCACGCGCCGCCGGTGCAGGTGCGCGACCTGGTGCTGCGCCCGCTGGGCGCGCAGCACGACGTGATCAACGGCCTGTCCTTCCAGATCGAGCCCGGCCAGCGGCTGGCGCTGGTCGGCCCCAGCGGCAGTGGCAAGAGCACCCTGCTGGAAGCGCTGGCCGGCTGGCTGCCGCCGCAGTCGGGCAGTATCGTGCTGCGCCCCGGGCTGGAAATCGGCTATGCCGGGCAACGCCCCTACCTCTTCCACGGCAGCATCGCCGACAACCTGCGCCTGGCCGACCCGGGCGCCACCGACGCGCACCTGCGCGCCGTCGCCGAGGCGGCGCAGGTGATGCGCTTCGCGTCCGCCCTGCCGGATGGGCTGGATACGGTGATCGGCGAGCGCGGCTTCGGCCTGTCCGGGGGCGAGGCGCGCCGCATCGGGCTGGCGCGGTTGCTGCTGCGCGACCCGCAGTTGTTGCTGCTCGACGAGCCCACCGCCTTCCTCGACCCGGACACCGAGGCCGACCTGCTGCGCACGCTGGCCGCGTTCGCACGCGGCCGCAGCGTCATCATCGCCACCCACAGCGAGACCGCCATGGCCTGGGCCGATACGCGCCTGACGCTGACCGCCAGCGGCACCCGCAACACGCAGCAGGTGCCGGCATGAGTGCGCCGCACATCGACGCGTTGAAGCAGGTGTTTACCCGCCATCGCGGTCGCCTGGTACTGACCGTACTGCTGCTGTGGACCACCATGCTGGCCGGCACCGCATTGCTGGGTCTGTCCGGTGGCTTCCTCACCGCGGCCGCACTGGCCGGTGCGGCCGGGCTGGGCAGCGGCTTCAACTTCTTCTCGCCCTCGGCGGGCATCCGCGGGTTGACCATGGCGCGGATCGCCTCACGCTATTTCGAAAAGCTGGTGGGTCACGACGTCACCCTGCGCATCGCCCGCGACCTGCGCGTGTGGTTCTTCCGCCGCGCGCTGCCGCTGGCCCCGGCGCGCCTGGCCGGCGTGCGCACCGGGGAGTTGCTGGCGCGGCTGATGTCGGACATCGGCGAAGTGGACGGCCTGCTGGTGCGCGCCATCGGCCCGCTGCTGGCGCTGGGCGGCATCTCGCTGGTGGGCGTGATCGCCGCCGGCATCATCTACCCGCCTGCGGCGCTGCTGCTGGGCGTGCTGGCGCTGATGATCGGCGCGGGCGTGCCGTGGCTGACCGTGCGCGGTGCCGGCGACCAGGAGCGCGACCGCGCGCTGCATCGTGCACAGCTGCGCGCGCAGTCCTTCGAGGGCCTGGAAGGCGCGGCGGACCTGACCGCCCTGCAGGCGCGCGAGCACTGGAACCTGCGCGTGCTGGTGGCCGCCAAGCAGCTGAAATCGCGCGACCGCCGTCGCCGGGTGCGGTTGATCGGCGGCAATGCGCTGCACGGTGTGTGTGCGGCGGCAGGGCTGGTGGCCATGGTGTGGGTGGCGCTGCGCGGTTTCGAGCGCGGCGCGATCGATGCGGCTATGGCAGCGGGACTGGTCTTCCTCACCGTGGCGCTGCTGGAACTGTGGGCGGCCATCGGGCTGGCATGGCAGTCGTGGTTGTCCGGACGGGTGGCGGCGGTGCGGCTGGAGCAGATTGTCGACCAGCCCGCCGGTGTGGCCGAGCCGGCAAACCCGGTGCCGGTGCCCGTCGAGCCGGCCACGCTCAGTGTGGAGCACGTGGCGTTCCGCTGGCCGGGACAGGAGCGGGCATTGCTGGACGGGCTGCAGTTGCAGTTGCGCCCGGGCGATCGCATCGCCATCCAGGGCGACAGCGGCTGTGGCAAAACCACGCTGTCGTCGCTGCTGCTGCGCCTGTGGGACCCCGACGCGGGGTACGTGCGCTACGGCGGCGTCGACATCCGCCAGTTCGCCCAGGCCGACTGGCACCGCCAGGTGGCCTGGCTGCCGCAGAACGCACCGGTGTTTGCGGGCAGCGTGGCCGACAACCTGCGGCTGGGCGATCCGCAGGCGACGGATGCGCAGCTGTGGCAGGTGCTGGCCGATGTGCGCCTGCGCGCCTGGGCCGAACAGATTGGCGGGCTGCAGGCGTGGGTGGGCGAGAACGGCGCCACCATGTCGGCCGGGCAGGCGCGGCGCCTGGCGCTGGCGCGGGCGCTGCTGCGCGGTTCACCGATTCTGTTGCTGGACGAACCTACGGAAGGGCTGGACGTGGATACCGCGCATGCGTTGCTGCATGACATGGTGGAGGCGTTGGGGAGCCGTAGTCTGGTGATGATTACGCATGATGTGTTGCCGGAGGGCATCGTGCATCGGAGCTACAGGTTGCGCGACGGGAAGCTGGGGTAGAAGTGCGGCACGAAGGGCAGTGGCACGCCACCGCCACTGCCATATCGTAGACATGGCATATATACCCTCCATGCATGAGTGATATGCGCGTGCGCGCTTCTTCCAGGGTGAACCCGAGGGTAGATTCCCCTGACAATCTGTCACGGAGTGACCCATGCAGACACGCACCCGCCTCCGCACTATGGTGCCTGGCTTCCCCTCCACGCTGATCTGGATGGCGGTTTCCCTCTGCGCCACGACCGCCATGGCCAACGAGCCACTGCAGATTGAGGCGCAGGGGAGTTTCCTCGCAGGTGGCATGGAAAAGACGGAACCTGGCACGTTCGATCCGTTGAAACCGTCCAATCCGGAGGGCCAGAGCTACCACGGTGATCACGTCTATGCCTTCTACCAGAAGCCGGTGAATGCGCGTCCGCTACCGATCGTGATGTGGCACGGTGCGGGCCAGTCGTCCAAAAGTTGGGAAACGACTGCCGACGGGCGCGAGGGCTTCCAGAACCTGTTCCTGCGCCGCCGCTTCACCACCTACCTGATCGATCAGCCACGGCGAGGCAAAGCCGGCCGAAGCATGGTCGAGTCCACGCTGAAGCCCGTGGCAGACGATCAGATGTGGTTCAACCAGTTCCGAATTGGCCTCTGGCCGACATACTTCGGCGGCAGTCAATTCCCGACAGGGGAGGCCACGCTGGACCAGTTTTTCCGTTCGGTCACGCCGAACACGGGGCCGTTCGACCTCGGGGTAGTCTCTGACGGGGTAGCTGCTGTGCTGCAAAAAACAGGGCCTGCGATCCTGTTCACCCATTCGCAGGCGGGAGGCCCTGGCTGGATGACGGCTATAAAGAGCCCGAATGTTCGCGCGATCGTCGCCTTCGAGCCCGGTAGCAGCTTCGTGTTTGCCAAGGACGATGCGCCGGTACCGATTCCCAGTGCGTTCGATACCGTCGCGCCCGCCGTAGTGTCTCCCGAGGCGTTCAAGGCGCTGACGCGGATCCCCATTCTGGTGCTGTATGGCGACAACATCCCTGACAAGCCCGTTGACCTGCCCGCGCAGGACAGCTGGCGGGCGCGGCTGGAAATGGCCCGCGCCTGGCGCGACGCGGTCAATCGGCAGGGTGGGGACGTGACGTTGATCCATTTGCCGGACATGGGAATCCGTGGCAACAGCCACTTCCTGTTCTCGGACCTCAACAACGTTCAGATCGCCGATCTGGTGAGTGAGTTTCTGGCGAAGAAGAATCTGGATCATTGAGCCGGAATGCGTCGTGCAGTGATCGCGCCATCAAAGGCATGTGGCGCGCCGGTGCTGCGACGCTCGCCGATCCACAATTCATATCATTCATGCATGAGTGATATCCGGCTGATGCTCTTTTTCCATGAGTGCACGGCGGTTAGTTTTACGCCTGATCCCCCGCCAACGTGGGCGCGCCACATGCACCGGCAGGGGTAACGTCCGAACTGGGAGCACTGGAATGAAGCACATCGTGCACGCCACGCTGTTGGCGATGTCTCTTGGCCTGGCGGCAGGCAACGCGGCCGCCGCCGACTACACGCTCAACCCCTTCACACTGGCCTACGAAGGTGCGATCACGCGGAATGTGCCCAGCGAGGTCAACGTCCACTCGGTGTCCTATCCGCTGAATGGAATCGAGATCGCCGCGAACTTCTACACGCCGGCCAACTTCGATGCCGCGCGGAAATACCCAACCATCGTCGTCGCCCACCCCAATGGTGGGGTCAAGGAGCAGGTGGCCGGCCTGTACGCGCAGCGTTTGGCTGAGCAGGGCTACATCGCCATCACCGCCGATGCGGCCTATCAGGGTGCGAGCGGCGGCCAGCCCCGCAGCGTGGATATGCCCTCCCACCGTATCGAAGACATCCACGGCATGGCGGACTTCATCAGTCGATTCCCTTGGGTCGACACCACGCGCCTGGGCTTGCTGGGTATCTGTGGTGGCGGCGGCTATTCGCTGGCGGCCGCGCAGACCGACAAGCGGTTCATGGCTGTGGCCACGATCAGCATGTTCAACTCTGGCCGTGTACGCCGCAACGGCTATGCCGACTCGCAGCTGGACACCGTCCAGCAGCGCCTGCAGCAGGCTTCGAATGCGCGGGCACAGGAAGCTGCCGGCGGCGAAGTGCTGTACTCCGGCGACGCCAATCTCACCGACGCACAGATCGCCAGGCTTCCCTTCGATCTGTATCGGCAGGGCTATGCGTACTACTGGAAGACGCACGCCCATCCCAACGCCACCTTCCGCTACACCACCAGCAGCCTGCTGGACCTGATGCGTTGGGACGCCACCGACCAGATCGAGCTCATCAACCAGCCGCTGCTGATGATTGCCGGCAGCAAGGCTGACAGCCTGTACATGACCCAGGACGCTTTCGCCAAGGCGACCGGTACCTCCGACAAACAACTGGTGCTGCTGGACGGCGCTACGCATATCGAAACCTACTGGGTGCCGAAGTACGTGGATGCCGCCGTCGCCTCGCTGACCACGTTCTACAGCCGGACGCTTGCGCCATGAGCGCGCCTCGCAGATCAACCGCGCAGAGTGCGCTGCTGGGCGCGGCGTTGAGCGTGGCGGCACCATTCGCCGGCGCGGTCGACCCACCCACGCAGCAGATCACCCGAGCGGGAACCCAGTCGTCCGTTGCCGGTCCGGCAGCGACCTTCGTCGGCAAGGTGCGGGTCGATCCGCTGTTCCCGGCGGACGAGGAGGTGCAGGCTTCTTCGGCATACGTCAGCTTCGAGCCGGGTGCGCGCTCGGCCTGGCACACCCACCCCGCCGGTCAGCGACTGGTGGTTACCTCCGGCGTTGGGCTGACCCAGGAATGGGGTAAGCCGGTGCAGCAGATACACGTCGGGGATGTGGTGGTGTGTCCTGCCGGGGTCAAGCATTGGCACGGCGCCGCGCCCCACAGCGCAATGACCCACCTTGCAGTGACCGGGGTGGTGGACGGCAAATCGGTGGCGTGGCTGGAGCAGGTCAGTGATGACCAGTATCGCGAGGCGTCGGCGGGCATCCACGCTCCCGTTGCCGGGCCGCTTTCGCCGAAGCAGCAGGCTATCCCGCTGATTGCGGCCGCTGGGGCCAGCAGTGACATGCCCCAGCTCAATGCCGCGTTGAGCCAGGGACTGGATGCTGGCCTGACGTTGAGTGAGACAAAGGAAGTGCTCGTGCAGCTGTATGCCTATGCGGGGTTTCCAAAGAGTCTCAATGCCCTGGGCGAGCTGATGAACGTGGTACGCGCACGTGAGGCGCAGGGTGTCGCCACCGCACCCGGAAAACCGCCCACCGGAAAGATGCCCGTGGGCGATGCGCTGCGCGCTCGGGGCACCGCCAACCAGACCCGGATCTCCGGTGCCCCGGTGACCGGCCCGGTCATGGACTTCGCCCCCATCATCAACCAGTACCTGCAGACGCATTTGTTCGGCGACATCTTCGAGCGCGACAACCTGGATTGGCAGAGCCGTGAACTGGCCACGGTTGGCGCGCTGGCGACGATGCCTGGTGTGGAGGCGCAGTTGCGCTCGCATATGGCGGCCAGCCAGCGCGTGGGCCTCAGCCGCGCACAGTTGCACCACCTGGCCCAGCTGTTGGCCCATAGCGGTTACGCGGCCGCATCCGCCCGAGCAGTGCAGGCGCTGGAACAGACCCCACCGCCTTCGCCCTGACCATGTCGTTCATGGAGACCGCAATGAGCACCCTGCCCAACAATCCGCGACGCCGCTCGATCCTGAAGGGCGCAGCTACGCTGGCGGCGCTGCCGCTGACCGGCGCGCTGGCTAGGACCACGGCCAACGCCTCTCCCGCAGCTGCAGCGCAGAAAATGGACGCCCGCCGCATGCTCGGAACGCTGCAGGTTTCCAGCATCGGGCTGGGCGTGCAGAACATGAGCCGCACCTACCAAACCACCATCCCCTCGCGCATCGACATGCACCGCATCATCCGTGCCGCGTTCGATCGCGGGATGACGTTCTACGACGCAGCCGAGGCCTATGGCCCGCATGAAGTGGAACGCATCCTGGGGGAAGGCGTCGCGTCCTTCCGCAACGAGGTGGTGATCGCCACCAAGTTCGGCTGGAACATCGACCTGGAAACCGGCGCGCGTGGCCCGGGCCTGATCAGCAGGCCCGCGCATATCAAGCGGGCGGTAGAGGGCATGCTCACGCGGCTGCGTACCGACCGCATCGACCTGCTGTACCAGCATCGCGTGGACCCGCAGGTGCCGATCGAAGACGTGGCCGGTGCGATCCAGGACCTGATGACCGAGGGCAAGGTGCTGCATTGGGGCCTGTGCGAGATGGGCCTGAAGACGCTTCGCCGCGCGCACGCTGCGCTGCCGGTGACCGCTGTGCAGAGCGAGTACTCGATGCTCTGGCGAGGACCGGAACAGCAGGTGCTCGCTGCGTGCGCCGAGCTGGGCATCGGATTCGTGCCATGGAGCCCACTGGGCGTAGGCTTCCTGACCGGTGCGATAGACGCCAGGACACGCTTTGCCGAAGGTGACATTCGCGGCATCGAAACGCGCTTCACCCCGCAGAACATCGAACATAACCTGGCATTGGTGCGCCTGCTCAGGGACTGGGCCGCGCGAAAGCAGGCCACGCCGGCACGGATCGCATTGGCCTGGCTGATGGCACAGCAACCCTGGATTGTGCCGATTCCCGGTACCACCCAGATGGAGCATCTGCTGGACAACCTGGGTGCAGGCGAGGTGATCTTCAGCGCAGGTGAGCTGCGGGAGCTCAATGCCGCAGTTGCCGCGGTGGCAGTGCAGGGCGAGCGCCTTCCGCCAGCGGTGCAGGCTTACAGCGACGTGGAGGCGCCTGTGCGCTAACGCTCACTCCCGATAGCGCAATGCATCACGCAGCACGGTGAACGCTGGTGACGACTGCCTGCGACTGGGGTAGTACAGGTGGTAGCCGGGGAAGGAGGGGCACCAGTCCTGCAGAACATGGACCAGGGTGCCTGCCTGCACATGGGCGCGCACCAGATCCTCGGGCATGTAGGCAAGCCCCAGTC
Organism: Stenotrophomonas sp. 2619; assembly: GCF_040548725.1. Classification (NCBI taxonomy): domain Bacteria; kingdom Pseudomonadati; phylum Pseudomonadota; class Gammaproteobacteria; order Lysobacterales; family Lysobacteraceae; genus Stenotrophomonas; species Stenotrophomonas sp. 2619. The sequence continues at coordinate 55,778 of NZ_JBEPSF010000014.1, read as the reverse complement.
CCTCCAGCGCGGCGCCCAGGCGCAGGGCGATGTTGTTGAACACCAGCTGGCCTTCCACCCGCACCTTCAGCTCCTGGTCCTTTTTTTCGAACTCCCACGCGAAAATGCCACCGTGGGTAGGCAGGCGGATGGTGATGCAGTTGTGCCGGGTGAGGTCGTGCGGCGATTTGGGTTTCGGGTGGCGCTGGAAATAGGCAGGCGACCCGACCACTGCCATGCGCAGGTCCGGTCCAACGCGCACGGCGATCATATCCTTGGCCACCTGCTCACCCATGCGGATACCGGCGTCGAAGCCCTCGGCCACGATGTCGGTCAGTCCGTAGTCGACGATCACCTCGATGTTCAGGTCGGGGTTGGCGGGCAGCAGCTTGCCCAGTACCGGCTGCATCACGGTGAGCGCGGCATGCTCACCCGCGGTGATGCGGAGGCGACCGGCGGGCTTGTCGCGGTAAGCGTTGAGCTGGGCCAACTCCGTGTCGATTTCCTCGAAGCGCGGTGAAATCACCCGCAGCAGCTGCTCTCCGGCCTCGGTGGGCGAAACGCTGCGCGTGGTTCGGGCAAGCAGGCGCACACCCAGGCGCTCTTCCAGCTGACGCATCGATCGGCTCAGGGCAGGCTGGGACATGCCCAGCTGGGCGGCAGCACGGGTAAAACTGCGCTCCCGCGCCACCAGGACGAACATGGCCAGCTGGTCGTAATTCTCTACGCTCATTGATGCGCACCGGATATAAGCGATATCCGATTATGCCTCTGCAAGAATGTGTTTGGGGGGCGTAGATTGGCGCCATGACAAAGCCAACCGCCAATCACGGTCGCCGGGCAGTCGTTGCCGCCTTGGCCTCGCTGCCGCTGGGATGCTCCGCCGCGGAGCCGCAGGAGGGCGCGGCCGCGGGTCGATCAAACGCACGGACACTGGTTGCCTGGTTCTCGCGCTCGGGCAACACCCGGGTCGTTGCCGGCCTCATTCATCGCAGCATGCCCAGCGACCTGTTCGAGATACAGCCTGCCGTGGACTACCCGGCGGACTACCTGGACACGGTGGCAAAGGCGCGGCAGGAGCGCGACGACGGGGTAGAACCTGCGCTGCGCAACCGCATTGCCGGCATTGATCGCTATGACACCGTCTACCTGGGTTTCCCCATCTGGGGCGAGACCGCGCCGCCGATCATTCGATCGCTGTTGTCGCAGCACGACATGAGGGGCAAGACGATCGTGCCGTTCATCACCCACGGTGGCTTCGGCGTGGGCAGCAGTCTGCGCGTCGTCGCCAGCCACGCTCCCAACGCACGCATCCTGGATGCGTTCGTGATGCAGGCCGACCAGGAACGCAAAACCATGGAGAGCGTCAACGCCTGGTTGGCCACTCCGCACACTGCCCGATGAGGATTCGACCATGAAGACCCGTACCCTTGGACAAGGCCTTGAAGTTTCCGCGCTCGGCTTGGGCTGCATGGGCATGAGCGCGGCGTATGGCCCGGCCGCAGACAAGCAGGACATGATTGCGCTGATCCGCGCGGCGGTGGAGCGCGGCATCACCCACTTCGACACCGCTGAAGCCTACGGCCCTTTTGCCAACGAAGAACTCGTGGGCGAGGCACTGGCGCCTGTTCGCGACCGGGTGGTGATCGCCACCAAGTTCGGGTTTGATATCGACCCCGTAACCGGTGCCCGCGGCACAGGTACCAACAGCCAGCCCGCCCACATCCGGGCCGCCGTCGAGGCCAGCCTGAAGCGGCTTCGCACCGAGCGTATCGACCTTCTGTACCAGCATCGCGTTGACCCGGCGGTGCCCATCGAGGAGGTTGCCGACACGGTGAGGGCCCTCATTGCAGAGGGCAAGGTCGCGCATTTCGGACTGTCCGAAGCGGGTGTGCAGACAATCCGCAAGGCACATGCGGTGCAGCCGCTCACGGCTGTGCAGAGCGAGTACTCGCTGTTCTGGCGTGAGCCGGAGACGGCGCTTCTTCCGTTGCTTGAAGAACTGAACATTGGCTTCGTACCCTTCAGCCCGCTGGGCGCAGGGTTCCTGGCTGGGAAAATCGACGGGAACACGCAGTTCGATGCAACGGATTTTCGTAATGCGGTGCCGCGCTTCTCCGCTGAAGCACGCCGGGCGAACATGGCCTTGGTTGAAGTGGTGAAGGCGATGGCGGCAGAGAAGGGTGCCACGCCTGCCCAGGTGGCCCTGGCCTGGCTGCTGGCCCAGCGGTCGTGGATTTCGCCCATCCCCGGCACAACCAAGCTTCATCGGCTGGATGAGAATCTGGGTGCGGTGGATCTGGTACTGGATGCGGCCGACCTGGCGCGTATCGATGCGGATGTGGCCCGGATCAGTATCAGCGGTGCGCGCCTGCCGGAAGCTGCCTTGAAGATGACCGGCAAGTGAGTGAGGGCTGGTCGGGTTGGCAGGATCGGCGGCGGTCCGCTTCTGGCCGGAAGCAGTCCATTTTGGGGCGCTCAGGTATCCAGCCCCTGTCTGCGTGCGAATTCAGTCAGGCGCTGTGCGGTAGTCCTGCGTCGCCCCGCAGATGGCCGATGAGTCCGTTGCGACAGTTGGTTAGACGCAGTGAACCAACCGCCGCAGATCAACAGAAACAAGCGATTTCCCATGTTCTTCATGAGCGCGCATGGTGTTCACCGGAGCGTAGAAACTCCCAGAGAGATAACGTTGGTACTCCTGCGTCGGGAGGGTGGCTAATACAACACCCTCACGGGGAATACGCCCGCCGGCCTCTCTGCGGTTTCTAACCTCCCGACACCCTCGCCATCCCGGCGAGGGCGATTCCTATCAGGAGGTGCATCATGCGAACACCATGGGCTGACACACCCTTCTTCGAGCCGCCCAAGCGCAAACCCTACGCCCGCCCAGCCCCAAGCTGCAAAGTGGGTGCACAGCTGTACCCCATCCGCGAGGAGCGCGGCAGCGTAGAGGTGATTCCATACGTACGTCTGCGCGGCCGCTGGCTGGACAAGCTGGGTTTCGACGTAGGCTCACGTCTCAAGATCGACGCGGAGCATGGCCGTATCACGCTCACGGTGATCGAGCGGCCGGTGCCGGTGCCGGTGAAGATTCCCAGGAAGCTACAGCGGCTTGCGCGGGAAGCGGCGCGTGCGTCGGCGTCCAGTGATGGAGGGAAGGCATGAACCGGTGCGTGTTGATGCAGGTCGAGGTGGACGCCGGGTTGCGCGCCCGTTTTCAGGAGGCGGCGGCGCGCGAGCATCGTGCCGCTGACCAGGTGCTGGGCCGGCTGATGCGGGAGTACGTGGTGGGCGAGTGCGGTCCGGTGGCGGTCGACGACAGGAACCTGGAGGAGTGGGCGCAGCACCAGCACGGATGGCGGTGCAGTCCGTTTGGCGGGGATTGAAGGTCGCGCTTGCGGTGGGTCTGGTCGGGCGCCTTGCTTATTGGGCGCCCGATTGCTGCTTCAGCCACGCATGGCGTGGCTCTACCGGGGGATCTGGTGCAGCAACCAGGCCAAGGCGCCCAGGTTGATCACGACCACTACCCAGAACACCTGCTGGAACGCGGCTTTGCGATTCTTGTGGCGCAGCACCGATTGCGCGAACAAGGCACCGGGCCAACCGCCGAACAACGCAAGCAGTTGCAGGGTTTTTTCGGGCGTGCGTTGCTGGTCGTTCTGCGCAGCGCTCTTGTCGTACCAGTAGAACAGGAAGGTCACGGCGCTCGCGCCCAGATACGCCGCAGGCAGCCACATCGGCCAGTGCATCTGCGCGGTCAGCCCGGCGAGTCCGGCGAGGAACAGCACTGCGACGGCCTTGCGGGGGAAGATGTCGCGGCCCTTCCGCTCGGCCGCAGGCGTGTTGCGCGCGCCGCCCCGCTGCAGCGCAAAGCGCACCTGCACAGCATTCCGGCGTCCCTGCGCATCGCGTTCAACCGCATAGGTAATGACGTCGCCAAGCACCGGCCGCCGGTCGCGCGCCGCAAACGCACGGATATGCACGAAGCAACGGTCGCCCCCACCATTGGGCTGCACGAAGCCGAAGCCGCGCGCGTCGTCCCATTCGCTGAGCTTTCCCTGCAGTCGCATGTCTGTCCTTAGAGCGCGGAGAGGAACTCGCCCACGGCCGGCCCGAACCGTGCGAAATCCACCAGGAACGCATCATGCCCCTGCGGCGAATCCAGCCCGATGAAGCACGCGTCGGCGCCACCGGCCCGCAGGCCGTCTGCGATCTGCTGTTGCTGCTGCACCGGGAACAGGATGTCGGTGTTGGCGCCGATCGCCAGCGCCTTGTCCACCTGGATCTTGGCCAGCCCGGCCAGCACGTCGCCGTCGGCGTATTCGGCCAGGTCGAACCAGTCCATCGAGCGGCTCAGGTACAGGTAGCAGTTGGGGTCGAAGAAGCGCACGAAGCGGCGCGCGTGGCCTTCCAGGTAACTTTCCACCTGGAACTCCAGGCCGAACGGATCGTCGTCGGCCTGGTCCGAATCCAGCCGCACGCGGCCGAACCGGCCGTCCCATTCCAGCGCCGAGCGGTAGGTGATCACACCCAGCTTGCGCGCCATGCGCATGCCCGATTCGGGATAGCTGTCTTCGCTGTACCGGCCGGCGTCCCACTTGGGGTCCAGCCGGATCGCTTCGCGCTGCAGCGAGCGGATCGCGATCGAGAACGGCAACGCCTGCGCGCTGCCGGAAATGTTGATGTGGCTGCGCGCGATGCCCGGGTGCAGCAACAGCAGCGCCAGCGCGGTCATGCCGCCCATCGAGTTGCCGATCACGCAGGCCAGCTGCGCCACGCCAAGCGCGCGCACCACCTCGACGGCGGCGCGCGCGCCGTCTTCGATGGACAGCTCCGGGAACTGCAGCCGGTACAGTTCGCCGGTGGCCGGGTTGATCGTGGCCGGGCCGGTGGAGCCCTTGCAGCTGCCCAGTGAGTTCACGCAGATCACGAACCAGCGGTCGGTGTCGATTGCCTTGCCCGGGCCGAGCATGCCTTCCCACCAACCGGCGGCCGGGTTGTCGGCGTTGGCGGCGGCGTGCGCATCCGGCGACAGGCCGGTGACGATGAGCACCGCGTTGCTGGCCTGCGCGTCCAGCGTGCCCCAGGTTTCATAGGCCACATGCGCGTCCAGTAGCTGGCCACCGCGCTTGAACGGGAAGGGCGAGGGCAGGGCGTGGTACCGCGTACCGGGCGGGATGAATTCAGTCATGCGCGCATTTTAGCCGGGTCCGGTCAACGTGCCGTGCCAGTGGCGGCACGCTGCATCGTGCCAGCCCGGCTCATGGTCCGCCGATCAGCAGGGGCACCGGTTCGGCATGCGGCAGGGATACGCGTACCGGGGGCGAATCGATGTCGCCCTCCTGCCGGTTGGCCTGGCCGGAGGCAGACAACCGCGCGAACACCTCCACCTCGTTGAGCGCCGACAACGGTTGGGTCGGCATCGGGCTGTCGGCGTCGTCCAGCGTGACCCGCAGCGGCAGGTCGGCCAGCCGGTGTTTTTCCACGGCCACCGGCATCGGCGGGCCGCCGGGAATGCGGGCGATCACGAAGATGCTGGCGTCGTCACGCAGGCGTGCGCGGGCGGCGAACGCGGGATCCAGCGCGACCGTGACGGTGAGTGCGGGCGCGGGTGCGGCGGTGGCCGCCGCAGACGGCGCCGCTGCGGCGGGCAGCCCAGCCTTCTCGCGGGCAATGGCGATCTGTTCGCGCAGCGCGGTGGCCGCGCCCGGGTCCAGCCGCGGGAGCAGTGCTTCCCAGGTGGCCGCTGCCTCGGCATCCTGGCCGCGCTGGCGCTGCGCAATGCCGATCAGCCAGCCGGCGCGCTCGCTGCCCGGCGCCAAGCGCTGCGCATGGCGCAGCCACTGCAGCGCGGTGTCGTCGAACTGCTTGGCCGGGTCGGCCTGCGCGCGGGTCTGTGCAGCCTCCACCAGCAGCTCGGGCTCATCCGGGGCCAGCTGCACGGCGCGGGCAAAGGCGCGGTTGGCCTCGGCCAGGTTACCCAGGGCCTGTTGCGAGCGGCCCAGCAGGGCCCAGCCGTCGGCGCGCTGCGGGTCGCGCTCCAGCGCGCGTTGCAGTTCCACCACCCCCTCGCGCAGGCTGGCCGGTTCGCCCGTGCGCGCGGTCGGCGCGGCGGCCTCTGGCGTACCGACCAGGTAATACAGCGCCGAACCGGCCACGCCCACGGCCACCACCATCACCATGAAGGGCGCGCGCCGGCCTGCGGCGCGCAGCGGCCACAGCACCACCAGGCCGACGGCCGTGGCGAGCATGGCGGCGATTGTCGGTAACCACGATCCGCTCACCAGCGCTCCTCGCTGTTGTCCATCGGCTGCAGCTGGCGGCTGCGTCGGCGCACCACCCACACCAGTACGCCCGCGCCGCCCAGCAGCAGCACGGCCGGGCCGAACCACAACAGGCTGTTGCGGGCGTCCATCGGTGGGCGGTACAGCACGAACGGGCCGTAGCGGTCCACCAGGAACTGTTTGATCTGCGCGTCGTCGTGGCCCTGCTGCATCAGGGTGAGCACTTCACGGCGCAGGTCGTGCGCGATCTGCGCGTTGGAATCGGCCAGCGACTGGTTCTGGCACTGCACGCAGCGCAGTTCGGCCGCCAATGCATGGAAGCGCGCCTCTTCGGCGGGGTCGCGGTAGTGCAGCGGCGTCGGGTCGGACACCGCCTGCGCGCTGGCCGTGGCCGGCAGCAGTGCCGCAGCGGCCAGCAGGCCGCCGAGCAGCAGCGCGGGCAGCTTACGGCGCGGCAGGCAGCGTGGTCTGGGCATTGGCATGGCTGCGCTCCACCTTGTCCAGTTCGGGAATCAGCTGGGTGTCCACCACCCGCTGGGTGAGTGCGCCGCTGTACTTCCAGCGCACCACGCCACTGGCGTCCACCAGGAAGGTTTCCGGCGCGGCGGTGACGCCCCAGTCGATCGCGGTGCGGCCTTCGATGTCGGCCAGCACCAGCACGAACGGGTTGCCCAGCTGTTCCAGCCAGCGCAGGGCGTCGGCCGGTTCGTCCTTCCAGTTGTAGCCGATCACGCGCACGCGCTTGGTTTCGGCGAAGCGGGTCAGCACCGGGTGTTCTTCGCGGCAGGCCGCGCACCAGCTGCCCCACACGTTCAATACGTACGGCGCGCCGCGTAGTTCATTGCTGCTGACCTTGATGGTGGGGTCGTGCAGCACCGGCAGGGTGAAGGCCGGTGCGGGCTTGCCGATCAAGGCCGAGGGCAGCACGTCGCGGTCGGGCGCGCCGGACTTCATCACCCCGTACACCATCAGCCCCAACAGCCCGAAGAAGAACAGCACGCCGATGACGATGGCCACGGGCGGCAGGGGGCGGGAAACGGGGCGCGGATCAGACACGGGGCAACTCCAGGACTCAGGGACGGCGGAAACGGCGGTCGGCGGCGGTGACGAAACCGCCCAGGGCCATCAGCAGTGCGCCCAGCCAGATCCAGCGGACGAACGGTTTGATGTGCACGCGCACCGCCCAGGCATTGTTGCCCAGCGGCTCGCCCAGCGCCACGTACACATCGCCCGTGAGGCGCGCATGGATGCCGGCTTCGGTCATCATCTGGCCGCCACTGGCGTAGGCGCGCTTTTCCGGTTGCAGCAGGGCTACGTCGCGGTCGTTGCGCAGGATGCGCATGTGGCCGCGGTCGGCGGTGTAGTTGGGTCCCTGCTGGTGGTCCACGCCCTCGAAGCGCACTTCGTAGCCGGACACCTGCAGCGATTGGCCCGGCGACAGCGCCACCTCGCGCTGCACGTTCAGCGCTTCCACCAGCAAGGCCCCGGCCAGGAACACCGCCACGCCGCCATGGGCCAGCAGCATGCCGACCATTTCGGCGGTGAAGCGGCCATTGCCACGCAGCCGGCTCCACACGAAGCGCGCGGTACCGAGGCCAACCCAGGCGGCGGCGGTCACACCGGCCGCGGTCTTCAGTGCGCCCTGCGGTGCCATGAAGTAGGCGATGGCCCCCAGCAGCAGCGCCAGCACTGCCCACGGCGCCAGCATCGCCAGCGCGCGCGAAGCCTGGTCGCGTTGCCAGTTCACCAGTGGGCCGAATGGCAGCAGCGCCACCAGCGGCGCCATCAGCAGCAGGAACAGGGTGCCGAAGTAGGGCGGGCCGACCGACACCTTGCCCAGCCCCAGCGCATCGGCCAGCAGCGGGTACAGCGTGCCCAACAGCACCATCGCGCACGCCGCGGCCAGCAGCAGGTTGTTGGCCAACAGCAGGGTTTCGCGCGAGGTGGGCATGAAGCCGCGGCGCGGGTCGTCGTTGCCCAGCGCACCGGCGCGCAGCGCGTACAGCAGCAGTGCGCCGCCGATCACCAGGGCCAGGAAAATCAGGATGAAGGTGCCGCGCGTGGGATCGGCGGCAAACGAATGCACGCTGGTGAGCACGCCCGAGCGGACCAGGAAGGTGCCCAGCAGGGACAGCGCGAACGCGGCAATGGCCAACAGCAGCGTCCAGCTGGCGAAGCTGCCGCGCTTTTCCGTGACTGCCTGCGAGTGGATCAAGGCCGCGCCGGCCAGCCACGGCAGGAAGCTGGCGTTTTCCACCGGGTCCCAGAACCACCAGCCGCCCCAGCCCAGTTCGTAGTACGCCCACCAGCTGCCCAGCGCGATGCCCAGGGTGAGGAAGCCCCACGCCACGTTGGTCCACGGCCGGGTCCAGCGCAGCCAGCGCGCATCCACGCGTCCTTCCAGCAGCGCGGCGATGGCGAAGGCGAACGGCACTGCAAAGCCCACGTAGCCCAGGTACAGCATCGGCGGGTGGATGATCAGGCCCGGGTCCTGCAGCAGCGGGTTGAGGTCGTGGCCTTCCAGGGGCGCCGGCAGCAGCCGCGCGAACGGGTTGGAGGTGAAGATCAGGAAGGCCAGGAAGCCGACACTGATGATGCCCAGCACGCCCAGGACGCGCGCCAGCACCTGCACCGGCAATTGCCGCGACCACCGCGCAACGGCGCCATTCCACAGCGCCAGCACCAGCGCCCACAGCAGCAGCGAGCCCTCATGGGCGCCCCACACGGCGGAGTAACGGTAGGCCAGTGGCAGCAGCGAATTGGAGTTTTCGGCGACGTAGCGCACCGAGAAATCCTGGGTGACGAACGCCGCGGTGAGCACGCCGAACGCGCCCAGCAGCAGCGCCAGCTGCGCGTACGCGGCCGGGCGGGCCACCGCCATCCACGCCGCGTAGCCACGCTGGGCGCCCCACAGCGGCAGCACCGCCTGCAGCACCGCCACCACCAGCGCCGTTACCAGCAGGATCTGCCCCAGTTCGGGCAGCACTCAGCGCACCGCCGGTGCGGTCACCGGTACATCGTGCTTGGTATGCGCCTGGCCCATCTTGTCGGCCACTTCCTTGGGAATGTAGTTTTCGTCGTGCTTGGCCAGCACTTCATCGGCAATGAAGCGGCCGTCCTGCAGGCGGCCGCTGGCCACCACCGCAGTGCCTTCGCGGAACATGTCCGGCAGGATCCGCGAGGTGCTCACCGGCAGCGTGGCATCGCCATCGGTGACCACGAAGTGTGCTTCCAGCGAGCCTTCCGCGCGCTGGAATGACCCCTTGACCACCATTCCGCCCAGGCGGAACCGCGCGTGCGGATCCACATCGCCGCGCAGCACTTCGGCCGGCGTGTACAGGTAGGCGATATTGCGCTGCAGGGCGAAGGCCACCAGCGTGGTGGCCAGGCCCGAGGCCAGCAGCAGCACCAGCACCCAGACCAGGCGGCGACGCTGCCCCGGCGTCATCGGCTCAGCTCCGGGCCCAGCGCGCTGGTGGGCGTGGGCGTGGCGCGCGCCTGCAGGCGTTGCTGGCGGCGCAGGGCCTGCTGGCGGGCGCGACGCATCCGCAGCCACGAACCCAGCGCATCGCTGCCCAGCACCAGCACGAACACCGCGTAGGCGGCAATGAGAAAGGGCACGTGGGTCATCGCGGCAGCTCCTCGGTGGCAGGCGCGTCGACGCCGCCGAAGCGCTCGCCAACCCAGGCCTTGCCGGCTTCACGGGTGAGGTTGTCGGCGCGTGCCTTGGCTAGCAACGAACCGACGAACCACAGTTTGGTGGCTACCACCATCCACCATAGCGGGGCGATCAGTTCCGGGCGCACGGCATTGGTGCCGAACACGTTGACCGACTGGCGCTGGTGCAGGCCGCCAAACCAGTCCACCGAATAGCGGATCACCGGCAGCAGGCCCACCCCGACGATGGCCAGCAGGCCGGCCGCGCGCGCGGCGCTGCGACGGTCTTCGATGGCATGGTACAGGCCGATCACGCCCAGGTAGAGGAACAGCAGGATCAGTTCGCTGGTCAGGCGCGGATCCCAATCCCACCAGCCGCCCCAGGTGCCTTTGCCCCAGATGCTGCCGGTGAGCAGGGTGATCAGGGTGAAGCCGGCGCCCATCGGGGCGCAGGCCATCGCCAGGATCTCGCAGATCTTGATCCGCCATACCAGGGCGATGACCGAGTAAAAGGCCATCAACGCGAACACGAACAGGCTCATCCACGCGCTGGGCACGTGGATGTAGATGATGCGGAAGGCATCGTTCTGGCTCTGCTCGGCCGGGACCACCCACAGCCCCTGCCAGATCCCGACCAGCAGCACCGGCAGCGCGGCCACGTAGAACACGCGCGACCAGCGCGCGGCGAAGCGATCGAAGGTGGGCGGCGAGGCGAGTTGGTGGAACCAGCGGACGATAGTGTGCATGCAGCGGTAGCTATCCAACCTAGGGCGACGATTCAACGGACGTGGAGCGGCTTGTTGAACGATGACGCTCGAAACGGTGGTGCAGAAAACGATGGCTCAACTCAGCGAGATCCGGATCGCGGCGGCGGTGGCCAACGGTGCAAGCACCAGCGCCACCACCAGCCCGGCACCCAGCAGCAGCAGGGCCGCCACCGGATCCTGTCCGCGCGAGGCCGCCGCCACGCTGCCTGCACCGAATACCAGCACCGGTACGTACAGCGGCAACGCCAGCAACGCCACGAGAATACCAGAGCGCCGGATGCTCACGGTCAGCGCGGCAACCACGCCGCCGATCAGGCTCAGGACCGGTGTTCCCAGCAGCAACGATGCCAGCAGGATCGGCAGTTGGTCATGTGGCAGATGCAGCATTTCCGCCAGCAACGGGGTTACCAGGATCAGTGGCAGGGCGGTGGTGGCCCAGTGCAGCAGCACCCGCACCAGCACCAGCCAGGCCAGCGGCACCGGGGCCAGCAGCCACTGTTCGAGCGTGCCGTCCTCGGCATCGCTGCGGAACAGCGAATCCAGCGCAAGCTGACCGGCCAGCAGCACCGCCAGCCACAGCACCGCCGCGGCCACCTGCGCCATCAGCTGGGGCTCGCGGCCCTGGGCCAAGGCAAACAGCACCACCACCAGCACCGCGAACATCAGCGGCTGCAGGGCATCGCCGCGGCGCCGCCACAGCAGGCGCAGGTCGCGACGGGCCAGCGCCCGCGCGGTCTGCCACAGGCCCGGCTCGGTACCCGGCGCGATCATGCGGCACCCCCTTGTGGTGCCGGGCTCTGCCCGGCAGACGCTGACATCGACCCGGCGGGCGACAACCGCAGCAGCCGCGTCTGTACCGGCGGTGCGGCGTAGGCACCGTGGGTGGTTACCAGGGCGGCGCCGCCGCTGCGCAGGTGCGCGGAAATCATCCGGTTCACCAGGTTGATGCCGTCCAGGTCGAGGTTGGCGTAGGGTTCGTCGAGCAGCCACAGCGGGGCCGGCGACAGCCAGATCCGGGCCAGCGCCAGGCGCCGCTTCTGCCCGGCCGAGAGTTGGCGCACCAGGGTGTCCTCATAGCCGGCCAGGCCGACGATGGCCAGCGCGTTGCCCGGCATCTGGCGCGTGCGCCGGCCGTGCAGGCCGCACAGGAAATGCAGGTTTTCCAGCGTGTCCAGGTCGGCCTTCAGCGCCGGCAGGTGGCTCAGGTAGGCCACGAACCGCGCGCGTTCCTTGTGCCCGGCGGCCCGGCCGTCGATCTGCACCTGCCCGGCATCGGCGCGCAGCAGGCCGGCCAGCACCCGCAGCAGCGTGGTCTTGCCGGACCCGTTGTCGCCCTGCACCAGCAGCGCTTCACCGGCGTCGATGTGGAAATCGAGCGGGCCGAACACCGGTTCATCGTTGCGACTGAAGGCAAGGCCTTGGGCGGCCAGCAACGGAGGAGCGTTCAAGGGGCGGTCTTTGCGGCGGAAAGGGCGGTCATTGTATCGGGGGTTTTGCGTACACTGGCCTTTCCCCCTTTTCTTCTTTCCGGCCGATGCAACCGCAAACCAAGCTGCCCAAGGTGGGCACCACCATTTTCACCGTGATGTCCCAGCTGGCTGCCGAGCATGGCGCCGTGAACCTGGGGCAGGGGTTTCCGGATTTCTCCGCGCCGCAGCGCCTGGTGGATGAAACCATCAAGGCCATGCAGGGCGGCTTGAACCAGTACCCGCCGATGACCGGGGTGGCGCCGCTGCGCCAGGCCATCGCGCAGAAGTCGCTGGATCTGTATGGCGCACAGGTGGACCCGGACACGGAAATCACCGTGACCAGCGGCGCCACCGAGGCGATCTTCAACGCCATCCACGCCGTGGTGCGCCCGGGCGAGGAAGTGATCGTGCTCGATCCGGCCTACGACTGCTACGAGCCGGCCATCGACCTGGCCGGCGCGCGCGCGGTGCACGTGCCGCTGGACCCGCAGACCTTCGCGGTGGACTGGGACCGCGTGCGCGCGGCGATTACCCCGCGCACCCGCCTGCTGATGGTCAACACCCCGCACAATCCGTCCGGCGCGATGCTCAGCGCCGCGGACATGCAGGCGCTGGCCGACGTACTGCGCGGCACCAGCATCTACCTGATTTCCGATGAGGTGTACGAGCACATCATCTACGACGGCCGCCGCCACGAATCGGCGCTGCGCTACCCGGAACTGCGCGAACGCGCGTTCGTGATCTCCAGCTTCGGCAAGACCTACCACTGCACCGGCTGGAAGATCGGCTATGCGATCGCGCCGCCGGCGATGAGCGCCGAGTTCCGCAAGGTCCACCAGTACAACACCTTCACCAGCTTCGGCCCGGCCCAGTATGGCTTTGCCGCGATGATCCGTGACGAGCCCGGGCACCACCTCGATTTGGGGGCGTTCTACCAGGCCAAGCGCGACCGCTTCCGCGAGCAGCTGCTGACCACCCGCCTGACCCCGCTGCCGGTGCCGGGCGGCTATTTCCAGCTGGTGGACTACTCGGCCATCAGCGATCTGCCGGACCACGAATTCGTGAAGTGGCTGACCATCGAAAAGGGCGTGGCCGCGATTCCGCTGTCGCCGTTCTACGAGACCGCGCCGGCAGGCCAGCGCCTGGTGCGGCTGTGCTTTGCCAAGAACGACGCCACGCTGGATGCGGCGATCGAACGCCTGCAGGTGCTGTGATGGGCGCCCCCGTCGAACGTGGTGATCTGCGTGTGTCCCTGGTCCAGGGCGATACCCGCTGGCACGACCCGGCTGGCAACCGCGCGTACTACGGCGCGCTGCTGGCCCCGCTGGCGGGAAAGACCGACCTGGTGATCCTGCCGGAAACCTTCACCAGTGGCTTCTCCAACGAGGCCATCGACAAGGCCGAAGGCATGGACGGCCCGACCGTGGCCTGGATCCGCGAGCAGGCGGTACTGCTGGGCGCGGCGGTCACCGGCAGCGTGCAGCTGCGGGTGGGGCAGGGCGTGTACAACCGCCTGCTGTGGGCCACGCCCGACGGCGAGCTGCAGCATTACGACAAGCGCCACCTGTTCCGTTATGGCAACGAGCACCTGCGCTATGCGGCCGGCAACGAGCGTCTGAGCGTGGAATGGAAGGGCTGGCGGATCAATCCGCAGGTCTGCTACGACCTGCGTTTCCCGGTGTTCTGCCGCAACCGCTTCGATGTGGAGCGCCCGGGCGATCTGGACTTCGACCTGCAGATCTTCGTGGCCAACTGGCCGTCGGCACGTGCCTACCCGTGGCGCACGCTGCTGCGTGCGCGTGCGATCGAGAACCTGTGCTTCGTGGCCGCGGTCAACCGGGTGGGCGTGGATGGCAACGACCTGCACTATGCCGGCGACAGCGCGGTGATCGACTTCCTCGGCCAGCCGCAGGTGGAAGTGCGCGAGGTGGAGCAGGTGGTGACCACCACGATTTCGGCGGCGGCACTGGCTGCGCATCGCGCGCGTTTCCCGGCGATGCTCGATGCCGATGCGTTCACCCTGGACGGTCCGGTCGACGCTGGCTGAACGATGGCCTGATGGCGGCGTGTGGCCTCATCCGGGTCACACGCCGCCACTGCTAGATTCGCCTCGTCACCCACTGAGTACGAGCGGATCGCATGAAGACGTTTTCTCTGGTTTTGATCGCGCTGGCCGGCCTCTCGACGGCCTCGGCCGCGCAGGCGGCTGGCAACATCGACTGCGAGCTGCACTACAACCTGGCCGGCTGGTCGGTGCTGTACAAGACCGCATCGGGCACCGGCACCATCAGCTGCGACAACGGCGCGCGCATCCCGGTGAAGATCACCGTCAAGGGCGGCGGGCTGACCGTGGGCAAATCCAAGATCGTGGACGGCAAGGGCAAGTTCTCCGGTGCCTATTCGGTGAACGACCTGATCGGCTCCTACGCCTCGGTGGAAGCCCATGCCGGTGCCGACAAATCCAGCAATGCGCAGGTCATGACCAAGGGCGATGTGTCGCTGGCGCTGGCCGGTACCGGCAAGGGCTGGGACCTGGGCGTGGGCCTGGGCAAGTTCACCATCGAGCGCCGCTGAGGCGTCATCTGGCCGGCGTTACCTGCAGCCACCCATGGGGTGGCTCTACCGGATTTGGCTGGCGTTACGTGCAGCCACCCAGGGGGTGGCTCTGCCGGATTTGGCCGGCGTTACATGCAGCCACCCATGGGGTGGCTCTACCGGATTTGGCCGGATCTTGATGGCGCAGGGGTGCACACGTAGAGCAGGGTAGAGCCACCCCATGGGTGGCTGCCCCAGCCGATACAACGCGCAACCAGCCCCAATAAAAAACCCCGGCCTAAACCGGGGTTTTTTGATCTCAGCCTATCAGGGATCAGCCGCCGCGCGGGCCGCCGCCACGGTGACCGCCGCCGCCCGGACCGCGGCTGCCGCCGGGCCGACCGCCCGGGCCGCCGGGACCACGACCACCGGGACCGCCCGGGCCACGGTTGCCACCCGGACCGCCCGGACCGCGATTGCCGCCCGGACCGCCGGGGCCGCGCGCATTGGCGCCGGGACCACGGGCACCGGGGCCACCCGGGCCGCGATTGCCACCCGGACCGCCCGGACCACGGTTACCCGCCGGACGCGCGCTGCCGTACGGGCTGCTGCCCGGATTGGCGTGGTCGGACGGGAAGCTCGGGGCATTGCCCGGATGGCCGTACGGGTGACGCGACGGACCTTGGCCGCTCTGGCCACCGCGGTTGCCACCGGCACCGGCGCCGGCCGGACGGCCCTGGCCGCCGTAGCCGCCGCGGCTTTCGCCACCGCGGTTGTCGCCGCCGTAACCACCGCCACCGCCGCCGTAACCGCCACGGCCTTCAGCGCCGCCGCCGTAGCTGCCGCGCCCCGGGCCGCCTGCGCCGCCCGGACCCTTCGGCTTGCCGTACGGACGGCCCTGGCCACCGGCGCCTGCGCCGGCACCCGGACCCCGCGCACCCGGGCCACGGGCTGCGCCCGGGCCGGCATTGCGATGGTTGCTCGGGCCGGTGCTCACACCGTCCGGCACGTACCAGCTGCGGAACGCGGCCGGGTTGCCTTCCGGCAGGGCACGGTTGCCCTTGTCCGGGCGCGCCTTGAACGGACGCTGCGACTGCTTGGCCGCCGCTTCACCGCTGACCGTCAGTCCACCCTTGAAGCCGCCGCCCTTGCCACCGCGACCCCGGCCGCGCTCTTCGCGGACGTTGTCGAAACGACGCAGTTCGCGGCCTTCGTCGGCCGAGTTATGGCCGTTGACGTAGGCATTGCCGCGGCCACCTTCGCGCGACACGCGCACGGTGGTCTTGGCGGCGCGACGCTGGCCGATCACCGGCTGCAGGGTCAGCGCCGACGGCGCGCCTTCTTCCAGCTTCAGTTCGGCGCGCAGCGCTTCAACCTGCTTGGCCGGCAGTTCCACCGACTGTCCGCGCAGCAGTTCGCGCGGCAGGCTGACCTTGCCGTAGCGGGTGCGCTTCAGGCGGCTGACCTGGCAGCCCTGCGATTCCCACAGGCGGCGCACTTCGCGGTTGCGGCCTTCCTTGACGACCACGCGGAACCAGTCGTGCGAATCGGTGCCGCCGATGCGTTCGATCTCGTCGAACTTGGCCGGGCCGTCTTCCAGCGCCACGCCACGGGCGAGGCGGTCGACGATGTTGTCGGGTACCTTCTCTTCGCCTTCCGGGGCGCGCACGCGCACCACGTACTCGCGCTCGACCTCGTAGGAGGGGTGCATCATCGCGTTGGCCAGCTCACCGTCGGTGGTTGCCAGCAGCAGGCCGGTGGTGTTGATGTCCAGGCGGCCGATCGCGATCCAGCGCGCGCCCTTGAGGGCAGGCAGCGCTTCGAACACGGTCGGGCGACCTTCGGGGTCTTCGCGGGTGGTTACTTCGCCTTCCGGCTTGTTGTAGGCCAGCACGCGCGAGGTTTCGGTCAGCGCCGTGGCCACGAAGCCGCGGCCGTCCAGCTCGACCTTGTCGCCGCTCTTGATCGACTGGCCGGTCTGCGCGACTTCACCGTTGACCTTGACCAGGCCATCGGCGATGCGCTGTTCCAGCGCGCGGCGCGAACCGAGCCCGGCCTGGGCCAGCACCTTGTGCAGGCGTTCTTCCAGCTTGGGCTGGTCGGTGGCGGTTTCGCGCTTGAGCGAAAGCTTGTTCAAAGACGGCTTGCGGGGGGTGTCACTCATTTACTTGGCTCCGGCCGGCAACGGATGCGTCGGCCTCTGGTTCGGGATCGGCTTCGTCAACAGCCACGGTCGTCTTCGCGACGGCGTTGTTTTCGGTTTCGTTCTGGGGCGCCGCGCGCTCGCCCGGCGCGGTATCGGGTTCGCCATCAGGGGCGGTCATTCCAGCGTCGTCATCGCGGGGCGGCAACGGCGCTTTGGATTCGGTGTCTGCATCGGTATCGGTGGTGGGCGCGGGCCCGCCATCGGGTGAATTGTCCTGCGATTCGTCTTCACCTGCCAGTGGCGGGGTGTCGTCGTTTGCCGCGTCCCCGTCCAGCTCGCCGTCCGGGGTGGCGGCGCCGGCGGCCAGGCGACCGGCCGGCTGGCCATCGCGGTCCAGCGGCAGTTGCGGTTCCAGTTCGCCCAGGTCGCGCAGCTCGGACAGCGGCGGCAGTTCGTCCAGGCGCTTGAGCCCGAAGTAGTCCAGGAAGCCCTTGGTGGTGCCGAACAGGGCCGGCTTGCCGGGCACGTCGCGGTGGCCGATCACGCGGATCCACTCGCGCTCTTCCAGCGCCTGGATGATGTTGCTGCTGACCGCCACGCCGCGCACCTGTTCAATTTCGCCGCGGGTGATCGGCTGGCGGTAGGCGATCAACGCCAGGGTTTCCAGGGTGGCGCGGGTGTAGCGGGTCTTGCGTTCGGTCCACAGCCGGGTGATGTAGCCGTGCACTTCGTTGGTGACCTGGAAGCGGAAGCCGGAGGCCACCTCCACCAGTTCCACGCCGCGCTCGGCGCAGCCATCGCGCAGCAGTTCCAGTGCGCGCTCGATGCTGCCCGGCGGCGCCGGTTCCTCTTCCGGGAACAGGCCCTGCAGCTGCGCCAGGGTCAGCGGCTGGCTGGAGGCCAGCAGCGCCCCTTCGACAATACGGTTGATCAGCGATTGATCCATGCGTGGGTCGGGTGCTCAGTCGGATGCGTTGGCGGCGTCGGCGTCGTCGAATTCGCTGTTGAACTGCAGCGGTTCGTTGGTGTTGCCGGCAGCCAGGGATTTGACGTAGATCGGCGCCAGCGGTGCTTCCTGGACGATGTCCAGCAGCTGCTCCTTGGCCAGTTCCAGCAGGGCCAGGAAGGTCACCAGGACGCCCAGCTTGCCTTCTTCGGCGGTGAACAGCGATTCAAACCGGTAGAACTGGCCATCTTCCAGCCGCCCCAGCACGTCGCCCATGCGCTGGCGCACGCTCAGGGCCTCGCGCTTGATCGCGTGGCCGGTGAACAGCTCGGCGCGCTTGAGCACGTCGTGCAGCGCCATCAGCATTTCCTTCAGGTCCACCGGTGGCGGCAGCTTCACTGCGGCGCGGTCGGGCACGAAGGCATGTACCGGGGTGGTGTCGCGGTCCTGCCGGGGCAGGGCGTCGATATCTTCGGCAGCCTGCTTGAAACGTTCGTACTCCTGCAGCCGGCGCACCAGCTCGGCGCGCGGGTCGGCTTCCTCGCCCTCGATGCTGGGTGGCCGCGGCAGCAGCATCCGCGACTTCACTTCGGCCAGGATGGCCGCCATCACCAGGTACTCGGCCGCCAGTTCGAAGCGCAGCTCCTGCATGACGTTGATGTACTCGACGTACTGGCGGGTGATCTCGGCCACCGGGATGTCCAGGATGTCCAGGTTCTGCCGGCGGATCAGGTACAGCAGCAGGTCCAGCGGACCTTCGAAGGCATCCAGGATGACTTCCAGCGCGTCCGGCGGAATGTACAGGTCCTGCGGAATCTGCAGGACCGGTTGACCATGCACCACGGCCAGCGGCATTTCCTGCTGCTGTGGGGCGGTCGGCCGGGTTTGCGGGTTCGCGTCGAGCGCGAGTTCGGAGGTCATCAAGAGTGATGTCAGTATTGCAACGGACCGGTCGCCGCACCCTCAGCCGTTCCGGAACGCCCGGCGGCAGGATGGCAAGCCATGACACGCCTGGGTCGGCGCGGTTCCACACTTCAAACAGCAAGGCGCGCCGCGACGGGCAGCGACAGAACTACGGGGAGGTCGTCTACGTGTACTGGTGTGGGGCAGCGGGTCGATCGTCGGGCGGCGGTGAAGCCGTCTACCGGCGGGGCTGCTGCGTCCAGCCACGTGCAATGGAGTCAAGAGTACGGGTTCAGCCCGGCAGTGTCCAGCGAGCCGGGCTAGAATCGTCCGGTTCGTTTAGCTGAGCCTTGGGAGTTGCCTGTGTGGTATGTGATTGAAGGCTATGACGGTGCCGACGTACTGGCGGCCCGGATGGCGGTGCGCGGCGCGCATCTGGCCCGTTTGACCGCCCTGCGCGACGAGGGCCGGCTGCTGCTGGCCGGGCCGTGCCCGGCGATCGACAGCGAAGATCCGGGCCCGGCCGGGTTCAGCGGCAGCGTGGTGATCGCCCAGTTCGATTCGCTGGCGCAGGCCCAGGCCTGGGCCGACGCCGACCCCTACGTGGACGCCGGGGTCTATACCCGCGTGCAGGTGCGCCCGTTCCGCAAGGTCCTGCCGTGACCCGGGTCGAGCAGATCCGCGCGGCCCTGCAGCAGGCCCTGGACCCGCAGCTGCTGGAGGTGGAGGACGACAGCCACCGCCACGCCGGCCACGAAGGCGCGCGCGATGGGCGCGGCCATTTCAATGTGCACATTGTCAGCGCCGCCTTCGAAGGCAAGCTGCCACTTGCGCGCCACCGGGCGGTCTATGCCGCCCTGGGCACCCTGATGGACACCGATATCCACGCGCTGTCCATCCGCGCCGAGGCACCGGCCAAAA
The DNA here is from genome assembly GCF_040548725.1 of Stenotrophomonas sp. 2619. Lineage (NCBI taxonomy): Bacteria > Pseudomonadati > Pseudomonadota > Gammaproteobacteria > Lysobacterales > Lysobacteraceae > Stenotrophomonas > Stenotrophomonas sp. 2619. The sequence goes on along the minus strand of NZ_JBEPSF010000014.1, from coordinate 36,171 downwards.
ACGGCTGAAAGCCTTGTCCTGCCTTGTCCTGGCCAGTCCAGGACAGGGCCCCTGAAGACACTTTCATGTTACCGGCAGACGTCATTGGCCTAACGTAGTGTTTACATTCAGGATTGAAAACGCTTACATTCCGCGCCAAGCCCCAGATCTCTAAGCCGTGGAGGGCGGCGAAGTGAACAAGGCAGCCATCACAATCAAAGATGTAGCCCGCGAAGCCCGGGTCTCCGTGGCCACGGTATCGCGTGCGCTCAATGGACATGAAAATGTCGCCGAACCGGTCCGCAAGCTGGTGCTGGAGGTCGCTGCGCGCCTGCGCTACACCCCGCATGCGGCCGCACGGAGCCTGAGCAGCCGGCGCACCAACACCATCGGTGTGGTGCTGCCGGACCTGTACGGCGAATTCTTTTCCGAGCTGATGCGTGGCATCGACGGGGTCGCCCGCGAGCGCCGCCAGCATCTGCTGGTGTCCAGCTACCACGGCGACCAGGAGCAGCAGGGCGCGGCCCTGCGTGCCATGCGCGGTCGCGTGGACGGGCTGCTGGTGTTGTCGCCGTATGCGGAAAGCCCCGGCTTCCTCACCGACAACCTGCCGCAGGCGCTGCCCACGGTCCTGATCAATACCTACCTGCCCGAGCAGGATCATCCGGTGCTCAGCATCGATGACCATGCCGGCGCGATGGCCATGACCCGCCATCTGCTCGATGTCGGCCACCGCCGCATTGCCTTCATTTCCGGTCCGGACCTCAACTTCGACGCGCGTGAGCGCCTGCGCGGTTTCCGCGATGCGCTGGCCGCGTCCGGTACCGATGCGGTGGGCATCGAGTTGCCCGGTGACTTTGACGAAGCCTCCGGCCATCGCGCTGGACAGGAGTTGCTGGCAGCCGGCGCGCTGCCCGATGCGGTGTTCGCCGCCAACGACATGATGGCGCTGGGCTGCCTGTATGCGTTCGCGCAGGCAGGCGTGCGGGTGCCGGCCGATGTTGCCCTGGCGGGCTTCGATGACATTCCGCTGGCGCGTTTCGTTCACCCGTCCTTGACGACGATGCAGGTGAGTATCGCCGACCTCGGCGATAAGGCGATGACGCGTCTGTTGCAGTTGATGGACGGCAACAACACGGAAGTGGCCGGTGACAAGCAGACGCTTGTGCCGCGCCTGATCGTGCGTGATTCGTGTAGGTCACGACCGATGGTCGTGACGCCTTTGCTGTAAATCACGACCGTTGGTCGTGATGCATTCAAACCACGCTGTAAAAAAAACGACAGGGGCCGCAAAGACGGCCACCACCACCCGGAGATTTACATGACGTATTCCAATCACCGCAACCGTGCACCGGCGCGCAGCCTGCTGACCAGTGCACTGGTTACCTGCCTGATGCTGGGCGCTGCACCGTCCCTGATGGCGCAGTCGGCCACCTCCTCGCTGCGCGGCCAGGTGGCCCAGGCCGAGGCCGGCACCGAAGTGACCGCCACCAACCTGGCCAGCGGCACCGTGCGCCGTGCCACCACCCGCGCCGACGGCAGCTACTCGCTGATGGGCCTGGACCCGGGCACCTATGACGTGGTGGCCAACGGCCAGACCCAGAAGGTAACGGTGACCGTGGCCTCGACCGCGACGCTGAACTTCAGCGGCGCGCCGGCCAACGGCGGCACCGCCAACGCCACCAACCTTGACACCGTCAACGTGGTGGCCCCGACCCTGCTGCAGGAAGTGCGTACGTCCGAAGTGGGCAAGACGGTCAGCCTGCAGCAGATCCAGACCACCCCGCAGGTGTCGCGCAACTTCCTGGAGTTCGCCGACGCGGTGCCGGGCATGATCTTCACCCGCGATGCCAAGGGCAACACCTCGCTGCGCGGCGGTGCCACCAATGCCGACGGCACCAACGTCTACATCGACGGCGTGGGCCAGAAGAGCTACGTCAAGGGCGGCGGCGTGGCCGGCCAGTCCGGCAGCGCCGGCAACCCGTTCCCGCAGCTGGCCATTGGCGAATACAAGGTCATCAGCGGCAACTACAAGGCCGAGTATGGCCAGGTGTCGAGCGCGGCCGTGACCGCGGCCACCAAGTCCGGTACCAACGAGTTCAAGGGTGAAACCTTCTACCGTTACACCAACGAAGACATGCGCGCCAAGACCCCGGCCGAGCGTCAGTACGGCCAGACCAAGGAAGCCTCGGCCGAGAAGGAATACGGCTTCGCGTTGGGTGGCCCGATCATCCAGGACAAGGCCCACTTCTTCGTGACCTACGAAGCCAAGCGCTTCGACCTGCCGGTCACCATCGCGCCGGAAGGCTCGGTCACCAACCGCGTCGGCCTGCTGCCGGGCGACGCCGCCGCCGGCCTCGGCCCGGCCAGCCAGCCGTTCGAGCAGGACCTGATCTTCGCCAAGATCGACTTCGAACCGACCGACAACGATCGCATCGAGCTGACCTTCCAGGACCGCGACGAGACCCAGCAGCAGTTCAGTGGCCAGACCGCGCCGGAAGCCGGTCGCGAAGTGGTCAACACCGACCGTCGTTACGCGCTGCGCTGGAACCACAGCGGCGAGCGTTATTACAACGAATTGATGGTCACCCATGAAGATTCGTTCAACAACCCGACCCCGCTGACCCTGGCCAACGGCATCACCTACACCGCACCGGACGGCACCGAAGACCGCACCTTGGTGAAGATCGGTGGCGCCTCGGCACTGGATTCGCAGGTGAAGGGCCAGAAGGGCTGGGCGATCGAAGACAACCTGACCCTGGACGGCATCCAGTGGATGGGCGACCACACCATCAAGATGGGTGCCAAGTACAAGGAAATCGATCTGTACGCCTCCGATGCGGCGCAGATCAACCCGACCTTCACCTACACCCTGGGTGACGCGGACTTCCCGTCGGACATCCCGTACAAGGCGCAGTTCGTCAAGCCGGTGAACGGTGTGTCGGGCGTGTCCGGCGAAGTGCGTTCGAAGTCCAAGCAGATCGGCCTGTACATCCAGGACGACTGGCAGGTCAACGACCACCTGCAGCTGAACATCGGCCTGCGCTGGGACTACGAAAAGACCCCGGCCTACCTGGACTTCGTGACCCCGCAGGCCGTGGTCGATGCGATCTACTCGCAGGACCCGCGCGCTGCCGCTGGCCAGACCTTCGCCGATACGCTGGCGCTGGGCGGGCTGGACATCAGCAACTACATCAGCAACGGCCACAACCGCAAGGCATTCAAGGATGCCTGGCAGCCGCGCCTGGGCTTCTCGTATGACATCAACGCCGACGAGCAGCACGTGATCCACGGTGGTGCCGGCCGTTCGTATGACCGCGACCTGTTCGACAACCTGCAGCTGGAAACCACCAAGCTGGCCCTGCCGCAGCCGACCATCTACTTCCGCAACCCGGCCACCAGCACCTGCATCAACGGCCAGGCCGCCTGTTACAACTGGGATCCGAACCTGCTCAACGGCATCGGCAACCTGCAGGCGCTGGTCGGCTCGACCAGCAATGCCGGTCTGGAAGTGGACCTGTTGAACAACAACCTGAAGGCGCCGTACTCGGATCAGTTCAGCCTGGGCATGAGCAACCAGGTCGGTGACTGGCTGACCGATGCCACCATCGCCCGCACCCTGAGCTACGACGGCTTCGCCTTCACCCTGGGCAACCGTTACCCGACCGGCCAGTTCTTCGATGACCCGCGTCTGTGCGGTGGCACCGACCCGGGCCTGAGCCAGGCCTGGAGCTGCAACGTGCCGGGCTTCGGCAGCCTGATCATCGGCCAGCAGGGCATCAAGACCCGTGCCACGCAGGTGCTGCTGTCGGCGCAGAAGCCGTTCACCAAGGAGAGCGGCTGGGGCACCTCGATCGCCTATACCTGGACCACCGCGCGCCACAACCGCGACATCAACGAGAAGTACGCCTTTGACCGCGGCCTGATCGAGGACTACCCGACCATCCGCTCCAACGGTGCCCCGCGTCACCGCCTGGTGCTGACCGGCTCCTATGCGGGCTTCTGGGACATCACCTTCGGCGGCAAGATCACCCTGGCCACCCCGACCGCGGTGAATGACTGGTACCCGGTCACCCAGTCGACCGGTTTCGACCTGCCGACCCCGGGTGCGGCCGTGCCCAACGGCAACGGCAAGTTCCTGGTCGGTGGCAAGATCTTCGGCTACCGTTCGGTCGACCTGCAGGCCACCAAGACGTTCAAGATGCCGGGCGATACCGAGCTGTATGCGCGTATCGACATCATCAACGTCTTCAACTTCGACAACTTCTCCAACTACAACTACACCAAGTCCAACGGCAAGTTGCTGGCCAGCTACAACGAGACCGGCGATATCGTCGGTACGCCGCGCCAGGTCAAGGCGGAAGTCGGCTTCCGCTTCTGATGCCAGCGTTACCCGGCACCGCCTTCTGGGCGGTGTCGGGGCAGCACCGCCGGTCGGCTTGGGTCCGCCGGCGGGACTGTACAGGCGCTTGCCGTCCAAGGATGGGCAAGCGCGTGTGCGGTAGGTACCGACCGTTGGTCGGTACGCAGACGGTCCGCCCCGGCGGATTTTTTTGGATCGTGATCTGTAAACGATTTCAGCTTGGTTGAGGCTATGCTCTCCAGCACGAACATGCGCAAAAGGTGGTGGTCGATGAATGCATCTCGGGTGGTGTCGCTGGCGTTGCTGTCCGTGGCCATCGCCGGTTGCCAGCAGCAGGCGCCGGACAAACCGGCAAAGCCGAAGCCGCCGGTGATCCTGGTCGAGGCCGACGTGCCGCCGCGCCCGATGAAGCCGGAGCTGCCGCCGCTGTTTGACGATATCGAACGCCGCACCTTCCAGTTCTTCTGGGATACCACCAACGAGGTCAACGGCCTCAGCCCCGACCGCTACCCGTCGCGCCCGTTTGCCAGCATCGCCTCGGTCGGCTACGCGCTCACCGCCTATCCGATCGGCGTGGAGAACGGATGGGTCAGCCGCACCCAGGCCGTGGACCGCACCCTGCTCACGCTGAAGTTCTTCCGTGACCTGCCGATGGGCCCGCAGCGCACCGGCAAGGGCGGCTACAAGGGCTTCTACTACCACTTCCTGGACATGCAGCAGGGCCGTCGTTACGACAGCTGGGTGGAACTGTCCAGCGTGGATACCGCGCTGCTGATGATGGGCGTGCTGTTCGCCCAGTCGTACTACAGCGGTGACGATGCCCGCGAAAAAGAGATCCGCGAGATCGCCGACACGCTCTACAAGCGCGTGGACTGGCCGTGGCTGCAGCAGCGTGCGCCGCTGATCTCGATGGGCTGGTTCCCCGAAAGCGGCTTCATCGACCACGACTGGATGGGCTACAACGAGGCGATGATGGTCTACATCCTCGCGCTCGGCTCGCCGACCCACCCGGTCAGCCCGGACGCATGGACGGTCTGGACGCGTACCTACGACAACGACTGGGGCGTGTACCAGGGCCAGGAATACCTGTCCTTCGGCCCGTTGTTCGGGCACCAGTACACGCACGTGTGGGTGGACTTCCGCGACATCCAGGACGCCTACATGCGCGAGCGGGGCAGCACCTACTTCCTCAACAGCCGTTCGGCTGCCTTGGCGCAGCGCGAATACGCCATCGCCAACCCGATGAACTGGAAGGACTACGGCGAGAACGTGTGGGGCCTGACCGCCAGCGATGGCCCGCAGAACACCACCCAGGAATACCGCGGCGAGCAGCGCCAGTTCCGCCATTACTCCTCGCGCGGCGCCGGCCTGCGCGAGAACTTCGACGACGGCACCATCGCCCCGACCGCGGCGATCGCCTCGGTGGTGTTCGCCCCGGAAGAAGTGATCCCGGCCACCGAAGAGATGCACAAGCGCTACGGCGACTACATCTATTCCAGCTACGGCTTCCTGGATTCGTTCAACCCGAGCTTCAACTACGACATCCCGATCAAGACCGGTCGGCTGGTGCCCGACCGCGGCTGGGTGGCCAGTGACTACATCGGCATCGACCAGGGCCCGATCCTGACCATGATCGCCAACTACCGGAACGATTTCGTCTGGGACGTGATGAAGAAAAACGCGCACATCCGCAAGGGCCTGGAACGGGCCGGTTTCAGCGGTGGCTGGTTGACGCCCGAAGGCCAGGACCAGCCGATGGAACTGCAGAAAGATGAAAAGGCCGCTTCGGCGCGCTCGGTCGGCATCGCCGAATCGCGCGCGGCAGCGGCCCAGGAACAGAAGAACAATTCCAATACGAACCGCAACCAGCAGCAGGGGAAGTAAGCAGTGCCATTGTCGTCGCGCCCCAAGCTGGGTTTGAGTCTGTTGCTGCTGCTGGTCGGCAGCGTGTTGTTGGCTGGCTGCCGCAAGGAGCCGGAAGGTGTCACCGTGCGTTTCTGGGCGATGGGCCGCGAGGCCGAAGTGGTCACCGGCCTGATCAAGGAGTTCGAGGCGGAAAACCCGGGCATCCACGTCGATGTGCAGAACATCCCGTGGACGGCGGCGCACGAGAAGCTGCTCACCGCGTTCGCCGCCGACGGCCTGCCCGATGTGTGCCAGCTGGGCAACACCTGGATCCCCGAGTTCGCCGAGCTCAACACCCTGGTGCCGCTGCAGCCCTACGTGGCGCAGTCCAAGGTGGTGGATCCGGACGACTACTTCCAGGGCATCTGGGACACCAACGTGGTGCATGACGAGCTGGTCGGCGTGCCGTGGTACGTGGACACGCGCCTGCTGTACTACCGCAAGGACCTGCTGGCCCAGGCCGGCTACGACCACCCCCCGCGCACCTGGGCGGAGTGGAACGAGATGATGGCCGCCATCAAGAAGATGCAGGGGCCCAAGCGCTACGCGGTGCTGATGCCGATCAACGAATTCGAGCAGCAGTTGTCCTTCGCCTTGCAGCAGCCCGACCCGCTGCTGCGCGATGCCGATACCCGCGGCAATTTCAGCAGCCCCGGCTTCCGCAAGACCCTGGGCTTCTACGAAAACATGTTCGCCCAGGGCTGGGCGCCGCGCATGTCCGAGACCCAGATCTCCAACGTCTGGGACGAGTTCTTCCGCGGCTTCAACGTGTTCTACCTGTCCGGCCCGTGGAATATCCGCGAGTTCAAGAAGCTGCAGCCCAAGGAACTGGAAGGCAAGTGGGGCACCGCCGCACTGCCGGGCCCGGACGGCCCGGGCGCCGGTATCGCCGGCGGCACCAGCCTGGTGATCTTCCGCTCCTCGCAGCAGAAGGAAGCGTCGTGGAAGCTGATCGAGTTCCTGTCGCGCCCGGCGATCCAGGAACGCTTCCATTCCATCATCGGCGACCTGCCGCCGCGGCGCAGCACCTGGGAGTATCCCTCGCTGGCCAACGACCCGCTGGCGCAGCCGTTCCGCGACCAGCTGGAACGCGTCAAGCCCACGCCCAAGGTGCTGGAGTGGGAACGTATCGTGCAGGAAATGCGGATCATCACCGAACAGGTGGTGCGTGGTGGCCTTGATCAGGATGTGGCAGTGAAGGAACTGGACAAGCGCGTGGACAAGGTCCTCGCCAAGCGCCGTTGGATGCATGAGCGCGATGCACAGGAGAAGGCCGCCGGTTCGGGCGTGCATTCCAGCGCGGTGGCCACGGGAGCGGCGCAATGAAGCAGCGTTCGCTTGCCGGCTGGCTGTTCGCCGGCCCGGCCATCCTGGTGATCGGCGTGTTCTTCGGCCTGCCGGTGTTCTCGGCGCTGGCCCTGAGCATCACCGACTTCGACCTGTACGCCCTGGCCGACGGCGGCAACCTGCGCTTTGTCGGGCTGGGCAACTACATCGACCTGCTGCAGACCCCGATGTTCTGGAAGTCGCTGTGGAACACCACCTACTTCGTGATCGTCGGCGTGCCGATGTCGATCGGCGTATCGCTGGGTGCGGCGATCCTGCTCAACGCCCCGGCGGCGCGCTTCAAGGCGCTGTTCCGCACCGCGTTGTTCGCCCCGGTGGTGACCACCCTGGTGGCGGTGGCGGTGATCTGGCGCTACCTGTTCCACACCAGCTACGGCCTGGTGAACTACGGGCTGGGCCACATCGGCATCAACCCGATCGACTGGCTGGGCGACCCCAACTGGGCCATGCCGACCATCATGCTGTTCGCGGTGTGGAAGAACTTCGGCTACAACATGGTGATCTTCCTGGCCGGCCTGCAGGCGATCCCGCATGACCTGTACGAGGCCGCGCGCATCGACGGCGCCTCGCGCTGGAAGCAGTTCCTGCACATCACCCTGCCGATGCTCGGCCCGGTGCTGCTGGTGGTGGGCGTGATTACCGTGTCCGGCTACTTCCAGCTGTTCGCCGAACCCTACGTGATGACCCGCGGCGACCCACTGCAGAGCACCGTCAGCGTGCTGTACTTCATGTTCGAGGAAGGCTTCAAGTGGTGGAACCTGGGCCGCGCCTCCGCGGTGGCGTTCCTGCTGTTCCTGATCATCCTGGCGGTAACCAGCGTCATGCTGCGTTTCGGCCGCAAGAGGCAGTTGGTATGAGTCGTGAAATCGGCCAGTCGCGCTGGCATGCATGGTGGGTCAACGGTGGCTTGACGGTACTGGCGCTGGTCAGCCTGGCGCCGCTGCTGTGGATGCTGTCGGTGTCGTTCATGCCCACCGGCGAGGCGGCGCATTTCCCGCCGCCGCTGCTGCCGTCCTCGGTGACCACCGCGAACTACCACGAGTTGTTCGCGCGCACCGGCATGGGCAACAACTTCGTCAACAGCCTGGGCGTGTCGCTGGCCATCACGCTGGGCTCGCTGCTGCTCAACACCATGGCCGGCTATGCGTTCGCCAAGCTGCGCTTCGCCGGCCGCGAACGCATCTTCCAGGTGCTGCTGGCCGCGTTGGTGATCCCGGCGCAGGTGGCCATGCTGCCGCTGTTCCTGCTGATGAAGCAGCTGGGCCTGGTCAACAGCTTCGGCGGGGTGATCGTGCCGGCGCTGGCCAGCGTGTTCGGCATCTTCCTGGTGCGCCAGTACGCGCGCTCGATTCCCGATGAACTGCTGGAAGCGGCGCGTATCGACGGGGCAGGGGAGATGCGGATCTTCTTCCAGATCGTGCTGCCGATGCTCAAGCCAGTGCTGGTGACCCTGTCGATCTTCACCTTCATGGGCGCATGGAACGATTTCATGTGGCCGTTGATCGTGTTGACCGACCAGGAGCACTACACTTTGCCGGTTGCCCTGGCCACCCTGTCGCGCGAACACATCATGGACGTGGAAATGATGATGGCCGGCGCGGTGGTCACGGTGGTTCCGGTGCTGCTGCTGTTCCTGGCATTGCAGCGTTACTACATCCAAGGTCTGCTGCTGGGGAGTGTCAAAGGGTGAAACATGCCGTCGTCGCGGTGGGTCTGGGTCTTGGGCTGTTGTGGTCGCTGGCGGCCCCGGCCGCCGCGCCGGCCCCGTTGCCGGCACCGAAGGTGCTGGACAGCTTCGACGACATGGCGCCCTGGAAGCTGGTCGTGTCCGACCAGGTCAGCGGCTCGCTGCGCAGCGTGGTCGGCAGTGGCGGCGGGCGTGCGCTGTGCGTGGACTACGACTTCCACGATGTGTCCGGTTACGTCGGCATCCGCCGCGAGCTGGGCATCGAGTACCCGGCCAACTACCAGTTCGGCGTACAGCTGCGCGGCGACTCGCCGGCCAACGACCTGCAGTTCAAGCTGATCGACGCCAGCGGCGACAACGTGTGGTGGGTCAACCGGCCCGGCTACACCTTTCCCAAGGCGTGGAGCACGGTGCAGTACCGCGCCCGCCAGATCGACAAGGCCTGGGGCCCGGGCAAGGACCCGACGCTCACCCGCAGCGCCGCGGTCGAGTTCACCATCTACAGCAAGGTCGGCGGCAAGGGCACGGTCTGTTTCGACCGCCTCACCCTGCAGGGCCTGCCGCCGATGGATACCTCGGCGCTGACTCCGTCGGTGATCGCCGATACCGCCACCGCCCTGCAGAGCCGCATTGCCGATGGCAAGCCGGATACGGTGTGGATCAGCGGCGGCGTTGCCGACCAGACCATCAGCCTGGACCTGCACAAGGTGCGCGAGTTCGGCGGTGCGGTCATCCAGTGGCTGCCCGGCCTGGAGGCCACCCGCTACGTGGTGCGCACCTCGCAGGACGGACGCAGCTGGAAGGAAGTGCGCGAAGTGGTGGGCGGCGGCGGCGACCGCGACTGGCTGGCGCTGCCCGACACCGAGGCGCGCTACCTGCGCTTCGATCTCAAGGGGGGGCCGAGCTGGCGCTACGGTATCCGTGACATCAGTTTGAAGCCGCTGGATTTTGCGGCGACCCCCAACGATTTCGTCCGTTCGGTAGGCGCCGATCTGCCGCGCGGTTCGGTGCCACGCGGATTCAGTGGCGAGCAGCCGTACTGGACCCTGCTGGGTCTGGACGGCGGCCGCGAGCAGGCGTTGATCGGCGAAGATGGCGCGCTGGAAGTGGCCAAGGCCAGCTTCAGCGTGGAGCCGTTCGTGCAGGTGGACGGCAAGAAGCTGCTGAGCTGGGCCGACGTGGCCAGCACCCAGTCGCTGCAGGACGACTACCTGCCCATCGCCAGCGTCGACTGGCGCCACGACACGGCCGCGCTGAAAGTCACCGGTTTCGTGCAGGGCACCCCGGACAAGGCGCAGCTGGTGGGGCGCTACACGTTGCACAACCCCGACAAGGTGGCCCACGACTACACCCTGGCGCTGGCCGTGCGTCCGTGGCAGGTGAACCCGCCCACCCAGTTCCTCAATACCGTCGGCGGCGTCAGCCGGATCGACAACCTGTCGGTGGAGGCCACCGAGGTGGAGGTCAACGGCAGCCCGCGCCTGTACCCGGCCCAGGCACCCGACAGCACGTTTGCCACCACCTTCGACGGCAAGCTGGACGTGGTCCACCTGGCCAGCGGCAAGCTGCCGGGCACCACCGAAGTGCGCGACCCGACCGGGCTGGCCAGCGGTGCGCTGCTGTACCGCTGGCGGCTGGAGCCGGGCCAGAGCCGCGAGGTGGCCATCGTGCTGCCGCAGACCGGCAGCTGGACGATGCCCAAGGACTTCGACGCAGCCAAGGCCCAACAGGCCGTGGCGTCGATGTGGCGGACCAAGCTGGACCAGGTGACCCTGCAGGTGCCCGCCGCCGGCAAGCCGCTGGCCGATACCCTGCGCACCGCGCTGGCGCACATGCTGATCTCGCGGATCGGGCCGAGCATCCAGCCCGGCACGCGCTCGTACTCGCGCAGCTGGATCCGCGACGGCGCGATGATTTCCGAAGGCCTGCTGCGCATGGGCCGCAGCGACGCGGTGCGCGAGTACGTCACCTGGTATGCCCCGCACCAGTTCGACAACGGCAAGGTGCCGTGCTGCGTCGATCCGCGCGGCAGCGACCCGGTGCCGGAAAACGACAGCCACGGTGAGTTGATCTTCAATATTGCCGAGTACTGGCGCTATACCGGCGACAGCACCTTCCTGGAAGTGATGTGGCCGCACGTGCAGGGCGCCTATACCTACATGGAGCAGCTGCGCCTGAGCGAGCGCACCGAGGAGAACCGCGCGCGCAACCCGGCCTTCTACGGGATGATGCCGGTGTCGATCAGCCATGAAGGCTATTCGGCCAAGCCCATGCATTCGTACTGGGACAACTTCTGGGCGCTGCGCGGCTACAAGGACGCGGCCACCATCGCCACCACGCTGGGCAAAATGGACGCCCTGCAGATCAGCGAGTCGCGCGACCAGTTCCGTGACGACCTGCAGGCGTCGCTGCTGGCCGCGGTGGCCCTGCACAAGATCGACTACCTGCCCGGCGCGGCCGAGCTGGGCGACTTCGACGCCACCTCCACCACCATCGCGCTGGCCCCGGGCGGCGAGCAGGGCCGCCTGCCGCAGCCGTACCTGGACAACACCTTCGAGCGCTACTGGAAGCAGTTCGAGGAACGCCGCGACGGCAAGCGTGAGTGGAAGGACTACACCCCGTACGAGTGGCGCAACGTGGCCGCGTTCGTGCGCCTGGGCTGGCGCGACCGCGCCTGGCAGGCCACCGAGTTCTTCTTCAAGGACCGTGCCCCGCAGGCCTGGAACCAATGGGCCGAAGTGGTCTCGCACACGCCGCGCAAGCCGTTCTTCGTCGGTGACCTGCCGCATGCGTGGGTGGCTTCGGACTTCGTGCGCTCGGCGCTGGACATGTTTGCCTACAGCCGCGACGTCGACGACAGCCTGGTGCTGGCGGCCGGCGTGCCGACGCGCTGGCTGGAAGGCAAGGGCGTGGCGATCAAGGGCCTGCGCACCCCGAACGGCCAGCTGAGCTACGCGCTCAGCCGCAGCGACAAGCAGCTGGTGCTGGACCTGTCGGCCGGGCTGGTGCCGCCGCATGGCGGGGTGGTCCTGCCGTGGCCCTACAGTGGCGAACCGGGTAACACCACCGTCAACGGCGAACCGGCGCAGTGGCTGAACGGCGAGCTGCGCATCACCCAGGTACCGGCGCGGGTCGAGATCGACGTGCCGTCGTCGGTGCGCCGCGCCGAGCGCAAGGCACAGTGATGGGCATGCATCGTCATCGTGCGTGGCTTCGCCGTGGCATGGCCGGATTGCTGGCATCGGCGGCGTTGCTGGCCGGCGTCGCCCTAGCCGTCGAACCCGTTGCCGTCGCCCCGACACTCGTGCCGTCGGCCAGCGCCGCGCCGGGCATGAGCATGGTCACCTTCAACCTGCACCACGACCGCGAAGACTGGCCGGCGCGGCGCAAGGTGATCCTGCGCGAACTGCAGGCGCTGCGCCCCGACGCGATTGCCCTGCAGGAAGTGATCCAGAAGCCGCACGTGCGCAACCAGGCCGCGTGGCTGGCGCGCAAGCTCGGCTACGACTACCAGTTCGTCTCCACCGACCCGCCCGGCCGCTTCAAACGCTATGGCAATGCGCTGTTGACCCGCCGTCCGGTGCTGGCGCGCAACGACCACCTGCTGGCGCCGTTGGGCGACTACCGCACGGTCGCGCACCTGCGCATCGATGTGGACGGCCAGCCGGTGAACGTCTATGCCACGCATCTGAACGAGCGCTCGGACGAGAGTGGCAGCCGCATCCGTGGCGAGCAGGTGGCCGACCTGCTGAAGTTCATCGCCGACACCGGCGGCGACGCCCCGGTGGTGATCGCCGGCGACTTCAACGCGCTGGTGGATGCGGGTGACCTCAGTGCGCTGCGCAACCATTACGGTGACAGCTTCGGCAGCGTGCACGTCAACAACGAACTGGCGCAGGTGAGCACCCTCAACCGGCACTACTTCGACGCGCCGCTGCGCATCGACCACATCTTCTTCCAGCAGGACCGCCTGCTCGCGCGCGAAGCGCGGATCCTGTTCGACCAGCCGTACGCCGAAGGGCGCTGGGCCTCGGACCACTACGGTGTATGGACGCGCCTGCAGTTCGCGCCCAGCCCGGGCAGCCCGGCCGCCACCACGCCCTGAGCGGGAGGTAGAGCCACGCCATGCGTGGCTGTGCGTCCGCCGTGATGCCTGCCCACCAACGGTGGGTATCTACCGCTACGGGATGGCCTGCTCGCTGATCTTCTCCCACGTCTGGCCGTCGCGCGTGCGCCAGGTGCCGCCGGTGGCGCAGCATCCGCCGGCACCCAACGCCATGCGCCCCAGCACCGCAACCACCGCGTCCTCTTCGTGGCGCAGTGATTGCCGCTGGCAGTCGGTGAAGAACGGGTAGGGCGGCGGTGCCAGCACTTCGGTGAGGGCGACGGCCTGTTCGGGCCCACGCGTGACCTGGAAGACCTTGCAGTCCTGCACCAGCAGTTCGATGTCCACGCCCTGCAGGCGGCCCACGAACAGGTCCTCCGGCGCGGCATCGCGCACCGCGATGGCGGCTTCGCTCAGCGGAGCAGGCGGGGCGGGCTGGCAGGCCGACAGCAGCACCAGCAGCGCAGCCCAGGGGGTGAGGCGAGGGCGCCGATTCATGCGCCGAGCATGCCACAGCGCACCGAGGGCCCAAACGCAGACAGCGGCCCGAAGGCCGCTGTCTGTTTACTACGGTCCCACTGGCGCGGGATCAGGCCTTGTCGTGCTTATCCTGATCCGGCGTGCCGGCTTCGTCGGCCTGCGCGACATCGGTGGGGATGTCCTCGCGGGCTTCGGCCTGGGCCGCCTGTGCGGCGGCGTCGGTGCTGGCGGGGGTGTCGCTGCCCGCATTACCGAACAGCTGGCCGTTATGCACGACCGGGGCAGCCGGGGCGGCCTCGACGCGGGCGACCGGGGCCGGTGCGGCCTTCTCCGGTGCCGGCTGGGTCGGGTCGACCGCATCCAGCATGCTCGACTGCACGGGGCGACCGGCCTGGCCCGCCTCGGTGGTCACGGCAACCGGTGCGGCTTCAACCGCCTTCGGTGCTGCGACAACCGGAGCGGCTTCAGCAGCCTTCGGTACTTCGACAACCGGGGCAGCTTCAACCGCCTTCGGTGCTGCGGCAGCCGGAGCGGCTTCAACCGCCTTCGGTGCTTCGACCACCGGGGCAGCTTCAACCGCCTTCGGTGCGGCGGCAACCGGAGCGGCTTCAGCAGCCTTCGGTGCTTCGACAACCGGGGCAGCTTCAACCGCCTTCGGCGCTTCGACAACCGGAGCGGCTTCAACAGCCTTCGGTGCTGCGGCTACCGGGGCGGCCTCGACAGCCTTCGGCGTTTCAACAACCGGAGCGGCTTCAACAGCCTTCGGTGCTGCGGCAACCGGAGCGGCCTCAACAGCCTTCGGCGCTTCAACCACCGGCGCAGCCTGCGCCGGCTTGGCAACGTCAACCACCGGCGGTGCCGGCATCGGCGATTCCACGAACGGCACCCGGTCGGTGTAGGACGGGGCGGGCTTCTCTGCCGGCACCTGCGGGGCCACCGGGGCAGCCTCGCTGTGACCGGCGGTCACGACCGGGCTGCTGACCACGGCCACCGGTGCGGCGGCGGCCACAGCGGCTACCGGCGCAGCAGCGGGTGCCGGGCGCGGCGCCTGGACCAGTGCCGCGGCGGGCGCAGCAGCGGTTTCGTCGTCGAACTCGAACTCCGGCTGCGGCTGGCCATTGCCGGCCGCCGGACGCGGGGCCTGGGCGGTGTCGCCACCGTCCTGGTCGCCATCCTGGTCATCGCTGTCGCCGTCATCATCCAGACCGGCGTCATCGTTCAGGCCATCGCTGCCGGCAGCCTGCTCGCCATTGCCACGACGACGACGACGGCCACCGCGACGGCCGCGACGACGGCGCGAGCCGCCTTCGCCATTGGCGTCATCGCCGGTGCCCGGGGCATCGGTCTGTTCACCGTTCTCGCCGGTGGCAACCTGCGCTTCGTCCACGGCGGCCGCGGTCTGCGCGCTGTCCTGCGCGGCGGCGTACGGAGCGGCGGCGTCGGCCACGCCCACGGCAGCGGCGGTCACCAGTGCGGCATCGGCGACCGGTGCAGTCGTGTTGCCCGGCTTCGGCGCATCGGCCTGCGGCTGGCGTGCCGGCTTGTCGCTGGCCACGGCCTTGTCGGCATCGCCCTGCTGCGGCTTGGGCTGCTGCGGGTTCTGCTTCTGCTTCAGCTTGGGCTGCTGCTCATTGCGCGGCTGCTTGGGCTGCTGTTCGTTGCGCGGCTTGGCCTGGCCCGGCGCCTGCACCTGTGCGGCATTGCCGGCCACCGGTGCGGCGACGTCCTGGCGGCGCTCATCACGACGCTCGTTCTTGCCACCGCGTTCGCCACGCTCGCCACGTTCACCGCGGTCCTTGCCACGGCCCTGGCCCTGCGCCTGCGCGCCGCCATTGCCGTTGCGCTCGCCACCGCGTTCATCGCGGCGGCCGCCATTGCGGTCCTTGTTGCGATCCTTGTTGCGGTTGGTGCGGTTGCCGTCCTGGGCCGGGCGTGCGTTCGCCGGCGGGGCGGCGGCCGGGGCCGGTTCGCCACCGAAGATGCGCTTGAGCCAGCCCACCACGCCGGTAGCGGCCGGTGC
This sequence comes from Stenotrophomonas sp. 2619, assembly GCF_040548725.1. Taxonomy (NCBI): domain Bacteria; kingdom Pseudomonadati; phylum Pseudomonadota; class Gammaproteobacteria; order Lysobacterales; family Lysobacteraceae; genus Stenotrophomonas; species Stenotrophomonas sp. 2619. The sequence continues at coordinate 20,285 of NZ_JBEPSF010000014.1, read as the reverse complement.
GGCCACCGGGGCCGGGGCAGCGACCGGTGCGGGCGCGGCTTCCGGTTCCGGGGCTTCGCGGATCGGCGCCGGCTGGCTGTGCTTGACCTGGGTCACCACCGGGGCCACCGGGATGTTCAGCTGGGCCTTGGTCAGCGCGTGCACCGGCAGCTTGCGCGGGGTACCGCGCTGGTAGCTCGGCTTGCCGCTTTCTTCGCCCAGCTCGTTGTCACGCAGGCGGGTCACTTCGTAATGCGGGGTGTGCAGCTGTTCGTCGGCGACGATCACGATCGGCGCGTCATGGCGCTGCTCGATCTCGCGCAGGGCGCTGCGCTTTTCATTGAGCAGGTAGTTGGCGATCTCGACCGGGGCCTGGACCAGCACCTGCCCGGTGTTCTCCTTCATCGCATGCTCTTCAGCCACGCGGATGATCGACAGCGACAGCGACTCGACGCTGCGCATGCGGCCATGGCCGTCGCAACGCGGGCACACGATCTGGCTGGATTCGCCCAGGCTCGGGCGCAGGCGCTGGCGGCTCATTTCCATCAGGCCAAAGCGCGAGATGCGGCCCAACTGCACGCGCGCACGGTCGTACTTGAGCGCGTTCTGCAGGCGGTTTTCAACTTCACGCTGGTGCTTGTTGGAGGCCATGTCGATGAAATCGATGACCACCAGGCCGCCCAGGTCGCGCAGGCGCAGCTGGCGGGCCACTTCTTCGGCCGCTTCCAGGTTGGTCTGGAACGCGGTGTCCTCGATGTCGCTGCCCTTGGTGGCGCGCGAGGAGTTGACGTCGATGGCGGTCAGCGCTTCGGTCTGGTCGACCACGATCGAGCCGCCGGATGGCAGGCGCACGTTGCGCTCATACGCGCCTTCGATCTGCGATTCGATCTGGAAGCGGTTGAACAGCGGGATGTCGTCGGTGTAGTGCTTGAGCTTGCGCAGGGTCTGCGGCATCACCTGCTGCATGAACTCGCGGGCGGTCTCGTACAGTTCCTGGGTGTCCACCAGGATCTCGCCGACGTCGGCGCGCAGGTAGTCACGCAGGGCGCGCACGATCAGGCGCGACTCCTGGTAGATCAGGAAGGAGGCCGGCTTGGTCAGCGCCGCTTCGGCGATCGACTTCCACACCTGCAGCAGGTAATCCAGATCCCACTGCAGCTCTTCGGCATCGCGGCCGACGCCGGCGGTGCGGATGATCACGCCCATGTCGTCGGGGATGTTCAGCTTGTCCAGCGCTTCCTTCAGCGCGGCGCGGTCTTCACCCTCGATGCGACGCGAGACGCCGCCAGCGGTGGGCGAGTTCGGCATCAGCACCATGTAGCGGCCGGCCAGCGAGATGAACGTGGTCAGGGCGGCGCCCTTGTTGCCACGCTCTTCCTTGTCGACCTGGACAACCACTTCCTGGCCTTCACGCAGCAGTTCGCGGATGCCGGCCTTGTTGTGGTCCACGCCCGCGGCGAAGTAATCGCGCGAGATTTCCTTCAGCGGCAGGAAGCCGTGGCGCTCGCCGCCGTATTCGACGAAGGCCGCTTCCAGCGACGGTTCAAGGCGCGTGATGCGGCCCTTGTAGATGTTCGACTTCTTCTGTTCCTTGGACGGCTGTTCGATGTCGATGTCGTACAGCGTCTGGCCATCCACGATGGCTACCCGCAGCTCTTCAGCCTGCGTGGCATTGATCAGCATTCGCTTCATTGTTGGGTTCCTCGCGCGCTGCTACCGCGCGGAACACCATGGGGTTTCGCTTCTGGTCACGCTTCGACGCCCATCGCGCAGGCGCGGGGAGGGCGGCTTGGGTTTCCAGCGCTACAACACCACGGCAGCCCGCGGGAGCGCTTCATTTGTTTTGGTTTGGGTGTTACGGGGCCGGAGGCAGCTGTCAGCCAGGCTGGAGCGCCACAGGGACATGTTTTTCAGCACAGACGCTTGTCAGGCATCCGGCGATGGCCGGGACCGCCGGTGAGCCGCTAACATGGCCGCCCCGGGGGCGGTGGCTGCGCACTGTGCCGGAATCGCGGGAAGTCGGGCTTCTGGCCCAGAGCAACTTCCAACGAAATCAATCCCTTATCTCGCATGCCGAGTGTAACAGAATAAAAGGCCAATGACCGTTACCGAGCCCACCCCCAAAGCCGCTGAAGCCATGACCAGCGTACGTATCATCACCGTCCCGGCCGACCGCGCCGGGCAGCGCCTGGACAACTTCCTGCTCGGCCAGCTCAAGGGGGCGCCGCGCAGCCTGATCTACAAGCTGGTGCGCAGTGGCCAGGTGCGGGTCAACGGCGGCCGCGCCAAGGCCGAGCGCAAGCTGGAGCCGGGCGACGAGGTCCGGGTGCCGCCGGTCCGTCTCACCGAGGAAGGCGACAAGGCAGGCCCGCCCGCCGCGTTCATGAAACGGCTGGAAGATGCCATCGTGTTCGAAGACGATCGGCTGCTGGCGCTGAACAAGCCGTCGGGCGTGGCCAGCCATGGCGGCAGCGGGATCAGCTTCGGCGCGATCGAAACGCTGCGGGCGCTGCGCCCGGGCAAGACCCTGGAACTGGTGCACCGGCTGGACCGCGACACGTCGGGCCTGCTGATCGTGGCCAAGAAGCGTTCGGCGCTGAGCGAGCTGCAGGCGTTGCTGCGCGAAGACCACGGCTCGGGCATCCGCAAGCATTACCTGACGCTGCTGGTTGGGCGCATGCCCGACGGCACCATGAGCGTGGATGCGCCGCTGCATGTGGGGCTGCGCCAGGGCGGGGAGCGGCATGTGCAGGTCAACCCGATCGGCAAGGAGTCGATCAGTCATTTCAAGGTGCTGGAGCGCAAGGGCGGGCATTCGTACTGCGAGGTCCGCATCGAAACGGGGCGCACCCACCAGATCCGCGTGCATGCCCAGCACCTGGGGCATCCGGTCGCCGGTGACGACAAGTACGGCGATCCGGACGTCAACAAGCGGCTTCGTGAGCAGATCGGGCTGAAACGCCTGTTCCTGCACGCCGCCTCGCTGGAGTTCGCACTGGACGCCGGCAAGACCCCGTACCTGCTCAACGCGCCGCTGGCCGACGAGCTGACCGAGGTGCTGAACCGATTGAAGTGAGGGCTGGCGGATAAAGCCGTGCCGAACGGAGGGTAGTGCCGGCCGCTGGCCGGCTCTGCACCGTCTTGATCGACATGTGGAAGAGCCGGCCAGCGGCCGGCACTACCGGGCCGCGTTATCGGGGTATGGCCGCCGGCCTCACCACTTGAACAACACCAGGCTGACCGCCAGGCTGCCCATGCCGGCCACCAGGCCGTACACGGTTTCGTGGCCCTTGGCGTAGCGCTTGGCCGCCGGCAGCAGTTCGTCCAGGGCCAGGAACACCATCACCCCGGAAATCAGGCCGAACACCCAGCCGAACGTGGCGTGGTTGAGCATGCCCGACAGCGCGAAGTAGCCGATGGCCGCGCCAACCGGTTCGGCCAGGCCCGACAGCAGGCTCGCGCCGAAGGCGTACCACTTGTTCTGGGTGGCGAAATACACCGGTACCGCAATGGCGATGCCTTCGGGAATGTTGTGGATGGCAATGGCGAACGCCAGCGGCATGCCCACTGACGGGCTTTCCAGCGTGGCAAAGAACGTGGCCAGGCCTTCGGGAAAGTTGTGCGCGGTGATCGCGATCGCGGTCAGCAGGCCCACCCGCTTGATGTAGGCCTTGTTGTTGTCGCGGAACAGCGGGTCCTGCTTGTCCAGGCTTTCGTGCGGGTTGGGGATCAGGTGGTCGATCACCACGATCAGCAGTACCCCGGCCAGGAACGCTGCCGTGCCGTAGGCGAAGCCCAGCCGGGCATCGTAGGCCTGGGTGAACGAATCGATCGCCTTGTTCAGGATCTCGGTGAGCGACACGAACACCATCGCCCCGCCGGCAAAGGCCAGCCCGAAGGCCAGCAGCCGCGGGTTGGGGCGGCGCGAGAACAGCACCATCAGGCTGCCCAGGCCCGTTGCCAGGCCGGCGGCCAGGGTCACGCCAAGCGCGACCCAGACATTTTCAGCAGAAATTTCGAGCATGCGCTACAGCGTCCTTGGAAACGTGCAACGCGCCCCGGCAGGGTCCACCGGGGCGCGGTAAGGGGAGGCTGGCGCTGGCTGACCTCGGATCAGAACGGACTCAACCGCCCCGGCGAAGCCGCTCTTCCACCGCGAAGCACTCATCCGGCTTGGGCTGCGGCGGGTTGAAGCTCACCGGTACCTGGATGGTGGTGGACACCGTCTGGCCGGCGCGGGTGGCCGCCTTGAACTCCCAGCCTTCCACCGCCGTCTTCGCCTGCGCGTCGAGCTGGGCGTTGCCGCTGCTGGTCACCTGCGCCACCTGGCTGGGCTTGCCGTTGGCGGCAATCACCACCTTGAAGGTGCTGGTGCCGCCGATGCCCTGGCAGGCCAGTTCGATCGGGTACTGCGGCGGCGGGGTCTTCACGGCGGCCACTTCAGTCGGCGCGGCCACCGGGGTGGCGGGCTCGGCCGGCTTGTTGCAGCCGGCGAGGGCGGCAAGGGCGACGCTGGACAATACGAGGGACTGCAGTTTCATGGGGTCACTCCGTCAGGGCCGAAGCCTTCGCTGCGCAGATGAAGTCGTTTTCGCTCAGGCCGCCCACGTCGTGGGTGGAAAAGCGCACCACCGCCCGGTCGTAATGCACGCCCAGGTCGGGATGGTGGTCTTCGCGGTGGGCCACCCAGGCCAGGGCGTTCACGAACGCCATGGTCCGGTGGTAGTCGTCGAAGCGGAAGGTGCGGGTGAGCGCCTGGCCGTGTTCGGCCAGCTCCCAGCCGGGCACCTGGGCCAGCAGTTCGGCCACCCGGGCCTCGCCCAGCTTGTGGTCGCTGCCCTTGCGCGGCACGCAGTGCGCCCGCGCCAGCGGAATCAGGTCGGCCATGAAATCCTCCACTCCCAGTGTTCTAGCAAGATGACTGAACGATGCGCCGGCCAATGTATAAACCGAATGAGCGCATAACATGTAAGCCGCTAGAATAGCCTGATGATCCAGATATCCGACACCGCCCAAACCTATTTCCGCAAGCTGATCGAGCGTGAGGCCGTGCCCGGCATGGGCGTGCGCCTGAGCGCCGTCGATGCGGGCACCCCCCGCGCCGATGCCCGGCTCGAGTTTGCCGAGCCTGCCCAACTGCTCGGCGACGAATGGGCGGTGGACTGCGATGGCTTCACCCTGTTCGTGGATGCGCCCAGCGTGGGCTGGCTCGACGGTGCCGAGATCGACATCGTCAGCAATGCCACCGGCAGCCAGCAGCTGACCATCAAGGCCCCCAAGATCAAGGGCGAAGCCCCGGGCGAGGCGAACTCGCTGGTCGAACGCGTGCGCTGGGTGGTGGAGAACGAAGTGAATCCGCAGCTGGCCTCCCACGGCGGCAAGGTGGCCGTGCAGGAAGTGTCGGCCGACGGCGTGGTGCTGCTGCGCTTCGGTGGTGGCTGCCAGGGCTGCGGCATGGCCGATGTGACCCTCAAGCAGGGCATCGAAAAAACCCTGATGGGCCGGGTGCCCGGGATCACCGCGGTACGCGACGCGACCGACCACGACAGTGGCGACGCGCCGTACATCCCGCGCGGCACGGCCGCCTGATCGCGCTGCGTGCCACTGCGCCGGGCTGACGAGATCCTCGATTGGCTGCTGGCACGCCAGCCGGACAACCGCATCCTTGAGAAAACCACGGGCCTTCCCTACGGGTGGGGCCTGTGGCTGCGCGCGCTGACGCCGTTGCCGCGCCCCTTTCGTTCCAGCGAGGTCATCGCCGCCCTGATCGGGCGCCCGTTGCCGGTGTCCGCCGGGCGGCTGCCGCAGTTGGGGTTCGCGCAATCGCTGCGGCGCCTGCTGTGGCAGGGCTGGGAGCCGGCCCCGCGCGACCAGCGCTGGATGCGCTGGAGCTCGGCCACGATCAGCCTGCTGCTGCATATGCTGTTTGCCGCGCTGCTGCTGTGGGTGGCCCTGATTCGACCGCCGGTAGTGCCGGAGCAGGGCGGCGAAAGTGGCCGCGTGCAGGTGTCGCTGGTGGGCCGTGGCACGCCACAGCAGGATGACGGTGGCCAGGCCGCCGCACCGACACCGGTCGAGGCGACGCCGGACACCGCGCCGCCGCCCCCTCCGACGCAGGTCGAACCCACGGCGGCGGCCACGGCATCCGCGCCGCAGCCGCGTGCCGACCCGCCCCCGGCCAGCGAGCCGCAGCCGGCGCCGCCCCGCCCCGCCACGCCCACCCCGGAACAGCCGCTGCAGGCCACCGAAGTGGCGCAGGCTACCACCGATTTCGTGGTGCCGCCGCCCAGCGCGGTGCGCACCGAGGTGCGCGTGGTGCCGCGCGATCCGCAGGACATCACGGTGCGCGAGCGCACGGTGGCCACGGTGGAGGCCCCCTCGCCACGTGCGAGCGTGGCGATGCCGCGCCCCACCGAACCGCAGGTGCGCACTCCCGAGCTGACGGTGCGCGAGCGCGAGGTCAGCGTGGTCCAGGCGCCGGCCCCGACCATGGTGGTGCCGGGCCCGCGCGTGGAGGTGCCGCTGCCGCAGCGTGAGGTGCAGGTGCGCGAGCGCCAGGTGCAGCCGTTGCTGACCCCGCCGGTGGCGGTGGCGCGTGTGCCGCAGCGCGAGCTGAGTGTCCCGGCACCGTCGCCGGCCCAGGTGGCGGTGCGCGAACGGGCGGTGCCCAACGCCACTCCGCGCCCGGCGCCGCCGACCCCCACGACCGCCCCGGCCAGCGCATCCACGGCGACCGCGCCGAATTCCAGCACCGCGCCCAGCGACAACAGCGCCGCGCGCACGGCACCGGCCGCGCCGAGCCCGTCGCCGGCCAAGCCGGCTGCGGATCCGGGCGACTGGTCCGCGTCGCGGCGCGGCGATGACTGGGCGGCCGCCAACCACCCGCAGGACCGCGATCTCAACGGCCGCGCGGTAAGCGCGACCGGTGTCAGTGGCGGCAGCCTGTTCAATGCCGACGGCGGCGTGCGCGTGGCCGGCCAGGACGGAAAGGGCGCGGCCGAGCGGGGCGCGCCCGGGGGCGACAAGGACGGCTGGACCAAGGAGCGCATCGCCCAGTCCGGCACGTGGCTCAAGCGGCCGCCGTACGACTACACGCCGACCTCGTTCGAGAAATACTGGGCGCCCAACGAATCGTTGCTGGCCGAGTGGGTGCGCAAGGGCATCAAGTCGGTGGAGATCCCGATCCCGGGCACCAGTTCGTCGATCTCGTGCGTGGTGTCCATTCTGCAGTTCGGCGGCGGCTGTGGCCTGAGCGATCCGAACATGCAGGACCAGCCGGCCGTGGCGCGACCGCCGCCGGATATTCCGTTCAAGAAAGAGCTGCAGGACAACAACGGCAGCCGATGAGGCTGCGCCTCATCGGCGGTAGAGCCACCCCATGGGTGGCTACCCCTTTCATCGGCGGGTAGAGCCACCCCATGGGTGGCTGCCGCCGGGTCCGGCGTGACGGCGCGTCACAGCCACGCATGGCGTGGCTCTACCCCGGATGCGGGGTTACGGCGTCGCGGCGTCCTGGTCCATCTCCACGTCTGCATCCTGCAGCGCCACGAAGGCCCAGAACGGTACGTTGCTTTCGCTCCAGAAACGGCTGGCTTCGTCCAGCACCTCCAGCAGCGTGTCGAAGTCGGCGCCGGCCTGCGCGCGCAAGGCGTCGGCGTCATTGAAGAACAGCGCATAGCCGTTGGCCGGCAGCCAGGCCAGGTCGCGCAGGTTGTCGGTCAGCGCATCCCAGTTGCCGCCGAAGCCGGTCGGGAAATCCAGGCGCGCGGCCAGCCGCATCAGCAGCGTGCGCTTGTCCTGGCAGCCGTCCAGGTCGATCTGGACCACGCGCAGGCCGGCATCGCGCATCGCCGCCGACAGCGGGCCCAGATCGCCGTTGCCGATGGCGTACACGCCGGCGTTGTTGATGTCGTGCAGGCCCAATTCGAATGCGTCGTGGTTCATTGCCAGCTCCCGGCCGGTGGTACATCAAAACTGCGGAATGTTTCGTAGTGGTCGTCGGTGTAGAACCAGCCGGTGGGCGGGGTGCCGCCGGTGACGATGCGACGCGCACCGCGATTGCCGGCACCGGGGGTGTCGACGGTGTACTCGTGGTAGTAGCCACGTGGGCGTTGCGGCAGGCGCTGCTCGCGGTTGCCGAACACGCTGCCGTCCTGGCGGTGCGGGAACGGGCCGCCGCGCTGGATCAGCGCGATGGTGGCGCGTGCCTCGGCCGGCAGGAACGGGGGCAGCGGGTCGCCCGCAGGCGTGCGCGCCGCCGCAGCCGCCGGCGCGGCCTCGATCGGTTGCGACAACGAGGGGGCAAACTGCGGCGGCGGCGGGCGCTGCATCAGTTTGACCGCAGCCAGGCCGCCGATCAGCAGCACGACGGCAACCAGCAACAGAAGGGGCTTGCGCATGGGGCAGGGCGGGCCAGGGAAGAGAGCCGCTACTGTACCGCCAAGCGCGCATCCGGCGATGAGGCGCAGCCGAACAGCGCCGCCGCACCGCGCGCTCCCGTCACCGGTGCGTAACACCGTGTGTAGAAGCGGCATGCGCAGGACCAAGTTTCCTTTACATGGACCTTGGTAAGCTTGTCGGCCATCCCCATCATCGTCAGCGCAACGCCCGGTCTTCGCCGGGTGAGTGAGCTACCAGGAGAACCACATGGCCTATACCCTCCCCAAGCTGTCCTACGCCTACGACGCACTTGAGCCGAACATCGACGCGGCCACGATGGAAATCCATCACACCAAGCACCACCAGACCTACATCAACAACGTCAACGCCGCCCTGGAAGGCACCGAGTTCGCCGACCTGCCGATCGAAGAGCTGGTCAAGAAGACCAAGTCGCTGCCGGAAAACCTGCAGGGTCCGGTGCGCAACAACGGTGGCGGCCACGCCAACCACAGCCTGTTCTGGACCGTGATGTCGCCCAACGGCGGCGGCGCACCGGTGGGCGACGTGGGCAAGGCCATCGAGTCGCAACTGGGCGGCTTCGAGAAGTTCAAGGAAGCCTTCACCAAGGCCGCGCTGACCCGCTTCGGCAGTGGCTGGGCGTGGCTGAGCGTCACCCCCGACAAGAAGGTGGTGGTGGAAAGCAGCGCCAACCAGGACAGCCCGCTGATGGACGGCAACACGCCGATCCTGGCGCTGGACGTCTGGGAACACGCCTACTACCTGAAGTATCAGAACCGTCGCCCGGAATACATCGGCGCGTTCTTCAACGTGGTCGACTGGAACGAAGTCGAGCGTCGTTACCAGGCCGCAATCGCCTGAGCGATGTCCCGGTAGCATGACAAAACGGCCAGGCAGCGATGCCTGGCCGTTTTCGTTTGGGTCGCCCTGTCTGTCGAATCAGGGCGCGCTGGCGGGCACCGGCGACTGCAGCCGCAACGTGGCCATCACCCCCAGCCGCAGTGCGCCCTTGTCGGGAACGGCGCCGTCGGCGGCCGGCAGCTTCAAGGCCTGTTGCCCGATCCCCTCGAAATGCTTGACCTGGAACAGCACGTCCAGCCCATGACCGCGCGCGCTGCCGGCCACCGAGGGCGGATCGACCCGCTCACCGGGATTGCGCCGCGCAGGTTGGAAACCAGGGGCGCTGCGCACCAGTTCGGCGGTGTCGGCCGAGAAGTCGCCCGCGATCAACGACGGCAGCCCTTCGGCGGTGGCGCCGATCCAGGTCATCAGGTCACTGCTCTGGTGACGGCGCACCTCGGGTTCGTCCGGGTCCGGGCGCAGGCGTGCCACATAGATGTTGATCAGCTCTTCCTGCAGCTTCACCCGCAACATGCCGGCAGCGCTGAACTGGCCTGGAGGGTGCAGCAGGGTGACGCCGTCTTCGCTGACCGGCAGCCGGGTCAGCATGGCGCTGCCATGGCGCAAGGCCTGGCTGGGCGGATCGGCGGTGACGAAGTCGCAGCTGTAGCGCAGCCGGGTGGCCAGCCAGCAGGCCGGGTTGCGGCCCTGCGCCTGCATGACGCGCTGGACCGCGATCACGTCCGGCTGCAGCGTTTCCAGCATCTGCAGCACCTGGTCGCGGCGTTGTTCCCATTGCCCTTCGTCCAGGGTGGGCAGCTCCAGCGTGGCCACCTTGAGCAGGCGCGGGCCGGGGTCGGCCTGGCGCGCCTGCACCTGCGCTGCCGAGGCGGCCCAGAGCATGAGCAGCAACCAGCCCGGCCAACGTCCCGCGACAGCAGTGGAGATCATGCGCATAACGATAAGTTTACGCTTTGTCCGTCGACGCTTCGTGACTTCCGCCGCGATTTGGCGCGTTCGCCTGCCATGTCCGTGGCGTGCTGTCATGTAGGGGCGCAGCGTGCGTGGTGGTAGGGGTTCCGGTAAGCTCGCGCCCTTTCGTATTCGCAGGACAGCCCCATAGGATGAGCACGATCGCAGCCGCCAGCGCAGGCAAGGGAAGAATGCCGCGCCAGATTCCGTACATCATTGGCAACGAGGCCTGCGAACGGTTCAGTTTCTACGGGATGCGCAACATCCTGGTGCAGTTCCTGATCACCTCGCTGCTGCTGCAGGAGATCACCGCCGAAGGCCGCGCGGGTGAGGCCAAGGACATCATGCACAGCTTCATGATCGGCGTGTATTTCTTCCCGCTGCTCGGTGGCTGGCTGGCCGACAAGTTCTTCGGCAAGTACCACACCATCCTCTGGTTCAGCCTGATCTACTGCGCCGGCCACGCCTGCCTGGCGGTGTTTGAAGACAGCCGGCAGGGCTTCTTCGTCGGCCTGGGGCTGATCGCGCTGGGTGCTGGCGGGATCAAGCCGCTGGTGGCCTCGTTCATGGGCGACCAGTTCGACCAGAGCAACAAGCACCTGGCCAAGATCGTGTTCGATGCCTTCTACTGGATCATCAACTTCGGCTCGCTGTTCGCCTCGCTGCTGATTCCGCTGGCCCTCAAGAACCTGGGCCCGCAGTGGGCGTTCGGCATTCCGGGCATCCTGATGTTCGTGGCCACCTTCGTGTTCTGGCTCGGCCGCAAGCGCTATGTGCTGGTGCCGCTGCCGCCGAAGGACCCGCATTCGTTCGGCAACGTAGTGCGTACGGCGCTCTCGGCGCACGCGCCGGGCAAGGGGCGGCCGGGCCGTACCCTGGCCATCCTGGGCGCGGTGCTGGCCGTGGCCTCGATGGGGCTGGTGGGCAGCCTGGGCATCGTGATCTGCCTGTGCATCGCGCTGGTCCTGCTGCTGGCCGGTATCGGCGGTGGCACCTGGATCCAGCTGGACCGCGCCCGGGCGGTGCACCCGGCCGAGGCCGTGGAGGGCGTGCGTTCGGTACTGCGCGTGCTGGTGATCTTTGCCTTGACCACGCCGTTCTTCTCCCTGTTCGACCAGAAGGCGTCCACCTGGGTGCTGCAGGGCCAGCAGATGGCCATGCCGTCGTGGTTCACCGCCTCGCAGATGCAGGCGCTGAACCCGCTGCTGGTGATGATCCTGATTCCGTTCAACAACCTGGTGCTGTACCCGACGCTGCGCCACTTCGGCTTCGAGCCAACCGCGCTGCGCCGCATGACCGCCGGTATCGCCTTCAGCGGCCTGGCCTGGATCGTGGTGGGCGGCATCCAGGTGATGATGGATGGCGGCAACGTCATGTCCATCTTCTGGCAGATGCTGCCGTATGCCCTGCTGACCTTCGGCGAAGTGCTGGTCTCGGCCACTGGCCTGGAATTTGCCTACAGCCAGGCCCCGCAGGCGATGAAGGGCGTGGTGATGAGCTTCTGGAATCTCACCACCACCATCGGCAACCTGTGGGTGCTGCTGTCCAACGCGGCGGTGCGCAATGACACGGTCACCCATCAGATCGCCAGTACCGGCTTGAGCGAAGCGGCCTTCCTGATGTTCTTCTTCGCCGGTTTCGCGTTCCTGGCGGCGTTGGCCTTTGGTTGGTATGCCAGGCGCTATCGTATGGTCGACAACTACCGTACGACCTGAGCCCTGACATGACCCCCGTCAATCTGCTGTTGATCGCCATCACCGTCATCGTGTCGTGGATGGCCTTCAACAACCGTGCACTCGGCGACCGCCTGATTCTGTGGCCGCCCGCGGTGGACCGCCATCGCCAGTACGACCGCCTGGTGACCTACGGGTTCATCCATGCGGATCTGGCGCACCTGGCGTTCAACATGATCACGCTGTTCTTCTTCGGCGGCCAGATCGAGTCGTTGATGGTCACCCTGACCGGCAGCTACCTGACCTACCCGGCGTTCTATCTGGGGGCGCTGGTGGTGTCGATCCTGCCCAGCTACCTGAAGAACCAGAAGAACCCGAACTACCTCAGCCTGGGCGCGTCGGGCGCGGTGTCGGCGGTGCTGTTCGCCTTCGTCCTGGTCAGCCCGTGGAGCGTGATCTACGTGTTCTTCATCCCGGCGCCGGCGATCGTCTACGCGGTGTTCTACGTGGGCTACAGCATCTGGATGGACAAGCGCGGGGGCGACCGCATCAACCACAGCGCGCACCTGGCCGGTGCCGCGTTCGGGGTGATCTTCCTGCTGGCGATGCACCCGGCGATCTTCGGGCAGTTCCTGCACGCGCTGAGCAACCCCAGCTTCCGCTAGGCTGAGCCTACGCCTGGGGTACCGACCCACGGTCGGTACCTGCCGGGACCGGGGTCACCGGCAGCCGGCGGCAGGTCACGGCCGTGGATCGAAACGCGAGGACCCGGGCGGCGCGCCGTCACCGGGGTAGGTCACGACCGCTGGTCGTGACACAGGCCGCTTACGCGGCCTTCTTGCCTTCCGCACCGTAGGCGCTGAGCAGGCGGGCATACACCTCGTTGTCGATCTGGTCGAATTCCCAGCTCTGGGTCTGGCCATTCACGGCCAGCTGGAACAGGCCTTCCAGCAGCGAGCTGTCGGCATCGCCAGGTGCGGGGGAGATAGGTGCGTTGTCCATGTGGACCTCCTTGTGGAGCACGATCGGGTAGGCAGGTGTCGCAAAACTCGTGCCAGCTTTCACGCCCTGTCCGTTACCGATATCGGCTTGAATCGACGGACCTTTAGGGCGGTATGTGACGCTCCACGTCGTTGCTTGCCCCTGTTCAGACTTCACGCGATCATGGCGCTACGCTGCGCACTATCGCGTCAGTTGCCGCAGGAGACACCGCCCATGGCTTCGGTCACCCCGCCCGGATTGGCATACGAGGTGGAGCACGATCTGGCCCACCACCGGTTCCAGGCCCGGGTGCAAGGGCATCTGGCGCTGCTGGACTACCAGATCAAGTCGCTGAAACGACAGAAGCGCATGGTCATCACCCATACCGAGGTGCCCGAACCCATCGAGGGTCGCGGCATCGCAGGGGAGTTGACCAAGGTGGCGCTCCGCTATGCACGCGAACACAAATACAAGGTGGTGCCGGCGTGTGCCTATGCCGAAGCCTTCATGCAACGCCATGAGGAATACGACGACCTGCTGGCCGGCTGACGGCGGCAGGGGGGTTCGCAGGGACGACCGATCATCATGCTGGGTTTCAACAAGGGGATTGCAATGAACATCGTAGTAAACCGTCGCGCGCTGCGCGCCAGCGCGTTGGCCCTGGCCGTGGGCCTGGTGCTGGTGGCCGGCTGCAAGCGTGACGCCGCCGATACCGCGGCGCCACCGGCCGATGGCAGCACGGCGGCGCAGCCGGCCAACATCGAGACACCGACGGATGTGGCGGCGCCGGTGGAACTGCGCGACGTGATCGAAAACACGCCGCAGGCCGTGGTGGGCATCAGTTACCCGACCGACATCGCGCGGTACCCGGGCCTGGCCAAGGCATTGTCCGACTATGCCAGCGCGGCGCGCGGCGAGCTGCAGCAGGCCGTGGACGGCCTCGGCAACGACAAGCCGACCATGCCCTACGAGCTGTCGCTGAGTTTCGAGAAGGTGCTGGAAACCCCGCAGCTGGTGGTGGTCAGTGCCGATGGCAGCCGCTACACCGGGGGTGCGCATGGCGAGCCGCTGGTGGCGCGCTTTGTGTGGTTGCCCGAGCAGCAGCAGATGCTCACCGCCGACAAGCTGGTGGCCGATACCAAGGGATGGAAGGCGGTCAGTGACTACATCGGTGACCAGCTGCGCGAGCGCGTGGCCACCCGGCTGAGCAGCGAAGACATGGACCCGGGCCAGCTGCAGGAGTCGCTGCGCAGCGCCAGTCGCATGATCGCCGACGGCACCGAACCCAGCGCCGAGAACTTCAGCCAGTTCCAGCCGCTGACCGGTACCGATGGCAAGATCAGCGCGGTACGCTTTGTATTCCCGCCGTACCAGGTGGGGCCGTATTCGGATGGCACGCAGACCGTGGATGTTCCGGCCAGCGTGCTGGCGCCGCACGTCGGCACCGCCTACGCGGGGTTGTTTGCCCGGGGTTGACCGACGGAGGCGACGTGGACGCGGGACTGCAACGACGAGTGACGCTGTTGCTGCACGAGGCGGGGGTCACCGTTGGCGGTGACCAGCCGCACGACATCCACGTGCATGACCCGCAGTTCTATACGCGGGTCATGGCCCAGGGCTCGCTCGGCCTGGGCGAGAGTTACATGGACGGCCAGTGGGACGCCGCCTCGCTGGACGGGTTCCTGTATCACTTGATGCAGGCCCACCTGGACGAGCGCGTGCACGGCTGGCGCGAAGTGGCCGATGCGCTCAAGGCGCGCCTGTTCAACCTGCAGGCGGGCAGTGGCAGCTTCGAAGTCGGCAAGCGCCACTATGACCTGGGCAACGACCTGTATGAGGCCATGCTCGGCCAGCGTCTGGTTTACAGCTGCGGCTACTGGCGCGACGCGCAGGATCTGGATGGGGCGCAGGAAGCCAAGCTCGACCTGATCTGCCGCAAACTCGGGCTGCGCCCCGGCCAGCACGTGCTGGATATCGGCTGTGGTTGGGGCGAGGCGCTGAAGTTCGCCGCCGAGCGCTACGGCGTGTCCGGCGTGGGCATCACCATTTCGCAGGAGCAGGCCGACTACGCACGCCAGCTGTGCGCCGGGCTGCCGATCGAGATCCGCCTGCAGGACTACCACGAGGTCGAGGAGACCTTCGACGCGATCTTTTCGGTGGGCATGTTCGAACACGTGGGCGACAAGAACTACCGCGGGTACATGGAGATGGCGCGGCGCTGTCTGCATCCGCATGGGCTGTTCCTGTTGCACACCATCGGCGGCAACCTGTCGCGCCACCGCACCGATCCCTGGATTGCGCGCTACATCTTCCCCAACTCGATGCTGCCCTCGGCGGCCCAGGTCACCGCCGCGTTCGAGGGGCTGTTCGTGCTGGAGGACTGGCACAATTTCGGCACCGACTACGATCGCACGCTGCAGGCCTGGCGGTTGAACGTGGAGAACGCGTGGCCGCAGCTGGACCCGCAGCGCTACGACGAACGCTTCAAGCGCATGTGGCGCTTCTACTTGGCCGCATCCATGGCCAGCTTCCGCTGCCGGCATGCGCAGTTGTGGCAGCTGGTGCTGTCGCCGCAGGGCGTGCCCGGCGGATATCTGGCGCCGCGTTGACGGCGACGGCGGGTCACCCGGCACACGGCCGGCAATGACGCCGTTGGCCTGGCTGCTGTCGTCATCGGTCCGCGTGTCGCGAAGATCCTGTCCAATGCGTTGACCGCAGTCGCCGTTTGTTCAGGCGCGATGGGCCGAAAGCATCACGATGTGACGCGAACAGGGCGTCGGCGGGCCTGCGTGGGTGCCTGCTGAAAGCGGGAATTTTTTGTGTGACATGGCACCAGGTCCCGGGTGTCCGCAGCGTGGCCAACTGCGTCGGTCGCGGGGCGTGACGGCAGGTCTGCCGCCGCCAGTCGCGGCGTCCCCCCACACGAGACGTTGAGATGCAGATGATGACCCGGAAGCGCACGCCGATCACCACCACCATGGCCGTGCTCCTCGCGTGCACCCTCGCCAGCCAGGCCCATGCGGCGCGCAAGGCCTACGACGTGGAAGAAGTGGCCTGCACCGACCCGGCCGACATGGTGTGCCTGTCCTGGAACCTGCAGACTGCTCCGGGCGGCTCGCGTACGGCGGGCTTGAATGTGACGCTGATGGAAGGTGAGACCATCTCCGGTGTGATCAAGCCGAAGGCGAACCGCTACACCACCACCATGCTGCGCACCAACCCGGACCTGGAGATGTACATCGGCATGGGCTTTGCGCCTACCGAGCAGGCGTACACGTGCAAGGTGACCGAGACCGAGAACTGCCGGATGAGCGGTTCCAACCTGCCGGCGTTCCACTTCAAGGTGAAGGCCAAGGTTGACCAGGCAGGGTCGCCGCTCGGTTACGCCTACACCACCGCCTCCAACTGAGCGTGGTTGCGACCGCCGGCACAGCGCTGGCGGCCGCGTTGATCCCGCTCGGCCGTGCCGGGCCGGTATGTTTCCCGTTAGCATTGCTCCGCATGCATGACGCGATTCCTTCCGCCGTGGTCCACGCGTTGCTGAGCGCCCGCAGCGAGGTGCAGGCCGCGTTCGCCGGCACGCGCGATGCCGACACTGCGCTTGCCACGGCTGCCGCCACGCTGGACGCCGCGTTGGCGGCCCACGGCGAAGATCCGCTGCTGTTGACCGCGCTCGGCGCCGTGGCTTGCGACCGCGCGCAGTACGCGAACGCCCGTGAGGTGTTGCAGCGGGCGTTGGCGCTGGGCAGCGACGACCGGCATGCCGCGTTCAGCCTGGGCGTGGCGTTGCTCAATACTGGGCGCACCGCGCAGGCGAAGGCGGCGTTCGAACAAGCCCGTGCGATGACCGCCTCACCGTCCACGTGGGAAGCCTGGTTCGACCCGCAGGCGCATTGAGAGCCGCGCCGGGCAGGACAGGAAGACAGGACGCCCCAAAAAGAACGCCCGGCATGACCGGGCGTTCTTTTTGGTTCACGTCGATGGAGCGGACGCTTACTTCGTGCTGTTACCCGAGGTCAGGCCACGCTTTTCCAGCAGCGGCTCGATCTGCGGGGCGTGCCCGGCAAAATCCTGGAACAGCTGCATCGCATCCACGCTGCCGCCCTTGGACAGCAGCGCCTTGCGGAAGTGGTCGCCATTCTTGCGGCTCAGGCCGCCGTTTTCGCGGAACCACTTCTGGGTGTTGGCGTCGAGCACTTCGGACCAGATGTAGGCGTAGTAGCCGGCCGAGTAGCCGCCCATGATGTGGCTGAAGTACGGGGTCTTGTAGCGCGGCGGAACCGGCGCGTAGTAGATGCCGTCCTTCTCCAGCGCGGCGCGCTCGAAGGCCATCACGTCCTTGGCGGCCGGCACCTGGTCCGGGCCGATCTGGTGCCAGCGCTGGTCAAGCATGGCGGCGCCCAGGTATTCGGTGGTGGCAAAGCCCTGGTTGAACTTGGCCGCGGCAATCACCTTGTCCAGCAGCGCCTGCGGCATGGCCGAGCCGTTCTGGTAGTGCTTGGCGTAGTTCTTCAGGATGGCCGGGTTGTCCGACCACATTTCGTTGACCTGCGAGGGGAACTCGACGAAGTCGCGCGGCACGGCGGTACCGGAGAAGTAGGGATACTTCACGTTGGAGAACATGCCGTGCAGGGCGTGGCCGAACTCGTGGAAGGTGGTGGTCACTTCATCCCAGGTCAGCAGGGTCTGCTGGCCGGCCGGCGGCTTGGGAATGTTGAGGTGGTTGGCCACCACCGGCTTGAAGCCGGTCAGCGCGGACTGGGACACGTACGAGTTCATCCAGGCGCCACCGCGCTTGGAGGCGCGTGCGTAGGGGTCGAAGATGAAGATCGCCAGCTGGCTGCCGTCGGCGTCGAACACGTCATAGACGGTGACGTCGTCGTGGTAGACCGGCAGGTCGGTGCGCTGCTTGAAGGTCAGGCCGTATTCCTGGTTGGCGGCGAAGAACACGCCGTTTTCCAGCACGTTCTTCAGCTCGAAGTACGGCTTGAGCTGGGATTCGTCGAAGTTGTACTTGGCCTGGCGGACCTTCTCGCTGTAGAACGCCCAGTCCCAGGCTTCGAGCTTGAAGGTGGGCTTGCCGGCAGCCTTCTGTTCCTGGTCGATCATGGCCTGCAGGTCGGCCGCTTCGCGCTTGGCGTTGGCGACGGCGGCCGGGGCGAGCTGGCCGAGCATGGCGTTGACCGCTTCGGGGGTCTTGGCGGTCTGGTTGGTGAGGTTGTAGGCGGCGAAGTTGGCAAAGCCCATCAGCTTGGCCTTGTCGGCGCGCAGCTGCATGATGCGCGAGACCAGGGCGGTGTTGTCGTACTGGCCGCCGCGGCTGCCGCGGGTGATCGAGGCTTCGTAGATCTTCTGGCGCAGGTCGCGGTTGCGCAGGTTGGTCAGCGGCGGCTGGCCGGTGGTGTTGAGCAGGGCGATGACGTACTTGCCGTCGAGCTTGCGGGCCTTGGCGGCTTCAGCAGCGGCGGCGATCTGCTCGGCCGACAGGCCATCGAGTTGCTCGACGTCGTCGACGACGACGGCCGAGGCGTTCACTTCGTTCTGGACGTTCTGGCTGAAGGTGGTGCCGAGGTTGGCCAGTTCGGCGTTCATGGCCTTGAGCTTGGTCTTGTCGGCATCGTTGAGCTTGGCGCCGGCGCGGACGTAGCTTTCGTAATACTTTTCGACCAGGCGGACGCCTTCTGCGTCGAGGCCGAGCTGGGCGCGGGTGTCGTACAGGGTCTGGATGCGGGCGAACAGCTTGCCGTTGAGCGCGATGGCGTCGCTGTGGGCGGCAAACTTGGCGGAGTAGTCGGCCTGGAGTTTTTTGCGGGTGTCGTTGGTGTCGGCGCCGACCAGGCTGAAGAAGACGGTCGTGGCGCGATCCAGGGTGTCACCGCTCTTTTCCAGGGCGATGAGGGTGTTGTCGAAGGTGGGCTTGGCCTTGTTGTTGGCGATGGCCTCCACTTCCTTGAGCTGCTGGGCCATGCCGGCGTCGAAGGCGGGGGCGAAGTCGCTGTCCTTGATCTTGTCGAACTGCGGGTAATGCAGCGGCAGCGGGCTGTCGGCGAAGAACGGGTTGGCCTGCTGGGCGTTCGCGGCGGCGGGGGCGGCGGCGACGGCGGAATAGGCGGGCAGGGCAAGGCCGAGGGTCACGGCGACGGCAAGGGCAAGGCGGGTGGTCAAGGGGAATTCTCCGGTCAGACAAGTGCCCGAGGGTAACCCGGGGGGGCGGGGTGGGGCTTGTGTCGAAAGGCATGTTGAAGGCGCGGAGCGGCGGCGCGCTGTTCGCGGGGCGAGAGGCGGATGGGGGTTTGCGAGGCGCGCCGTGAACCCATCCCTGGGGGCTCGTGGTCGGCATCCATGCCGCCCAACGGCCTCGCAAACCCCCACCCGCCTCCCGCTGGACATCGGGTCGGCGCCTCACTGAAGGCACAAGCCGCTCGACCGGCGGCAGGGTAGTGCCGGCCGCTCGCCGGCTCCCCATGGACCCCCACCGCGCCAGCACCACCCCAACGCCGTCTGCCCGCTGCACGTTCATCCCCCGCACGGCGCTAAGATGGTTTTTTGCGCAGGAGCTCGGCCGCCATGACCACCGCATTCGATTTCTCGTTCGTGGACCTCACCGGGCAGCCGCAGGCGCTGGAGCAGTTCCGGGGCAAGGTGCTGCTGCTGGTGAATGTGGCCAGCAAGTGCGGGTTTACCCCGCAGTACGAAGGGCTGGAGGCGCTCTGGCGGGACTACGCGGCGCGTGGGTTGGTGGTGATCGGGTTCCCGTGCGACCAGTTCGGGCACCAGGAGCCGGGCAACGCCGAGGAGATCCGCAGTTTTTGTTCGTTGACTTACGAAGTGGATTTCCCACTGTCGGACAAGGTCGAGGTCAACGGCGAGGGTGCGCATCCGCTGTGGCAGTGGTTGAAGGCGGAGAAGTCCGGGGTGCTGGGCACGCGCGGGATCAAGTGGAATTTCAGCAAGTTTCTGGTCGGTCGAGACGGCCAGGTGCTGCAGCGCTATGCGCCGACCGACAAGCCCGAATCGCTGCGCGGCGACATCGAAGCCGCACTGGCTGGCTGATACCGGCCGGAATGCGTCCCGGTAGTGCCGGCCGCTGGCCGGCTCCTCGCATTATCGGATGGCCACATTTCCCAGCCACGCATGGCGTGGCTCTACCGGCTTCTGTGCTCGGATCGTCCGAATCGAAGCCGCACTGGCCGGCTGATACGGGCCGGCAATGCGTCCCGGTAGTGCCGGCCGCTGGCCGGCTCCTCGCATTACGCGATGGCCACATGTCCCAGCCACGCATGGCGTGGCTCTACCGGCTTGTGTGCCCGGATCGTCCGAATCGAAGCCGCACTGGCCGGCTGATGCCGGCCGGCAATGCGTCCCGGTAGTGCCGGCCGCTGGCCGGCTCCTCGCATTACGCGATGGCCACATGTCCCAGCCACGCATGGCGTGGCTCTACCG